>JBKCEW010000084.1:0-38109 GCA_046304235.1 Crocinitomicaceae bacterium | reverse complement strand
AGCTAAAAGTTTGATCGTAAAATCTCCATCTTTTGGATAGATATAATCTAATTGTTGGTTGTTAAGTTTAATAATATTTCCATTTCCTAAATCCCAAGTATAGTTAACATTTTTGTTCGGTTGATTGATGACTAAGTGTAGTGTGTCATCGATACAAATCACCGGGTTTTTAGCATAGAAAGTACTGTCTGGAATTGGGTTTACAAATAATACTTTAGAAAGTGTAGAAGGACATTTTCTAGCAGGTATAATCGATTTTGTACTGTAAGTGACTACTACTTTGTATTCTTGGTCCGGTTTTGATTTTTTAGGGTCAAAAAGTCCTGAGTAAGGATTTTGTATACTTGAATTATCATCCGAAGACCAAGTACCACCAATGATATTAGGAACAGGAAGTAGAAAAGGATCATCATTAATACACTTAGGATTTAGATCAGCAAATTGAATATTATCAACGAGATTAATCAAAGCGTTAATTGATTTAAATTTGGAACATTTATTATTGTCAATAAGTTCAAAATTGTACAATCCAGTAGCCGCGCTGGTAACATTCGAAATGAAAGGATTTAACACCGTTGAAGCAAAACCATTAGGTCCATTCCAAGAGGAAGAATAAATACCAGCCGTAGAAGGATTGTTGGTTAAGTCTACCGAAAAAACGAGATTCGATTGTTCGCAAGGTTCGTTTACAGAAAGATTAAAGTCAGGAAGTGGGTTTACAGATACAATCACATCATCTGTATTTTTACAGCCTTTACTATCTGTGCCAGTAACTGTATAAGTATTTGTTAATGAAGGTGTAAAATATTGGTTGTTTTGAATATTGTTATCCCACACATAGGAACTAGCCCCAGAAGCTTTTAAGATAGCGGATTGACCTATACAAATATTTGTGTCATTTCCGGCAAAAACGTTAGGGAGTAAGTTAATAGAAACGGTTACCGATTTGGAGTTTTTACAATTGTTTTTGTCTATTACTTCCACAGAATAAAGTCCATTATCCGTTGCTGAAGCAGCACTCACAACCGTGATTTTGTCATCAGTATTCGAAGAAGCAGTAAATCCGTTTGGACCAGACCAAGCTACAGACTGAACGTTAGTTGCATTTGCTTGGATATACAAAGGGTCTTTTTCACATTGAGATGTAGCAGTTGGACTAAACGTGGGTAAAGGGTTTACCGTTATTAAAGCTGTAAAATTTGAAGAACAAATCGTTGGGGCAACTCCTGAATTTGCTGTAACAATATAATTTAAAACAACAGGATTAGTTTGCGTATGTGTTATACTTTGACTGATTGTATTTATATCTACAGAAACGGATGAAGCTCCATTTGTCCCAGCAGTGTTCGAAACAGTCCAATTATAAAGCGTATTAGTTGGAACGATTTCTGTTGGTGAATTATCCGTTGGTTGAATACTAAAGGTTTCTCCTGAACAAATGGTCGCTGTTTTGTCAGCAATTTTTGGTGTTGGATTTACAGTAACATTTAAAGTAAAAGTAGAAGAACACGTATTTGGAGCAATACCAACAGTTGCTGTAACTATATAAATTGCTGTGATAGGAGTATTTGAATTATTAGTAAGAGTTTGTGAAACATTTGATTGACCATTAGATTCATCAGAGTTTCCAGTAATTCCAGTAACGTTTGATACATTCCAAGTGTATTTAGTGCCTGAAGGCACGATATCCCCATTAGTAGTAGTTGGAGAACACGTAAAAGCAGTTCCTGAACATATTGAAATATTCTTTGTACTTATAGATGGTTGAGGATTTATATTTACTATACCTGTAAAAGTATTAGAACAAGATGGTGTTGTATTTGTAGTTCCTAAAATGGTATAAGTAGCTTTTCGTGTATTGATATCTGTTGTTGATAGTACTTGAGAAATTGAATTTTGAGGACTATTTACATCGCTACCACCTGAAATGGTAGGTTCTTGAATAACAGTCCAAGTATAAGTTGTACCTGTAGGCACAATATTTCCTCCTCCATCAGTAGGTGAAAAAGTAAAACTATTTCCAGTACATATATCAACTGGATTTACAGAAATTGATGGTTTAGGTTGAACAGAAATTACAATAGGGAATGTATTTGTACATGTTACGTTACTGAATGTACTTGAAGCAGTAACGGTGTAGTTAACATCTATTTTCGAACTTGTACTATTCGTTAAGGTTTGATATATAGTTGTTTGATTCGTTAATTCATCTGAGTTTCCTGTAATATTTATTACAGATGGACTTACCCATGTGTATTGAGTAGAAGTTGGAACAGTATTACCATTGCCGTCAGTTGGTGAAATGCTAAATAAATTTTCAGAACAAATGCTTTGAGTTTGTTGGTTAATTAACGGTTTTGGATTTACTGAAATATCTGCTTTAAAGGTAGATGTACATGTTGGTGTTGTTCCTACCGAAGCAGTGATGATATAATTCGCTATTAATTGTCCAGAAGTAGTATTCGTAATAGTTTGACTAATATTGTTTTGAGCAGAAGTTTGATTACTAATTCCCGCTAATCCTGTTACTGGTAAAACAGTCCAAGTAAAAGTTGTCCCTGAAGGAACGATATCATTACCTTGAGTTGTAGGTGAAATCGTAAAAGGTAGTTCAGAACAAATAACATCGGTTTTATCTTCTATTTTTGGTGTTGCTAATACCGTAATATTACCTTTAAAAGTATTTGTACATGAAAGTGAATTCGCAACAATATCATATACTATTGAAAGGTTTGAAGCAGAATTATTAGTTAGAGTTTCTGAAATTGTATTTTGTCCAATTGCTTGATTATTATTACCCGTGATACCAGTAACAGAAGTTTGAGACCAAGTATAGGTAGTAGTGCTAGGTACAATATTTCCTGAAGTACCAACTACAGGACTTAATGTAAATGCTGTACCAGAACAAATTGTTTCATTCATATCGACAATTTGAGGTTTTGGATTTACTGTAACTGTAATGTTAAAAGTAGAAGAACATTGATTAGGTGAAGTTCCATTTGTTGCGGTTACTGTATATACGACATTTACCGGTGTATTAGTGGTATTGGTTAAAGTTTGAGAAATATTTGTTTGAGCTGTATTTTGTGAGATAGCACCTGTGATTCCTGAAGGTGGAGTTACTGTCCAAGTATAGGTAGTACCAGTTGGAATTGTATTTAATGAACCATTTGGAATAGTATCAAAAAGAGTTCCTGAACAAATAGTTTTAGTTATATCTGCAATTATCGGTTTTGGATTGACTTTTAACGTGATAGATGTGGCACAACCAGCATCGTTGGTGAAATTAATATCTGTAGTTCCAGCAGTAGTTCCAGTTACATCCATTAAATTTTTAGATGATTGTATAGTATTTGTTACTATTCCTGCTGTTCCAAGCCCCCATTGTGAATTGTTCGTTGGACTTTCAGATGCTTTTAATGTAATTGATTCACCCACACAAATTTCGAAGTCTGATGGCGTAGCAACATTGTTATTTACAACAGATGGTTGAGCACAATTCGCGCACATTTTAGTAGCAGGAAGTGGACATAAAATACCAACGGGAGTTAATGTAAAATATACACTATTACCTGCAGTTAAACCTAAAATTGTTTTACTTGTTGAACCTGCAGGGATAGAAGCTGTTGCACTCAACGTACCACTACTTCCTACTTTATATTCAAAATTATAGGATGTTACAGAAGGAATATCAACCCATGTAAATTCCATTGAGGTTGCATTTGAAGTACCACAAGTTATTATGGGTTGTACTTTTGGTTCAACAGTTATTACAGCATTGAAAGTTGAAGAACAATTTGGTGTAGTATTCGAATTTGCCGTGATAACGTACGTTGCAGTATGATTGATAGCGTCAGGATTTGTAAGCGTTTGAGTAATTGCTGAAACATTAGTTTGAGCTGAACTTCCTGTAATTCCTCCTGAAATCGTAGGGGCTGACCAAGTATAGGTTGTACCTATTGGTACTAGTTTTGTTGTACCATTATCAGTTGGTGTTGCGTCGAATGCTGTTCCAGTACAAATGTTTTTTGCAAAATCTGTAACTTTTGGAGCAGGATTAACGCTAACAGTTACCTTGAATGTTGAACCTATACATGTTCCCGATTTTGGCGTGACTGTGTAATCAACTGTTTGAACCGAACTTGTTGTATTAATTAAATTGGTTGAAGATTTTACAGAAGTTTCATCCGTAGTTGAATTAGCTTCATTAGTAATATTTGAATTATCTGTATAGTTCCAAGTAAAAGTAGTACTGCTAGGCACTATATCAGGACTTGTATTCGCAGGTGAAACATCAAATGAGTTATTTGAACAAATTGCTATTGTTTTATCTGAAATTTTAGGAATTGGATTAACTATTACAGTTAAAGTAAATGGAGTACCATCACAATCAGGCGTAAAAGGGGTAACAGTATATACTACATCTTGTGAAGTATTAGAATTATTGGTTAGTGTTTGGCTGATTTCTGTCTGACCAGTGGTTTGGTTTGATTCACCCGATACATTGGTGTTATCAACAACGGTCCATTTATATTTTGTTCCAGTTGGTATTTCATCAGGAAGCGTATTTGTAGGACTAACAGTAAATTGCTCACCCGAACAAATAATTGCGGTTTTATCAGCTACTTTAGGTAGAGGATTAATCGTAACGTTTACGGGTTGAATATCTAAACAAGTAGGACTTTTTACACCTTTAATATAATAAGTTCCAGAGGTATTGATTGACGATTTATTCGATAAAGGTATAGTCGCGGATGCATCAGTCCAATAACTATATACTAAATTACTACTTGAGCCATCTGTAATATCAGATGTGGTTATATCTACAGTATTTGGTATACAAACAGTATCAGGATTTGTAATTTTTAAAGTCGGCGATGCCCCTACTTCTATTTCAGCTTCTAAGGTGTTTTGACACATAGAAGTTCCAAACATGGTAACATCTAAGGTGTATTTGAATTTACCTGCAGTTGTGGTTTTTATGTATACACTATCTTTTGTTGAAATAACAGCACCAGAGGGATCTTTCCAGCTATATGTTTGTGCGCCTTTAGGTCCATACAATTTAGCTGTATCACCAATACAAACTTTGGAAGGTTTTGAAATTTCAAATGGAGCACAATTACATGCAATATATGCGTAACCATAATGACCACCCTCTGTACAATCTCCAGTTGTATATCTTACATGAACAGCTTTTCCTATATAAGCTGATAAATCAATACTCACTTTTGTCCAAGGCTTATAGGTCACTAAACTTGACGTTGGTGAAATTAAAAAACCAGGTTCACTAAATGCTCCAACTAAATAATCTCCACAACTAATAGGATTTCCCTCATCATCAAAAACTTCAGCTTTGAAAAATGGTTGTTGATATGGTTCATGTTTATTAGTTCCAGATCGTTCAGCATTAAATACAACGGCATAATTGTAAATGAAATTAGCATTTGATTTATCTACTTTAAAGTATTGTTCAATAGTTGAGCCTCTTTTTCCTGTTGTTTTACCATCTCCAAGTCTTAGAGATGAGGAGTATCCAGCTGGAACCAACGGGAATCCACATACTGGATCAACACCAGAAGTCACTACCGTAAAAAATGGTCCTGTACCAATATTTGAAACAGTTGATCTGTAAAATGGATTAGGAACGTTAGTCATTCCAGCAACTTTATATACATCTCCAGTTGTTCCAAACCAAGATACTGTTCCATTTTGAAATGATAAATTTGAACAACCATCAACTAATGGTGCTTCTATTGGTTTAGTAACGCAAATACCGAAACTTCCAGTTGCTGAAGTTTTATCAGACCAGAAACGAATCCATATTGTATCACCAGGTGATAAGTTCGTTAAAGCAAGTTTAGGCATTTCTCCTGTACCAGTATTTATATCACAATTTAATTCTAATAATGAATTACATGTGCCTTTATATACAGCAATAGTTCCATCAACTACAGTTAATTCCTTTGTATCAATAGTTAATGATCCACTAAATGGTACAACTGTTTTAAACCATACATCATTTGGGGCTAAAGTCCCGCATTTAGGAATTGAAATACCACTCGTTGCAGTGGCGGCTTCGTTAGTAAAAGTTTGAAAATCACATGATAATTTGGGCGTAATTAAAGTTGCTTTACAAGGATTATCATTTATTGGTGCGTCTGGAGGATTTGTAACACAAGTACTAAATTTTAAAGGTGTTTTAATAGTATTACCTGTATCATAAACTCTATAAAAGTATTCATTTCCAACAGTTAAACCTGTAAAAGTATTTGATCCAACACCGCCTGTTGGGTAGCGAATATCATTACAAGAATTAACAGAGGATGGAAAAGGGGTAGGGGAATTACTACAATTTGAATAGAGTTGAACTATTGGATTATAGTTTTGATTTGCATTTACATAAATCGTTTGATTTGTATTTGTTGCAGTAAATTTAAACCAAACATCATCTGCGTCATCTCCAAGGCAATTAGCAGTTGTCCCAACAGACTTTGTTGCATAAGTTCCTTCTGCATTTATCTCATTACAAGTTGAACCAGAAGTAATTTTAATAGCCCCATTACAATCATCGTTTATCGGTGCATGTGTTACACAGGTAGAAAAAGTTAATGGATAATTATTAGTAGTATTTTTATCATAAACCCTGTAATAGTAAGTAGTATTTGGAATTGTATTAAGAGAAATTGTACCAAATCCATTTACTGGGAAATTAATATCATTACAAATAGCTGGATTAATTGGCGTGTTACAGCTGGTGTAGACTTCTATAACAGGATCGTAAAATTTTGATGCATAAACGGAAATATTCTCTTTTGTAGAGGTTGCGGTAAATTTATACCAAACATCATCATTAGCTGCTCCAGCGCTTCCACTACATGGACTGAATGATTGAGATGCATAAGTTCCGTCACCCGATACCTCCTCGCAATTTGTTGATGAAATAATCGTTGTAGCATTAATACAGTCATTGTTAATAACAGGATTAACTATACAAGTACTTATTTCCATAGTGTCTTCATTCACACCATCTTTATCATACACCCTATAATAATAGGTATTTCCTGGAGTTAGTCCAGTGATTATTTTAGTTCCAAATTTACCAATTGGGAAGGAATTGTCGTCACACAGCAAATTAGGCGTTGCACTCGTTGGACAATTATTAAAAACTTCTACTACCGGATCATAGGTTTTGTCTTTTGGTGTTACAGAGATAAATAAGCTATCATTATTTGCTGTGAATTTAAACCAGACATCATCATTTGCCACTGAGCCACATGAAGCTTTTGCGAACGACTCTGTTGAATAAGTCGCGTCTGAAATGATTTCATTACAAGTTAAACCTGGGGTTACGTTTATCGCATTATTACAATTATCATTTTCAACAGAGGATACAACACAAGTTTTTATCGTCATTGTATCTTGTTTCGTTGAAGCTTTGTCATAAATCCTATAATAATAGGTGTTTCCTTTTACTAGATTTGAAACCATCGCAGTTCCAAATTTTCCTTTACTGTAAAGATTATCTTCACAAAAAGTAGGGGTTAGAGGTGTACCACAACCACTAAAAACCTGAACAATTGGGTCGTATTGACTATCATCGGGTGTGACAGATATGAAAGCATTGTTTGAAGTTGCAGTAAATTTATACCAAATATCATCGTCATTACTTGTCGCAGAACCACTGCATGCATTTTCTACTGATTGAGTAGCATATTTACCATCTCCTATAATTTCTTCGCAAGTATTATTTACATAAAGCATTTTTGCATTATTACAATCATCGTTTGGTGGAGCAGTAGTAACGCATGTTGTAAATGTCATCGTTTGAGGATTAATACTTTCTTTATCATAAACTCTGTAATAGTAAGTGTTTCCAATAGTTAAACCGTTAATTTTAGCGGTATAACTTCCTCCAATAGGAAATAATGCATCTTCGTATAATGAACTTAAACCAGTTGTAGGGGTCATACATCCATTAAATAATTGTACAATAGGATTGTATTTTAATGAGGCATTTACTGTGATGTTGTGTGATGAACTGGTTGCTGTAAACTGATACCAGACATCATCATTAGCATCTCCTTTTCCTCCAGTTGACGGAGTGCTTTGAGTGGTGTAAGTTCCATCTCCAGTTGTTTCAATACAAGTTAAACCGGGTGTGATTTTAGTTGCTTTTTCACAATCATCATTAGCTGCAGGTTTTACTACACAGGTTGTAAAAGACATCATATCTTTTATGACATTTGATTTATCGTATATTCTATAGTAGTAGGTATTGCCTTTGATTAATCCTTTTACAATTGCTGTTCCAAAAACTCCTTGAGCATAGCTATTATCATCATAAAAAGTAGATATACCACTTGTAGGAGTTCCACATGCAGAGAATAACTGTACTACTGGATCGTAATCCATAGATGGTTGTATACTAATAAATGCAACTGATGTATCTGGTGTGAATTTAAACCAAACATCGTCCGAAGCATCACCCATATTTGAACCTGCTACAAGCGATTGTGTAGCATAGGTTCCATCCGTAAATTCAGAGGTACATGAATTTCCAAATTTAACTTCAACTGCGTTTAAACAATCATCATTTACAGGAGGGGTAGTTACACAAATATTGAAATAAGGAGTAGTAGAACCTGTTGTTCCATTATCATAAACCCGGGCATAATACCAATCTCCAACAGTTAAATTTGTAAGTTTGATTGATTCAATACCTCCAGCAGTTGTGTTATTGATACATTGTAATGATGAAAGATTATTACAATCGCCCTTAAAGATTTGTAAAACTGTGTTAAAGTTTGCATCACCATCAACCTCAACAAAATGTGTAGAACTGTTTGCTTTAAATTTATACCAAACATCATCTTCAGCACTTCCGTTACAACCTGGCATTGTTTGTGTAGCTCCTGAGGTTCTACCTCTAAGACCACCACAAGGTTCTCCTGGAGAAGATGGTGTAATCTCAATAGCTCCTAAGCAATCATTGTTTAGGATATAGTTTTCAACGCAAGTTTCAAATTCTTTTGTGGTTGGTAATGTACTTCCATTATGATAAACTCTATAAATGTAGGTTTGTCCTACATTTAAACCACTTAGTGTAGCGGTTGTTCCTGGAGTAGTTCCTGCGAAATTTGCAATCGATGTAAGAGCCCCACAATTTCCTGTATATATCTGAAAAGAAGCTTTAAAGTCTCCAGAACTTATAACTGTCAAATAATGGATAGATGTTGTTGCAGTAAAAAAATACCATACATCAAAAAAAGAGTTTGTGGGATTAAGTGAGGATTTATTCGACCCAGTTAAATCACCTAGAGTCCCCGAACAAGTTTGATAAGGAATAATTACAGTAGGATTCGAACATTCATCGTTGGAGGGCTGAGCAAATATGAAATGGACTTGAAAAAATACAATTATAAATAATGAAAGCTTTTGTAGTAAATTCATGTCTAAATTTTAGTTCAAGACACGAATTTACTAAAAAAGTTGCCTATTTCAATAAGGTAACATGACCTGTTTTAATGTGTTTGTACTCTTCAATTTTTTCTTTAAATTCAAGTTTCCAAATATAGGTGTCATTTTGAACTAGTTCTTCTCCAAATGTACCGTCCCAACCTATTTTGGCATCATGAGATTCAAAAATTAAATTTCCCCAACGGTTGTAAATATAAAATGAATAATTCTGAGGATCATATCCATAGGTAAATACTGGTTGAAACGTATTATTTATTTCATCTCCATTTGGTGTAAACGTATTAGGGATAAAATAGATTACTGGTTCAGGCATGAATATTGAACTTGAAACAGTTACCCCACATTTTCCAAGCATATTTGAAACTGTTAAATCTATAATATATTTACCTGGTATTTCTGGGAATTTATGCTTAGGATTTTTATAAGTAGATGTTGATCCATCACCAAAATTCCACATATAATAATTAGCATTTGTCTTTGTTTGGAATTGTACTTCAGAGTTGTAAAAGTCAATTTCAGTTTCACTTTGAGTAAATTCAGCATTCGATGGTAAATCTACCACTTTTATATGTTGTTTTCTTGTACTTGTATTTGTACATATCCCCAGTTTTGCGGTAATTGTCAAATCAAATATCCCTGATTTAGGATATAGATAATTAGTTTTATGTCCAGAAAATGTTTGTCCGTTATTAAAATCCCAGGTATAGGTTGTATTTGGTTGTGGGTTTAAAACTTCAGCAATAAGTGTATCCGTGATACATAGTAATTTATCTTTTACCATAAAAGATGTATCTGGAGTAGGGTATACGAAAACAACTTTAGATAAAGTTGAGGGACATAATCTTTTAGGGACGATTGACTTGGTGCTGTATGTCACTACCACTTTATAATACTGATCTGGTTGGGATTTACTTGGATCAAAAGTGCCAACAATAGGGTTTTGTATACTTACATTATCGTCTGAACTCCATGTACCTCCTAGAATATTCACACTTGGTAAATTAAAGACATTTCCATTCTTACAAGTTGGATTTACATCGATAAATTGAATGTTATCAACCGGGTTTACGATCACTCCTAATGTAAATGAATTACTACAATTGTTATTGTCTGTTACAATTAACGTATAATTTCCTTTTGCATTTAGTGTTACGTTATTTATGATTGGTTTTTCAAGATTAGATGTGTAGCCGTTAGGGCCAATCCAGTTGTATGTTTTAGCACCATTTAATCCAGCATCTAAATTTAGAATATCTTGTTCGCAAGGAGTATTAGCAGTAGGTATTGCTATTGGTATTGCTAATGTTTGGATACTACCTGAGATATCATTAATTGGACATCCACCAATCAGATTTATTCCATAATTGTACACTTTTGCAATACCAGTAGGAGTTCCTGTAATTGAAATAAGGCTATTTGCCCAATTAGCATTTACACCATCAGGTAGTCCAGAAAAATTTGCTCCAGTTGCTCCAGTTGTTTTATAACTAATGGTGTTTAAGTTAGAGCCAAGGCAAACGTTTTGATTATCGGTGCCTGAGGCTGAGGTTAGTATTATCGAATTGTCAGTAATTAAATCAATACTTCCTGTTTTAGAAATAACCCCACAACCTCCTGTTAGTAAAATAGTATAATTAAATGGATTCCCAGTTGTTGACGAAATCGATCCATTAATTAAAATTTCATCATTTAGCCATTGTCCCGAAATACCTGTAGGCAGACCGGAAATAGTAGCTCCCGTTGCGCCAGTTGTTTCATAAGTTATATCTGATATGGAAGTGTTTTTACAAATTTTTTGTTTATCACTATTTACTCCAGAAGTTAAAGTTATAGTATTAAGAGCATTTATATTAATAATACCTGTAGTTGAAATATTACCACATCCACCGATTAAATTTATTAGGTAATTATATGTGGCAGTATTATTTTGAGTAGGGTTTCCAGATATTGTAATCACATTATTATTCCAAACACCTGAAATACCATTCGGTAAACCACTAAAAGTAGCGCCTGTTGCACCAGTTGTTGCATATGTAATATTTGTAAGTGGAGTATTAACACAAATTGTTTGATTATCTGTTCCAGAGTTTGATGTTAGATTTATCGTATTTATTGGAGAAATAATTATTTTACCAGTCTTTGTAACAGTTCCACATCCTCCTAATAAAGTAATTGTGTAGTTGAATGGGCTTCCAGATGTTGAAGTAGGTGTACCAACAATGGCAATCGAATTGTTAATCCAATTTCCACTTACTCCAGATGGAAGTCCAGAAAAATCAGCACCAGTAGCACCAGTTGTCGTATACATGATTGTATTTATTGAATTTCCATCACAAATACTTTGATTATCACTTCCTAATGAAGAAGTTAAAGTAATGGTGTTAACGGTTATAATTGAGATAGTTCCTGTTTTTGTAACTGTACCACACCCTCCAGTTAATGTAATAGTGTAATTGTATGGAGATCCTGAATTTGTTGTCGGAGATCCACTTAATGTTATCGTATTATTACTCCAGGTACCAGATACACCATTTGGAAGTCCACTAAATGTGGCTCCTGTTGCACCAGTTGTAGAATAGGTAATTGTTGTGATTGGTGAATTTATACAAATGGATTGATTATCACTATTGGCTGCCGATGTAAGAGTAATTGTGTTAATTGGATTAACATTGATTGTACCAGTTTTATTAACAGTTCCACATCCACCAATAAGATCAATATTATAACTAAAGGGACTACCCACCTCTGAAGTAGGAGTGCCAGAAATTATAATAGAATTGTTAGTGAAATCACCTACAATACCACTTGGTAAGCCTGTAAAATTTGCTCCTGTTGCACCTGTTGTAGTGTATGTAACATTTGTTAGGTTACTATTGACACAAATTGTTTGATTATCACTTCCAACCGCAGAACTTAACGTAATTGTATTATTAGGGTTTACTTTGATAGTACCTGTTTTTGTAATTATGCCACAGCCTCCTGTTAATGTAATGGTATAAGTGTAAGGAGTATTGTTTGCGGTTGTTGGCGTCCCACTGATTGTTATAATATTATTATTCCAATTCCCAGAAACACCTGTAGGAAGCCCAGAAAAAGTAGCTCCTGTAGCTCCTGTTGTAGCGTAATATATATCACTAATTGGAGAATTATTACAAACTGTTTGAGCATCAGTCCCTAATGTAGATGTCAGTGAGATTGTATTGAGTGGATTTATTGTAATTGTGAAGTTTGTTACAGGACCAGTACAACCTGATTGAGTTGCTGTGACTGAAATTGTTGCTGTTTGTTGGGTTGAAACTGTCGACGAGGTAAAAGTAGGTATGTTACCTGTTCCTGATGCCGCTAAACCAATGGATGTATTGTTGTTTGTCCAGTCAAAAGTCACTGTTCCTTGAGGACTAGTAAAGTTAATAGCAGTAACAGCAGTATTACTACATTCTGTTATTGAATTTACAGCATCAACCTTTGGAGTACCACAGTTTACAGCAGTACATGTAAATGTTTCAGGATCAATACAAGTTCCTCCAACAGGTGTAATAGTTATGGTTACTTTATCACCGGGGCTTAATGAAGATTTTGTGAAATTAGTTGATCCAATTGGTAGACTTCCGGTTAAAGCAGTTCCAGTATTATTAACTAAATAGCTATAATTATAAGTCGCATTTGGAATGTTTGTCCAAGTGAATTGAACTGAACTGCTCGTTGTTGTACCACAGGTAATTCCTAATGTTTGTTTTGGATTTACTATAATAGTTCCTGTTTTTGTAATAGTTCCACAACCTCCCGTAAGTGTTATTGTATAGGTAAATGGAGAACCCGTATTTGTTGTGGGACTTCCTGTAATTGTAACCACGTTAGCGCTCCACGAACCCGTAACTCCAGCTGGTAGACCCGTAATATTTGCGCCTGTAGCCCCTGTCGTACTGTATGTTATGTTTGTAAGTTGTTTATTTACACAAAGTGTTTGATTATCAGTTCCAGATGCTGAGGAAAGCGTGATAGTGTTTAAATTGTTTATTGTTATTTTACCAGTTTTTGTTACTGTTCCGCACCCACCTGTTAGTGTAATGGTATAGTTATATGGACTATTTGTGTTAACTGAAGGTGTTCCTGAAATTGTAATTTTATTTGCACTCCATGTTCCTGTAACTCCTGTAGGTAATCCAGTAAAGGTAGCTCCAGTCGCACCATTTGTTGAGTACGTAATATTAGTTATGACACTGTTTAAACAGACTGTTTGATCATCAGTGCCAACGGCAGAAGTTAAAGAAATAGAATTTGAATTTGTGATATTTACATCGACTTTTGTTCTTGAACTCTCACAGCCTCCAGATATTTGAGAAACATAATAGGATGTATTTGTTGTCAAATTTGGAGTGGTAAAAGACCCATTAGTCCCAGATCCAGGTATTGTTGTTGTAGTTGTATTATCCGCGTACCATTTAAAAGTTGCTCCAGAATTACCTGTTGCAGTTAATGTAGCTGATTGATTTACACAAACTGTAGTTCCTGAGCTTGAAGGAGGATTAGGAGTTGAAATTGAAACGGTAACTTGTTTTTTTGAAGTACAACCACCTTTGTCTGTTACTGTAAGTGTTAGCGTTTCCGCAGTTGATGTTTTGGCTGTTGCTGTACCAGAAATAGTATTCGTTCCTGTATAAGCTATGTTAGATAGGTTTGTTGTTGGAGACCAAGTGATAGTTTGAATTAGATTTGGTGTGTCAGATTGAAAATCGATGGACCATCCAGTTATACTAGATGTACCGATAGTCGAATATTCCCAAATTGCACCAATTAATTTCCAAGTTCCATTAGGATTGGTGCAACTTAAAAGATTAGAATTCCATTGAGTTATATCAGTAGCTTTATATGGTCCAGCACCAATAGGCGTTGTACCTGTAAGTGTTGCTGTTGCAGTAGGTGTAAATATTGTTCCGTTTAATCCACCAGTACCAGAAAGTCCTGTTGGTTGATTTATCAATTTGATTCTTTGACCACAAGGAGTTTCTAAATACAAAATGTTGTATTTAAGTTTGTTAGTAGGAACGTTTAAAGTAATTGAATTTATTTTCCAATTCGAACTATTAAGTCCAGATACTACTATCGGAGAAATAGCTGCTTTGGAAGCTGAATTTATGCCTGTTCCAATTGTACCATCCCAAGATGTGGGTGCTGTACCATAAGAATAACCATCGTCAGGAATAGATACTGTACCCGTAGATGAAAATACCTTTGATCCGCTAACATTACCAGTTACATTAGCTGTTGCATTTAAAGTTAATTGATTACCCGGACAAGTTTGTGCTGGGTCAGGTGAAATAGTTATTGCAGCACCTAGAACAGATACTTTTTGAGTGAACACATTTGTACAACCACCGCCACTAACGGTTAGTTTTGCAGTGTAATCACCCGGGTTGGTATAAGTATGATTTGTTGGTGTTCCTGTTCCCGTGGTACCATCACCAAAATCCCAAGTCAAACCTGATAAACCAGCTGTTGTACAAGTAAAAACAGTAGGATTACCCACACACACAGATGGAGCAGTGAAGTCTGCATTAATTCCGTTAACAGTAATTAATTGATTTGTAACATCAAGACATCCATTGTTGTCATATGTTGTTAAAACAATAGGAAAAGTTCCTGTTTTATTAAAAGTTTGATTAAAAGGACCTATAGTAGTTTGTGTTGTTGGTGATGCTTCTGAAGGTAAGTCCCATTTAAAAGTAGTATATTCAATAGAGCTACTACCATTTACTGAGATATCATCTCCAACACAAATGGTAGTTTTATCAACAGTTATTTTAGATTCTGGTCCAACAAAAGTACTTGTCCCCCCCCAAGTGACTGTATACCCTGAAGAGCCTTCGAAATTATTTAAGAATAAAGCATATGTTTTACCTGCCTCTATCTGAACTGTCTGGTTAAATCCATTTTGAGCACCTGAACATCCTCCATTTTCATAATCTGCTCCTGCATCTGTACCTGTAAGTCCGCTTTCCCCATCTCTAATGCCTGTTTTTCTGGGTTCTGTATTCGAACTACTTTTGGTTATATTACAATTTGCTAAATTACAGCTTAATACACTTTTTGTCGCGCAGTTTCTAATGCCATTTATTCTCATGAATATCCAATCAATATCATCTGATGGAACAGCACCGTTCACTTCAAAAGTCAGTGTACCAGATGTTTTACAGGTAAAGTTTAACCAAGTACTATTCGATTCTCCAGCAGAGGCTGCAGCAAAACAACCTAAATTATCTACTTCTGTTGTATTGTTTCCTGCCGCATTCAGTTTTCCAACACTAGTAGCATCTTTATTACATACAATTGTTGCTCTATCGCAGTCGTTTGGATCATTAAGATTTGGAACAGGAGTAAAATTATTGATACAAATATCAAATTTCCCTATATCTGTTTGCCTAGTTGAAATTCTAAGAAGATAGGTATTACCTAGCTTAAGCCCCCCTTTATAAATAGAGACATTGTTCGAGTAGGTATAATCTTTATAATTTGTCTCACATCTCAATTCATTAATTGTTCCAGAACAATTTCCATCGTAAAGTGCAATATTTGGGTTTTTAAGAGTTGCCCCATTAGAATTATTTAGACCATTTACTGTAAATAATACATCAGTACCAATAGCTACAAATTTAAACCACACATCTGTTTTTGGAGCGCTTGAACCCGTAGGATACCAGCATGTAGGTACTCCAAATGCGCCTACAGTTGCTGTAGCGTTTGTATATGACCCTCCAGATGAACAATAATTAGATAAATTAGTAAGTTGTAGAGCTGTCGAACATTCATCTCCTTGTGAAAGAGTAAATTGACTAATCGTTGATAAAATTATGAATAGGATTAATTTTTTCATTTGTGTAAATATGATACGATTTATTGACTCAATAACTTTATAGAAGTTGCCTAAACTCTATCCGTTAATTTAAACTCACTTGTTTTATGAAAAGTGATGTCAGGGTAATCTTTTTCAGCCATTTGAAGAAGGAAAGTAGTTTCAGCAAGGAAAACATAATTATCATCTTTGTCTTTTGCTATATTTCCTGCTTTTGTCGAAAGGAATTTTTTTAATTCAACTTCATTGTCTGTTGTTAACCAACATGCTTTGAAGTAGTTTTTAGGAGTGAATCGACAAGAAGCTCCATATTCGTTTTGTAAACGATAGGCAATAACTTCAAATTGAAGCTGTCCAACTGTACCTATAATTTTTCGATTACCTGGTTGTTGAACAAACAATTGTGCTACTCCTTCATCTGTTAGTTGGCTAATTCCTTTTTCGAGTTGTTTTGATTTTAGTGGGTCTAAATTTTCTAATTCTTGGAATAATTCAGGAGAGAAACTCGGTATTCCTTTAAACATGAATTTTTCACCTTCGTTTAAGGTGTCTCCAATTTTAAAATTTCCTGTATCATAAAGTCCAATAACATCTCCTGGAAATGCTTCATCAATAACACTTTTGTCTTGAGCCATGAAAGAGGTTGGGTTCGGGAATTTGAATTTTTTCCCTAACCTTACATGATTGTAAAAGGTGTTTCTTTCAAATTTTCCAGATACAACACGTAAAAAAGCAATGCGATCTCTGTGTTTGGGGTCTAAGTTAGCATGTATTTTAAAAACAAAACCTGAAAATTTATCATCTGTAGGTTCAATGGTTCTCAAATCTGTTTCTCTAGAACGTGGAGTAGGGGAGATTTCGATAAATGTATCTAATAATTCTTGAACTCCAAAGTTGTTTACTGCGGATCCGAAAAACACAGGCGCATATTCACCAGATAAATAAGTTTCACGATCAAATGGATTGTAAACACCTTCAATCATTTCCAATTCACTTCTCAATTCTTCTGCAGCTGCTTCACCTACAATTTCGTCTAATTCTGGAGAATTTATATCATCTAATGAAATAATTTCTTTGGCTATTTTCGTTTTGTTAGCTTGGAATAAATTAAGATTTTTTCTATAGATGTTGTATACCCCTTTAAAACGATCTCCCATACCAATGGGCCATGCCAAAGGACAAACCTTAATATTTAATTTTGATTCGATTTCGTCTAATAATGTGAAAGGATCTTGACCTTCTCGGTCCATTTTATTAATGAAAATAATTACTGGTGTATTACGCATTCGACATACTTCCATTAATTTTTCCGTTTGTTGCTCAACACCATTTGCGCAGTCGATTACCAAGATTACACTATCTACTGCGGTTAATGTTCTGTAAGTATCCTCAGCGAAATCTTTGTGACCAGGAGTATCTAATATGTTGACTTGCTTACCGCCATATTCAAACGCCATGACAGAAGTTGCAACAGAAATACCTCTCTGCTTTTCAATTTCCATAAAATCCGAAGTGGCTGTTTTTTTGATTTTATTATTTTTAACTGCACCAGCGGTTTGAATTGCACCTCCAAATAAAAGTAGTTTCTCTGTTAGGGTTGTTTTTCCTGCATCGGGGTGAGAAATAATACCAAAGGTTCTTCTTTTTTCTAACGCTTCTAGATTCTTCATGGTGTAGTTTTGATTCAAAAACTAACAAAGATAATGAAATGAAATTTAGTATGAAAGGAATGTTAATAAACGAAAAAAGCTGTCTAAAAAGACAGCTTTGCTAGGGAGGAAGATGGGTCTCGAACCCACGACCTTCGGAACCACAATCCGACGCTCTAACCTACTGAGCTACAACCTCCATGTTTGTGAGTGCAAATATAATGATTTTTTTAATATTACAAATTGATCGTTGTGTTTTTTAAAAGGTTATTTTTAAGTGCTTGTTATTCAATTACTTGATTGTTAAATCTAATATTTTTTTATCCTCTAAATATCCGATTAGATGATCACCAATATTGACTGGACCAACACCTGCTGGAGTTCCTGTATAGATTAGATCACCAACTTTAACTGTAATAAATTGAGAAACATATGAGATAATATAATCAATAGAAAAAATCATATTTTTAGTTTCCCCAAATTGAACTTGTTTGTCATTTTTAAATAATCTAAAGCTTATATTAGATAAGTCTAATTCATTTTTTTGAATAAAAAAGTCACCAATAGGTGAGGAATTATCAAAGGCTTTAGCTCTTTCCCAAGGTAATCCTTTTTGTTTGCACTCGTCTTGAAGGTCTCTTGCTGTAAAATCTATGCCAAGTCCTATTTCATTGTAATAGTTTGAAGCAAATTTTTCTTGAATATTCTTTCCAACACGATTAATTCTAACAACAATTTCACATTCATAATGTAAATTTTTCGTAAAGTCAGGCAAATAAAATTCTTTAGATTTATTGAGTAATGCTGTATCGGGTTTTAAAAAAAATATCGGGAATTCAGGAAGATCATTTTTTAATTCTTTCGCGTGGTCGGCATAATTTCTTCCTATACAGATTATTTTCATGGGGGAGAGAGTGAAGTGAAAGGTATAAATTGAGTCGAAGTTTTTATTTTTTGAATTTATTTTGAAGAGCTGCAAGTTTATCTTCAATAGTAAGTTGAGTGTTTATTTCTGTTTTCACAGCTTTTAAACCATCCATAATTTCTTTTAACTTTTGTTTCGTATATAGAGGAAAGTCTGTTTGAGGAGAAATAAACCAACTATAATAACCAGGCTCTAATCGATTAACCTCTTTTACTGTTTTACCTTTATGTTTACCAAAATTGTATATAGCCTCATTTTTGTCATTGTAAGCTAATCTTCCAGCAAAGTCAATGGTATTGCCATTTTTTGTGAATTTTGAAAGAAAGTCAATATTTCCCTCTAATTCAGGATATCTTTCTAATTGTGCTTTAAGAACCTCCCAAGTCGCTGTTGTATCACTCATTGCATCATGTGCGTTGACTAATTCCTGATTACAGTAAAATTTTAGCGCAGCAACAAGTGTTCTTTGTTCCATTTTATGGAATATGTTTTGAACGTCTATGAATTTTTTTGTAGAAATGTCAAAACTACTTCCAACTCTCAATAATTCTTCAGCTAATAAAGGGATATCAAATTTATTAGAATTGTAGCCTGCTAAGTCAGCATTTTCGATAAAAGCTACTATTTTTTCTGATATTTCTTTGAAAGTAGGAGCATTTGCAACATCTTCATTTTTGATACCATGAATTTTAGTTACTTCTTCTGAAATATGTATTTCAGGATTTATTAGCGATTCAAATTTTTCTTCAGATCCATCTGGATTGATCTTTAAAATTGCTATTTGTACTATTCTTTCTTTGGTAATATTTAAACCTGTTGCTTCTAGGTCAAAAATTGCAAGAGGCTTTTCTAATTGAAGTCGCATAAAATTTATTTAAGAAAAATGTCTTTAACGATCGATTCAGTTGTTAAAGTACATGATGTCTCAAATTTTTCTGAATGAATTACTGTGCCTAATTCATTGACAACTTCTAGTTGGTAGTCTCTACATGGTTCTAGACCTGAAATAAATTTACCGTCTCTTGTCCTTGGTTTTATGAATTTTTTTCTGTTAGTATCGCAATTTAAACATTGTAATTGTAACGAAATGTTTTTGCCTAAAGTAGTACTGCTAGAAATTTTACCACTTAAAATAAAACTTGTTTTGATCTCTTTTGAGACAAATTCTACTTCATAAATATCCGTTTCTCCCTTAACACTGTTTCTATTAGAAGATAGATATCCTAGAAGTCCGTCAGCAGTAGTTGTGAAATAGATGTCGTCTTTGGTTGAATTAACAGGATAACCAAGATTCACAGGTGTAGACCAATCGTTATCATTCACTTTTAGACTAACAAATATGTCAAAACCTCCCATGCTTTTATCTGAGTTACTTGAAAAGTAAAGTTGTTTTTTATCTATAGAGAGAAATGGAGCGTCCTCATCATAAGGAGAATTGATTACAGGCCCCATGTTTTTAGGTAAACTCCAAGTACCGTCCGGTAGTTTGATCATGCGGTATAAATCTCTACCTCCATATCCTCCCGCTCTATCCGATGCAAAAATAGCAACGGTATTATCTTCAGAATAAAAAATGTGGCTATCCCAATCCTTTGTATTTACCCCTTCTGTTTTGATAATATCAAGTGTATCAAGTCTGTCTTTGGATAAATCTACTTCATAAAGGTTACCACCATCTTTAGCGTTATCAGCATAAATATACATTATTCTTTCGTCAGAACTTACTGCAACAGTTGCTTCATTTCTTTCTAGTCTACAAAATGGGAGTCTTTTTGGAGTAGTCCATTGACCAGGTCCTTTTTTATAACTAACGTAAATATCTTCGGTTGAAAAGTTGGTGAAGTCTTCAACGAATTCTTTATAAGTATCTTCTTTCCAAACTCTTCGTGAGGTGAAGTAAATTGTAGAACCATCAGGAGAAATGATAGGAGCATATTCAGGGTCTGGAGAGTTAATAGAATCTCCGACAGAATTTAAAATGATATTTTTTTTAGGGTTTGCTTTGTATTTTTCAGCAACTTCGATGTTGACAATTTTAACTTGAGCTAGTTTTGTGTATATGTTAGTTACCCCAATATTTTCATCTAAATATTTTTTGTAATATTCAGTTGCGCCATCAATATTACCTAGTTGGTCTTGACAATAAGCATAATAATAATAGGTTTCAGTAGGGCATCTAGTTTCGGTAGCTGACTCATCATTATAGTCTTTAGCTACATTTTTTAATATCTTGGTAAAAAGTTTGAGTGCTTCAGCATAGTTTTTCTTAAAGTGAACAGCAGTATACCCCTTCCTGTAAATGAAGTTTGCATTTTTAGGTTCTCTTTTCACTAATGCATCACTAATTAAGTCGGCATATCTAAATTCTGAGCTTTCAATTGCGTAATTCCATTCATAAATTAATTCTTCTTTCGTTCCATAGGTAATAATCTCAGTTACATCTTTTTCTGCAAATTGACTGAAAGAATTATTTATAAGTAATAAAAAGAAAAATAAGAAGGTATATTTTAATTGATTCATCTCAAAAGCCTATTAAGTTTTTAATCTTGAAAAGTAAATTTAACTAAATTGCTATAAAGTGGTAAATATAAAATTTTTTAACTTAAAAAAAAAGAGGGACACCTCCGTATCCCTCTCTGTATTAAATCTATTTTATAATTCTGTATTTATATCAAATTGTTCAAGGTAATCAGCGACTCTTCGAACAAATTGTCCACCGAGTGAACCATCTACAACTCTATGGTCATAAGAGTGAGATAAGAACATTTTATGTCTGATGCCAATAAAATCTCCCTCAGGGGTTTCGATTACAGCAGGCATTTTACGTACAGCACCTAAAGCCAATATTCCTACTTGTGGTTGGTTAATAATTGGTGTACCCATTACATTTCCAAAAGAACCTACATTAGAAACTGTGTAAGTTCCACCTTGGATATCTTCTGGTTTTAATTTTCCTTCACGAGCACTTTTAGCTAATAGATTGATCGCTTTTGTTAAACCAACTAAGTTTAATCGATCTGCATTTTTAATTACAGGAACAATTAAGTTACCAGTTGGTAAAGCGGTAGCCATTCCTAAATTAATATCTCTTTTTTTGATGATTTGAGTACCACTAACAGATACATTCATCATAGGGAAATCTCTCAACGCTTTAGCAATTGCATGCATGAAAACTGGCATGTATGTAATATTTTCTCCTTCACGTTTTTTGAAACCGTCTTTCACTTTCTCTCTCCATTTTACGATGTTCGTTACATCGGCTTCAACGAAAGAAGTAACGTGAGGGGATACATGTTTAGACATAACCATGTGGTCAGCGATTAATTTACGCATTCTGTCCATTTCGATGATTTCATCGCCTTCACCTGGAATGGTTGTAACTTCTTTATATTGTGGAGTTGGAGCTGACGTTTGTTGAGGAGCTGAAATAATAGGTTTAGGAGTTTCAATAACGTTATTAGAAGGATTCGTCGTAACATTCCCTCTGTTTTCAACATAAGAAAGGATATCTTTTTTTGTAACACGTCCTTCTTGTCCTGTACCTGGAATAGTATCTAGTTCAGTACCTGAAATCCCTTCTTTGTCAGCAATGCTTCTTACTAAAGGAGAATAAAAACGATTCCCAGAGTTTGCAACTGTATTTGATGTGTTATTTTGGGTATTCGCCGTGGTGATAGGTACAATAACATCACTTGCATTAGAAAGAGGTGCAATTTCTTCTGATTTAGGCGTTTCCGCTACCGTGTCTGACCCATCTGTTGAAATTAAAGCAATTACATCACCCACTTGAGCTACTTGGTCTTTATCAAAAAAACGTTTGATTAAAATTCCTTCTGCTTCTGATGGTAATTCGTTGTCTACTTTGTCTGTAGCAACTTCAACCAATGGTTCATCCATGGCAACTGAATCGCCAATGTTTTTTAACCAATTCGTAATCGTTGCTTCTGTAACGCTTTCTCCCATTTTGGGAAGTCTAATTTCTATTTGTGCCATATTTCAGGTGACTTAAGTTTGATGCAAAAATATATATAAATTGGGAATTGAGATAGTTAAATTTTAAATTTGGCAATTATAATTTGATAATGAATTTTTTAAAAAAATATACCAAATACGAATATCTATTTTGGGGAATACTCGTTGTTGCCTTTTTACTACGATTTTTCGATTTGTTTAACATTCCTTTTACTCACGATGAATTTAGCACTCTTTTTAGAACCAATTTCAGTTCTTTTAGTGAATTGATTGAAAAAGGAGTTAAGATTGATGCTCATCCTGCAGGACTTCAAGTATTTATTTATTATTACAAACAAGTTTTTGGCACCTCAACTTGGGTAATCAAAATGCCTTTTTTATTATTCGGTTTATTATCTGTTTACTTAGTTTTTAAAATATATCGTAATTGGTTTAATTTAACTATTGCTTATGTAGCTGCTGCTTTTATGGCATCCATTCAATTTACGGTTATGTATAGTCAAATTGCACGACCATATTCAAGTGGTTTGTTTTTTGTTTTAGTTACTGTGTTTTGCTGGGGAAGACTTTTTTTAGAGAATAAAAAGAATTTTAAGTATTATTTCTTTTATGCTTTATCGGGTGTTTTGTGTTTGTACAATCATCATTTTTCAGCACTGATGTTTACTATCATTTCGATTACTGGGCTGTTTTTTGTAACTAAAAAACAGGCGTTAAATTTTATTCTTTCTTTAATTTGCGTTGGCTTATTGTATTTACCTCACCTTCAGGTTTTTTTAGCTCAATTAAGTTTGGGAGGATTGAGCGAATGGTTAAATAAGCCAACTCCTTACTTTTTATTAGACTATCTCAAGTATGTCTTTCAGTTTTCGGCTTTCAATTTGATTTTAGTTGCTGTGTTGTTCCTTTTTAGTATCTTTTCATTCAACAAAAAACAGTTTTTTTCTAAGCAAACCTTACTCTTTTTAATTTGGTTTTTTGCTCCTTTTTTAACTGGTTACTTTTATTCCGTTTACCGAGCACCTGTGCTTCAATATTCAGTTTTAATCTTTAGTTTTCCTTTTTTATTTGGTGTTTTATTTGGTGGACTGAAAGAACAACGATTTGTAATCAATATGATACTCGTTTTTTTGATTGTTATTTTGAATGTTTTCATTCTTGTTTTTCAAAGAAAACATTATCAACTTTTTAATCAATCATGTTATGAGCATTTTATCTTAGATTATCCTGAGGAAATAAATCAAGAAAAATTAATTTCAATGTTTGACGTCGAATATTCGCACAAAAAAATAGTTAATTATTACATACAAAAACACAAATTCAAGCAGTCTATACAATGGATGGAACAATTTCCAAAGGTGGACGAATTTGTACAATTTTTAAAGCAGGCTTCAGAAACTAAAAAATATTTTTATTACGCTTCTGTGTTTGACGCAGATCCTATTTATATTCAATTAATACGCGATTATTTTCCAACAATAAAATTTCAGCATAATTATTATACTGGGAGTATTTATTTGTTTTCAACCCAAAAAAATAAAGATGAACAAAGTAAGTACTTGTTTGAAAAGAATCTTCCACGTTTTTACACTGATTCGCTCTCAGAATATTCAAAAGGAATGGAAATCAATATTTCTAAAATAGGTGCTAAACCGATGGATATTGTTGATTTGAGTCTAATAACAAATCGATATTATACTGGAGGCGCGCAATTAGTGAGTGCAATTCAGTTAGGAGATAGTGTTTTGGATTGGCGAAGTACTCCTTTTGATTCTTTAAAAAATAACGTAATTAAAAATAAGAGAGTAGTTCAATTATCAGTACAGCTTCACGAAAATTATTTTAAAAATCCCAACATAGTTTTGAAGACTTATGTATGGAAATCATTAAAAGATACCTTTTCAGTTTA
This sequence comes from Crocinitomicaceae bacterium, assembly GCA_046304235.1. Lineage (GTDB taxonomy): Bacteria > Bacteroidota > Bacteroidia > Flavobacteriales_D > Crocinitomicaceae > CANHVK01. The sequence continues at coordinate 13,324 of JBKCEW010000084.1, read as the reverse complement.
TGATTACCAATTAAAAGTTAGAAAGGGAAATAACAAACTTTTCGGATTGTTTTATCCAATTTATTGATTAGCGTTTGTTCTGGAAAAAAGTAGAGAGAAGATTACTACATTCTAGTTCCATAATCCCATTTGTGATTAATGTTTTAGGGTGGAAAAGGGAAGGGTTATGGCTGCAAGCACCCCGTTTTTCATCACGAGCTGCGTATACAATTTTATCAATTTGTGACCAATAAAGAGCGCCTGCGCACATACAACATGGTTCTAATGTAATATATAATGTACATCCATGTAAATACTTTGCTCCTAAAAAATTAGCTGCTGCTGTTATGCATAACATTTCTGCATGAGCAGTTACGTCATTTAATTGTTCTGTTTGGTTGTGAGCTCTTGCAATTATTTGATTGTTAGCTACAACAACAGCACCTACAGGAACCTCACCTAAAGCATATGCTTTTTGAGCTTCCTGATAGGCTTGTTTCATGAAATAGTTGTCGTCAAACGGATTAATCATCGATGAAGTCTAGTCTAGTCGTTCAATTTCAATACTGCTAAAAATGCTTCTTGAGGAACCTCTACACGACCTACTTGACGCATACGTTTTTTACCTTCTTTTTGTTTTTCAAGAAGTTTACGTTTACGAGATATATCTCCACCATAGCATTTTGCAGTTACATCTTTACGCAACGCTTTGATTGTTTCACGCGCAATGATTTTAGCTCCAATTGCAGCTTGGATTGGAATTTCGAATTGCTGTCTTGGTATTAATTCTTTTAGTTTAATACAGATTTTCTTTCCTAAATCGTAGGCGTTACTTCTGTGAACTAGAGCAGATAAGGCATCAATCGGCTCTGCATTCAACATAATATCCAATTTAATCAAGTCTGATTTTTTGTAACCAATTGGGTGGTAATCAAACGAAGCATACCCTCTTGATATTGTTTTTAAGCGGTCGTAAAAATCGAAAACAATTTCAGCTAGAGGCATTTCAAATGATAATTCAACACGATCTTGAGTTAAATATACCTGGTTCTTTAATTCTCCACGTTTTTCAATACACAAACTCATTACTTGACCAACATAATCTGATTTGGTGATCACTTGTGCTTTGATATATGGTTCTTCAATACTTGCCATAGCTGAAGGGTCTGGCAATTCTGATGGGTTATTAACAATAATTGCTTTTTCAGGATCTTTTGTCAAATAGGTGAAATAAGACACGTTTGGAACTGTAGTAATCACCGTCATGTTAAATTCACGCTCTAATCTTTCTTGAATAATTTCCATGTGAAGCATTCCTAGGAAGCCGCAACGGAAACCAAACCCAAGTGCTGCAGAAGATTCAGGTTCAAAAACCAATGAAGAGTCATTCAATTGAAGTTTTTCCATTGAATAGCGTAATTCTTCATAATCATCTGTTTCTACAGGGTATATGCCTGCGAAAACCATTGGTTTTACATCTTCAAAACCTTTGATGGAAGTTTCGCAAGGATTTGCAGCAGTGGTAATAGTATCACCTACTTTTACTTCATTCGCTTGTTTAATTCCAGAAATAATGTAACCTACATCTCCTGCTTTCACTTCATTTTTGGGTGAAAGGTCCATTTTCAAAACACCTACTTCATCCGCATTGTACACTCTGCCTGTATTGAAGAACTTTACTTTGTCTCCTTTTTTGATTGTGCCATTCATGATACGGTAGTAAGCGATAATTCCCCTAAAAGGATTAAAAACAGAGTCAAATATCATCGCTTGTAATGGAGCACTCTCATCCCCTTTTGGAGGGTTTATTCTGTTTATTACCGCCTCTAAAATTTTATCAACTCCCAATCCTGTTTTACCAGACGCAGGAATGATATCCTCTTTATCACAACCAATTAAGTCAATTATTTGATCACTTACTTCTTCTGGCATTGCACCAGGTAAGTCCATTTTGTTTAAAACGGGTATGATTTCTAAATCATGCTCTAAAGCTAGGTATAGATTCGAAATAGTCTGAGCTTCGATTCCTTGTGAAGCGTCTACAATCAGTAAAGCACCTTCACAAGCAGCAATTGAACGAGAAACTTCGTAAGAAAAGTCCACGTGTCCTGGAGTATCAATTAGGTTTAGTACGTAATCTTCCCCTTGAAATTTATAGTTCATTTGGATAGCGTGACTCTTGATAGTAATTCCACGCTCTCTTTCTAAATCCATATCGTCTAAAGCTTGCGCTTGCATCTCACGATCTGAGATAGTTCCAGTAGTTTGTAATAGTCTGTCAGCCAAGGTGCTTTTACCATGGTCAATATGTGCAATAATACAGAAGTTACGTATGTTTTTCATTCTCGAAGATAGCTTTAAACTTAGATTAACAAAAGTAAATGAAAAATTAATCAAAAACTATTTTAATATCTACAAATGTGTAGCTTTCAGTTTCGGTCTAAACGTCTCCAATTAACGAGTGTAATTTCGAGATCTGTGAGAATAGAATAATTTTTAGCGTATAAAAGATTGGTTTTAGTAAGTGGGTTTCCATGATTTTTTTTATTGTCTGTTGGAAATAAAATACCCCTTTTCAAGTTCGGAAGTTGAACTTTATCTTCATTGATTTCTTTACTGTACCCTACGAATGTCTTTTTTCCTATTAAACAGGCTAGTAAGTTTTTATAAAGAATCTTCTTATGCTTATATTTAATTAAAGTAAATGGAGATATTGACAGAAAAAAAATGGCCATTAAGATATCGAAAGTCCGTTTATTTCGAACGGCATCTCTTTGTGATATTTTCTGATTATCAATGGTGTAGTATTCTCCGTTCGCATCAGAGGAATTGCTGCCAATGAGGAAACTAGTATCCGGTTGAGCAATTTTGAATAAAATTTTAGAATTAGCGAGTTTATTCATCCAAGAAATTATTTGCTGTGAACTTACATCTTTTGCACAAAAAATAATTTCATCGATTTTGTAAATTAGTTGAATTTGATCAAGTTGATTGATGTTTCCTATTTCATTTTCTTTTTTATCTTTGATTGGAGAAACAAGAACGATTTTCTGAATAACTTGATTGGATTGATTTAAAATTTTCGAAACACGACTTGTTTCATCTGTAGAACCTACTAATGCAAATGATTTTGGTTTTACTCCATTCAGACTAAATTTCTTACTGATTATTTTTGAAAACAAAAACCTCGTACTTAAGATAAAAATGATAGTAGTTAAGGTTCCAGCAACAATAAATAATCTTGAAAATTGGAATTCTTTAGGGAGTAAGCCATAAATAACTAGAATGATTAGTGTACCAAATAAAGTTCCTTTGAATATGTTTATAATTTTTGTCGGGTAATCATATAATCCTGCATAAGTTAATGAGATTAACCAAGTCAAGGTATAAGCAGGAAATGCAAATTTGATTAAATCTATTGGAAAGATAATTCCTTTGTTTTTCCAAATTAAACTTAATCCATATGAGATTAAAGAAATGCTAAAAAAGTCAAAAGCTGGGAGTAATGACTTTTTGATGAACCGAACAATGATTGCGACGCTAGCTCGAAGATAGATGGCGATATTAATTAAAAAAGAAAAAAGTTTTGCGTTATTTTTTGAGAAATGTTTTTGTGCGAAAATAACCATGGCACGGTAGAACACAAAAACGTAATTTACAGAACTTTTTTTCGTGCTTTCCCCTTTGTAATGGATGATGTTTGTATCGGCAAAGTAGTAGTTTTTGTACCCTCCAAGTAGGATGCGATAAGATAAATCAATGTCTTCACCATACATAAAAAACGTTTCGTCCAATAGTCCAACTTTATTTAAAGTTTCTTTACGCATTAACATAAAGGCTCCACTGAGTATCTCTACCTCATTTGTTTCAAATTCGGGTAAATAACCAAGGTGGTATTTTCCGAATTTTTTAGATTTAGGAAAAAGTTTACTTAGACCAAAAATTTTATAAAAAGCAACGGTTGGGGTAGGCAAACCTCTTTTTGATTCTGGTAAGAAAGTACCACTGCCATCTACCATATGAACTCCTAATCCTCCAGCGTCAGGGGTTGAATCCATAAATGAAATTACCTTACTCAGGGTGTCTTCCTCTATGACTGTATCAGGATTTAAAAGTAAAACGTACTTACCTGATGATGCTTCAATTCCTTGATTGTTTGCTTTAGAGAATCCAACATTTGTTTTATTTTCAATAACACGAGTTTCGGGAAATTTCCTACGAACCATTTCTATCGAATTATCTACAGAATTATTATCTACTACAAATACTTCTCCAGAAACGTTACTCAAGGCTTTGTAAACAGAGTTTAAGCATTGCTCTAAAAAATAAGCAACGTTATAATTTACAATAATAATCGATATGTCAAATGATTGTTTAATGCTTGATGAATAATGTTTAATAACGAAAACTACTATTTAACAGTCTTTAGTCTAATGTCTTTGAGTCTTTAGTCTTTAGTCTTTTGTCTAATGTCTCTGAGTCTAATGTCTTTGAGTCTAATGTCTTACTTTACAGCAATACAGGAAATTTCAATTGGAACATTCATTGGCAAACGACTCACCTGTACAGTTTCGCGCGCAGGAGGATTGATTTCAAAATAAGATCCATAAACTCCATTAACAGCCACGAAATCATCAAGGTTGGTCAAGAAGATAGTCACTTTTACGATATTTGAATAATTCATTCCTGCTTCGTTTAGTAATAATCCAATATTATCCATGATTTGTTTTGTGGATGCTTCAATGGTATCCAGAGTTAATTCACCTGTAACCGGATTTGTTGGTATCTGGCCACTTACATAGAGTGTATCGTTTTTAAGTACAGCTGGGCTGTAAGGTCCAATTGGTGCTGGTGCTCCTGGAATTCTGAAAGTTTGTTTCATAACTTATAATATTAATGGTGTTTAACTAACTTTGTACAAGTTTATGAAATAATCTTGAAATGCACATCACTCTAATTGACAACTACGATTCCTTTACTTATAATTTAGTTCATTATTTGGAGGAATTAGAAGTTGATTTAACGGTGATGAAAAATGATGTTATCGATTGGGAGTTATTAAAAAAAACGGACGCGATAGTTTTATCCCCAGGTCCTGGATTACCAATTGAATCTAATGATTTGATGTTGGTAATTGGAAAATTTCACCTTCAAAAACCCATGTTGGGTGTGTGTTTAGGCATGCAGGCATTGGCAGCATATTTTGGTGCTACCTTGGAAAATCAACAAGAGGTAAAACATGGACTTTCTGAAAAGATTTTGATTTCATATCCAGGCGTGATTTTCAAAGAGGTTAATACAGAAACTACAGTTGGTCTTTATCACAGTTGGAAAATAAATTTAGGCTTAGACTCTCCTTTTATTGCAACTTCCTTTTCGGAGAATAAAGTTTTAATGTCTATGGAACATAAAGCCTTACCTATTTATGGAGTTCAGTTTCACCCTGAGTCTATTATGACGCTGGAAGGTAAGAAAATGATTCAGAATTTTGTGAAGTTAATTTTGTGAAATTCTTTTTTATAAAAATTAATATATTTTTTAGTTATTCCTTGATTCCATTGTTTTAAAATTTATACATTTGCCCCTAGTTTAATTTTAAATTCACATAGAATGTCAAGTAAATACCAAGCTCAGATTGATGCTTTCATGGAAAAAGTGAGAGCGACTAATGGTCATGAGAAAGAATTTATTCAAGCAGTTCAAGAAGTAGCTGAGGCAGTTATTCCTGTAATTGAAGAAACTCCAAAATACAAAAACGCTAAAATTCTTGATAGAATTGTAGAGCCAGAGAGAACAATTTTGTTTAGAGTTCCTTGGTTAGATGACAAAGGTGAAGTTCAAGTGAACAGAGGATACCGTGTAGAATTTAACTCTGCAATCGGTCCATATAAAGGTGGTTTACGTTTCCACCCATCTGTAAACTTATCTATTTTGAAATTCTTAGGATTTGAGCAAATCTTCAAAAACTCGTTAACTACATTACCAATGGGTGGTGGTAAAGGAGGTTCTGATTTTGATCCTAAAGGAAAATCAGACAATGAGGTAATGCGTTTTTGTCAATCTTTCATGACTGAGTTAGCTCGTCATATTGGTGCTGATACAGATGTACCTGCTGGTGATATCGGTGTTGGTGGTCGTGAGATCGGTTACATGTTTGGACAATACAAAAGATTACGTAATGAATTTACTGGTGTTTTGACTGGTAAAGGATTAAATTGGGGTGGTTCATTAATCCGTCCTGAAGCTACAGGTTACGGAACAGTATATTTCGCTAAAGAAATGTTAGCTACTAAAGGTGATTCTTTCGCTGGTAAAGTAGTTGTAGTTTCTGGTTCTGGTAACGTTGCTCAGTTTGCTTGTGAGAAAGCTACACAATTAGGAGGTAAAGTAGTTACTTTATCTGATTCTTCTGGTTACATCTATGATGAGGCTGGTATCGATGCTGAGAAATTAGCTTTCGTAATGGAATTGAAAAATGTGAAAAGAGGTCGCATTGCTGAATACGTTGCTAAATATCCATCTGCTAAATTTGTTGAAGGAAAACGTCCATGGGAAGTAAAAGCAGATATCGCTTTACCATGTGCTACTCAAAACGAATTAAACGGTGATGAAGCAAAGTTATTGATTTCTAATGGTGTTATCGCTGTTGCTGAAGGAGCAAATATGCCTTCAACTCCAGAAGCTATCGAAGCTTTCGATCACGCAAGAGTTCTTTTCTCTCCAGGAAAAGCTTCTAATGCTGGTGGTGTTGCTACTTCTGGTTTAGAAATGTCACAAAACTCATTGCGTTTTTCATGGACTGCTGAAGAAGTTGATTCTAAATTGCATAGTATTATGGTTTCTATCCATACTGCATGTGTTAAATACGGAAAACGTGAAGATGGTACTATTGACTATGTTAAAGGAGCAAACATTGCTGGTTTCGTAAAAGTTGCTGATGCAATGATTGACCAAGGTTTAGTTTAATCTATACTTTTAAATATTTTAAAGCCGGTTCTGCAAAGAATCGGCTTTTTTGCTTTAAATTTACGACTCTAAAAATCGTTCAATGGAAACATTAGAAAAACGTCATATTTCTTACGATCGAACAGGATTCGATGATACTGAATTAATCTCTATTTATAAGGCATTGGTTAAACCAAGGATGATTGAAGAAAAAATGTTGATTCTTCTTCGTCAAGGTAAAATCTCAAAATGGTTCTCGGGTTGGGGACAAGAAGCAATTTCTGTCGGTACAACCTTGGGAATGAATGAAGATGAGTTTATGTTTCCAATGCATAGAAATTTAGGAGTTTTTACAGCTAGAAATCTACCTTTAAATCGTCTTTTTGCTCAATTCCAGGGTAAAATGTCTGGATTTACCAAAGGTAGAGATCGTTCTTTTCACTTTGGGACAAAAGAACATAAAGTAGTTGGTATGATTTCGCATTTGGGTCCTCAATTGGCATTAGCTGATGGGGTTGCTTTAGCATCTAATTTGAGAAAAGAAAACAAAGCAACCATTGTTTATACTGGTGATGGAGGGGCAAGTGAAGGTGATTTCCATGAAGCACTGAATGTTGCGTCTGTGTGGGATTTACCTGTAATTTTTGTTATCGAAAATAATGCATGGGGACTATCTACACCTAGTGTCGAACAATTCCGTTGTAAACAATTTGTGGATAAGGGAATTGGGTATGGTATGGACGCATTCCAAGTAGATGGAAATAATATTTTGGAAGTTGTTTCTACAGTTCGAAAAATTGCAGCATCAATTAGAAGAAAACCGAGACCGTTTTTGCTTGAATGTATGACTTTCCGAATGAGAGGACATGAGGAATCTTCGGGTACAAAATATTATCCAGAGGGGTTACAAGATACATGGTCTAAAAAAGATCCAGTAGCAAATTATGAGCTTTTCTTGAAAGAAGAAGGTGTTTTAACTAATGAGTTGATTGTTGAATTTAGAGGGGAAATAACAAAAGAGATTCAGGCTGGATTAGATTTGGCTTTTGCGGAAGATAAAATTGTTCCTAGTACAGCAAACGAAATAAATGATGTATTTGCTCCACACATAACAAAAGATACTTTAAATTCAAATGCCTCTAAAACAGAAAAACGATTTATAGATGCAATTTCAGATGGATTGAAAGAGTCACTTACTAAATTTCCTAATTTAGTGATCATGGGTCAAGATATCGCTGAATATGGTGGTGCCTTTAAAGTGACAGAGGGAATGGTGGAAGAGTTTGGTAAAGAGCGAATTCGTAATACTCCAATTTGTGAGTCTGCGATTGTTGGTGCAGGTTTAGGTTTGTCAATTGCGGGGATGAAATCAGTCGTTGAGATGCAATTTGCAGATTTCGTAACATGTGGGTTTAACCAAATTGTAAATAATTTAGCGAAATCACATTGGAGATGGGGTCAAAATGCAGATGTAGTTGTTCGAATGCCAACCGGAGCTGGAGCTGCGGCAGGTCCTTTCCATAGTCAAAGCAATGAAGCATGGTTTTTCCATACACCGGGATTGAAAATCGTTTATCCAGCTTTCCCAGGTGATGCTAAAGGATTATTGAATGCAGCGATTGAAGATCCGAATCCAGTATTGTTTTTTGAACATAAATATTTATACAGAAGTATAAAAGAAGATGTGTCTGATGAATATTATACTTTAGAAATAGGTAAAGCGCGAACAGTAAGAGCTGGAAATAATATATCTGTAATCACATACGGTTTGGGTGTTCATTGGGCACTTGAAGCTGCTGATAAACATCCTGAATTAGATTTAGATATTATAGATTTACGTTCGTTAGCTCCTTTAGATACTCAAGCAATTTACGATTCTGTTACCAAAACAGGTAAAGTAATTGTACTTCATGAAGATTCTTTAACAGGTGGAATAGGAGGTGAGATAGCCTCTTTGATAAATGAGAATTGTTTTGCTAGTTTAGATGCTCCAGTTAAACGCATTGGATCTTTAGATACACCGATTCCTTTTGCAGCAGATTTAGAACAAAACTTTTTACCGAAGCAACGTTTTATTGATGCTTTGATTGATCTGGATCAATTTTAAAAATTTAATACACATAAACTAAAAAAAGTAGGCTCAAACCTACTTTTTTTAGTTTATGTGTATTTTTTCTCTTAAAATATCAAATTCGTTTTTTAATTCTAGAATGTAAATTCCTTTTGTTAAGTTGGTGTCTAAGTCGATATGTATTACATTGACTCCTTTGTTTGTTTCTTTATTCTTTTCAATTATCACTTTTCCATCATTTGAAAATATTTTTATTTTGACTGGAATGTCATCATCTGTAGAAAATTTAATATTAACCTTATTTTCAGAGGTAGGATTAGGGTAAATAATGGGTTCATCAAATGATTTATGAATCACATATATACTTTCTATGTTTGAGTACGAATATTTTCCATCAAAATCGGTTTGTTTTAATCGATAGTAATTTATCCCATTTTGAGGATAGTAGTCAAATGTATGATAATGTGATGTGTGCGTTGTATTTCCTTTTCCTTTTATTTTTGTGACCTCATTAAAATGAATGCCATCATTAGATTTTTCTATGGTAAAATAATCATTGTTAATTTCACTTAAAGTAGTCCAATTAATTTTTACTTTATCACCTACGTATTTCACGTTGAAATTATATAGCTCAATAGGTAAAGGCGTTGCATCTTCAAGTCCGGGAATGAATTCAGAGAAGGTTGTAAGCCCCGTTGAAAGTAAATAACCATCTGATACTTTTCTACCTAAACCACCGTCTGGATTTATATTCCCAGCCATATTAAAATCATTCAGATTATTGCTTGAAGAGGGTCTTTTCATAATACACTGACCATCATCCACCCAATCACCCAAGGTATAGTTTGTATTGTATAGTCGAATGGAATAAGTCCCTCCTGATGGTTGAGTATTTGGATCTAATTGAGTGTACCCTTGACTATCTAATGTATTTAAATTTCTAGTACTGACACCTGCACCTGACATTTGTTTTCCAAGTGCCGCAAATGTTGCCTGAGTATAGTCTGCAGGAGTTGCACCAACAAATTTTCCATCTAAATAAGTTATTCCAGTAAGGTTGTTGTTTACTATTTCACTTAAAAAATAATTTGTTGTATTGGTGCCTTTACCTAAAGGAAAACCATAAGTAGAAGTATTTGTAGCAATATACCTTCTTAGATTTCCTTGAATGAAGCTAATGTTAGAATAGCCAGTTAGTTTTGAAGCATTAGTGCTTAAACAAATAAATTTATTGTTTCCAGTGACAATCACACCATCCGTAAGTGTCGCTGTGTTTTCTATATTACAATTATCTAGAAGCGTTAAAGCAGAGGAAGTACTTGTGTTTTGAATTGTAAAATTATAATAGTTATCACCGTTTGTTGTTACATTTTGATTTGATGAACCATCAAAAGTGACAGTGTTTTGTAGGTGATAAAAGTTACCGTTTGAATTTGTCCAATTATTGGTGATGTTGATGTTGTAAGGTCCATTAGCAATATTAAAGACACTATAATTTTTATAGTTAGAGTTTGATCCGTTTGTAGCATTTGTTACATCGGAATTTGATGCTTTTGTTTGAACAATAATATTATCTGCCCAAGCTCCAGCAATATACGCTACCTGATCATCTGAAGTTCCGTCTGGAGCTAATCCAGAACCTCCTGCAGCAGCTAAATTATTGAATGTGATTTCAATTAATATATTAGAAGTGCCATCCCATACAAGTGGTGTATCAAAAATATGAGTGTTCCATGCTGAACCAGTAGTAGTTACATCTTTTGGAGTAAAAACGGTAGTCATTACTTCAGATTTAAAAGGCCAGTTTAATCCTGATTGTGTGAACGAGCCATAATTGACTAAGGCTGCTTTGATGGTAAAATTGTTGAAAGCTCGATCACTATATTTTGTATTAATATAAAAAGATAATGAAGTAATTAAGTCATTTGCACCGACCCCACCTAGGTCAGAAGCTAAGAATATACCTTGCCACCTTCCAGATCTTCCAGACCCTTTGTAAGGACTGTTACTAAGCATAACATTCCCATCATTTCCTAAAACACCAGAAGTAGATTGTTCAGTAGAACTACCAGAGAACCAATTTCCACCAGAGATAGTAAGACTATTGTTAATGTCTAGATTTCCATTCATAAATCTGCTCCCTCCATTACTCGCAATGATCGGACCATGATAAGTTGGAGCCATAATTCGTTGGTTTCCAGAGTTTGCATTGTAGTTTACAGTTCCGTAAAAAGTGAAGTTTCCAGTATTTGAAGCGGTTATCGCATCGGTTGTATTGCTAGTATAAGTTATGTTGGTTGTATGACTGCTGTTATTACCCATTGTAAATGCTCCTGTTGAAGTAATAGGGTAATTTAGTGTAGTTGTCATTGCTGTTCCAGCTGCCCCTAATGTAAATGTACCTGTAACGGTTGTTGTTCCGTTTACAGTGAAGTTAAAATTACTACCCGAAGCACCTACAGAAAGATTACCTCCTATAGAAGTTGCACCAGCAATGATTATTGTATTACCTGTATTGGATGAGTTTAGAGTAACATTACCAGAAAATATTGATGCCCCGATACTTATCGTACCCGAACCTCCGTGAGTTAAGGTTAAGCTGTTATAGTTACCTGCTGTAATTGATGAGGGGTAATTTGGTCTTCCAGTTGGAATAACAATTATATCAGTTGATATTGGAATTCTATTTAAATCCCAATTAGTTGATGTACTCCATGAGCTACTTGTATTTCCTGTCCATGTTATAGTCGCTGGGGTTGTTTCACTAATGCTTATACAATCTAAACGACAAGTATAAATAGACCCTGTTGAAGCTTTAATAGCAAAGCAATAAGTTCCAGAATTTGTACAAAGCCAAGTATTTGCCGTTGAGTTAACAAAACCTCCATTGTCTGATGCACCGACATATAAATCAGAACCTATTATACCTGTAGAGGATTGTGATGTAGCTACATAGATACTCATAGCAGTGGTGTTTGCTGTATATCTACCTTCGTAGCTTAGAGTATAAGTTTTTCCAGCTGTGGCATAAAATGTAGGGGTAAATAACCATTTATTTGAATTAGATAAAGGTAGTTCTGCTCTATAATTACTGCTACACCCCCCTGTATTACTAGAGATATCCCAAGCACCTTCAGTTGCTGAACCTAAAATTGTAGGGAAAGAAACATCGCCTTGAAAACTTTCTGTAACAGGAAAAGTTTGATTAAAATTATAACTTCCCATAGACAGTGTCCCACCATTTGATTTTTTTAAAACTAAACTCATTGTTATATTTCCACATGCAGTGTAAGTTCCTGATGTGTTTGTGAACGTTAAATTTTTATAGGTTCCACCTAAAACATTTGTTCCACCTGTAGGTAAACCATAAACAACAGTAGAAGTACCCGATGAAGCAATTGTTCCACCGCATACAACTATGCTGTTCAATGTTAAAGTGGTAGCCACAGTTTGAATCGTTCCACCATTTGTTGTTGTAAATGTACCATTTACAGTAACATTCCCTGAAGCACTGTTTGTGCCTGAAGAATTAGAAAACGTTAAGTTGTTGTAAGTTCCCGCCATGAAAGTTTGACCACCTATTGAAGATGTATATTCAACCGTTCCAGCCCAAGTTTTTCCAGTTGTTATTGGTGTTAAACTTGTATTTGATGTTTTTAAAGTTCCTGAGTTAGCTGCAGTAAATCCACCTGATAAAGTGTAAGTACTTAGGTCAAATGTACCTCCAGCGGTAGTTGTTAATGTACCTTCAACAATAATATTTCCAGCTGCTGTATTGGTTCCAGAAGTATTATTTAGTTTTAAATTGTTATAAGTGTATGTATTTATCGTTTGTCCACCAGTTGTTGTTGTAAACTCAACAGTACCCGTTGATCTTGTAAATGTTCCTCCTGTACCAAGTGTCCCTGTTGCAATTTTTAAATTTCCTGAACTTGTAAAAGTAACCTGCGCTTGTGCTGCAGTTCCTGTAAAAGTAATTCCAGTACAATTTACTGTTCCTGTTGAAATTGAAAGTATAGTGTTTCTACTACTTGTTGAACTACCATTCATATTGATGTTTCCACAAGTTAATGTACCTGATCCAACAGCTAAAGTTGAATTGACTGCTGCAGAGGGAGCATTCATAGTGACTGTTCCTGTTCCAGTACCTACATTTAATGAGTGCGGTGAAGTGATAGAAATTCCATTTGCAACAGCAGCAGAATTTAAAGTTAAAGTTTTACAACTATATGTTCCATTTACAGTAATCGTATGGCCACTAGCTATGATTACATCATCGTCTGCATCCGGAATTCCATCTGCATCTGAACCTGATGTTAAATTGAAAGC
>JBKCEW010000083.1:0-92898 GCA_046304235.1 Crocinitomicaceae bacterium | reverse complement strand
ATCTATAATCTTGCTTTTTAATTTCCTAATTAAATTTAGCGTTAAAAATTTCAACTTGATTTTTGGATCTTCTAGTTCTATCTCAAAATTTGTATTAAATTCAATAAATTCATCTTTTAATGTTATAATATTTAGTTCATTATGATGCCAAATATTAAAGTTTCTAATTTTTAAAGTAAATAAAGTTGATGTAAAATAATCGTCCTCGCCATATAATTCAAGATACTTATCACTAGGAATAGATTTTAAATAAATTTCTTTTTTGTTTAATTCAACATCTTTTTCACATTCATTAATTACATTTTTTAGTTGTTCAATAAGTTTGTTTTTTTCAAGTTCAGGTATCCATAGAAAGTTCAATAATGGTTCATTTATAGAAATTTTTCTTTCACCAGCCACTCTTTCTAGTTTTAAAGAAATACTATGTTTAGACCTTTCAATATATCTATTGTACTCATCTAATTCTAGCCATATAAATGAATCTTTAACATTAATCTCACCATTAATAGATAATTTAGTTGAAATTAAGTCTAATTCATCATAAGTAAATACTTTTTTAAGGTCCGTAAAACTATTGTGTAAAGTAAAAAATCTATCAAGATTATTTCTTAATTCTATACAATCTTTTATTCCTGCATATTTAAAAAGTTTTGGCTCTTCTTTCTTTTTCCAATTAAATAAATTCATAGAGATTCAATAAAAATGTACTTAAAACAAAAAAGGAATCTATTTCTAGATTCCTTTGTTTTGGTAGCGGGGGCCCGACTCGAACGGACGACCTTCGGGTTATGAGCCCGACGAGCTACCAACTGCTCCACCCCGCACTGTATTCAAATAAAGTATTAAACTTTAATTGCGGTACAAAGATATAATTTGTTTCTTTGTACTCCAAATTTATTTAACAAAAATTTAACAAAATGTCTCACAAAGCCGGTTTCGTAAACATTGTTGGAAGTCCAAATGTCGGAAAATCAACTCTTATGAATCAAATGATAGGTGAAAAATTATCCATCGTTACTTCTAAAGCTCAAACAACACGTCACCGAATTCATGGCATTGTGAACGATGAAAACTACCAAATCGTTTTTTCTGACACTCCTGGAGTGGTAAATGCTTCTTATAAATTGCACGAACAAATGATGAGTTATGTCGAAAGTTCGTTTAAAGATGCTGATATTTTATTATTCATCACAGACATTTATGAAAGTGAAATGAATCACAAAGAAACATTGGAACGTATAAAGAAACTCAATATTCCAGTGTTGGCAATTGTGAATAAAATGGACTTAGGTTCTCAAGATCAAGTAGAGAAGCGAATTTTATATTGGAAAGAAAAATTACCGAATGCAGAAGTGATTACAATTTCAGCTTTACATGGTTTTGGTAAAGAATGGGTATGGGAACGTATCCTAGAATTATTACCAGAAGGACCAGCGTATTTTGAAAAAGAAGATCTATCTGATAGACCTGTTCGTTTTTTCGTTTCAGAAATGATCCGCGAGAAAATCTTTTTATTTACAGATAAAGAGGTTCCTTATTGTACACAAGTGGATGTAAATACCTATGAGGAAGAGGAGAATATAATCCGTATTCGTGCAACGATTGTGGTAGAGCGTGACTCTCAAAAAGGGATTATTATCGGTAAGGGAGGTGATATGTTAAAGAAAATCGGCCGTGAGGCAAGAAAAGACATTGAAAACTTCGTTGGAAAACAAGTATTTTTACAAACCTTTGTGAAAGTTGACAAAGATTGGAGAGAGTCCGAAGTGAAATTGAAGAAATACGGATATTAAAACTGTAGATTGAAAGATTGCAGATTGAAAGATTTGTAAAATAGAAATAAATTTTGACGAAAAATAAGCAATTTATTTAACGTCATAAAAAATAAAGAATGAGTAATATAATCGCTATAGTTGGTCGTCCAAATGTCGGTAAATCAACCTTATTTAACCGACTAACAGAATCCAAAAATGCCATTGTAAAAGAAATCAGCGGGGTAACACGTGACCGTTTGTATGGCCGAGGAGAGTGGAATGGTGTTCCTTTTTCTGTAATAGATACTGGAGGGTATGTTCATGGATCTGACGATATTTTTGAAGGAGAAATCAGAAAACAAGTAAAACTTGCTATTGAAGAAGCAAGTGTTATTGTTTTTATGGTCGATGTAACTACTGGGATTGTGGATTTAGACGAAACCGTTGCTGCAATGCTACGTAAAGCAAAAAAGAAAGTGTTTATCGCTGCAAATAAAGTGGATAACACGCAAAGATATGGTTTGTCATCAGAATTTTGGTCTCTTGGATTAGGTGATGTATATGACTTATCTGCTACGAATGGTGGAGGAACAGGGGAATTGTTAGATGATATAATCGCTACGTTTGATAAAAATTCTGAATTAGAAGATGAAGAAGAATTACCAAGAATTACGATTGTTGGTAAACCTAATGTGGGTAAATCTTCATTTGTAAATGCGATCACTGGTCAAGAAAGAAATATTGTAACGAATATCTCTGGTACAACTAGGGATGCTATCAACACTAGATACAAAGCTTTTGGTTTTGATTTTGTACTAGTTGATACTGCTGGAATTCGTAAACAAGCGAAAGTTACCGAAGATATTGAGTATTATTCAACGTTGCGTTCAGTGCGTTCCATTGAAAATTCAGATGTTTGTATACTAATGATTGATGCAACAGAAGGAGTTCAAAAACAAGATTTGAACATCTATTACATCATAGAGAAAAATAGTAAAGGGGTTGTTGTATTAGTTAATAAATGGGATTTAGTTGAGAAAGACCATACTACTATGTTGGCATATGAAGAACGTATTCGTGAGCAATTAGCACCCTATAACGATGTTCCAATCATCTTTACTTCTACGATTACTAAACAACGAATTCACAAAGCGTTAGAAACAGCAATGGAAGTGTATAACAACAGAATTACTAAAATTCCAACTTCTGAATTAAATGATTTGTTGTTGCCAATTATTGAGGCTACACCACCGCCATCAGTGAAAGGTAAGTATGTAAATATTAAATACGTAACTCAATTACCGACCCATGCTCCAGCGTTTGCTTTTTTCTGTAATTTGCCACAATATGTCGCTGAAAGTTACCGACGTTTCTTAGAAAATAAAATACGTGAAAATTACAATTTTACGGGAATTCCAATTCGCATATTTTTCAGAAAAAAATAAGCGCGATTTCCGTTTTACTGAGTTTCACATTTTCAATTTATTAATGTACCTTTGCATCAATTTGTAAAGGTATTTTTTTATGAAAAAAGTATTAGTTATAGGCGCAGGAGGGCAGATTGGAACTGAACTAGTGATGGAATTACGTAAACGTTTTGGTAATCAACAAGTGATTGCTGCCGATGTAAAAGAGGAGTGTTCTGATGAGTTGAAAGACGGTCCTTACGTGAAAATGGATGTCCTTGACAAAGACTTTGTAACTACTTTTATCAAAGAAGAAAAGCCAACAGATGTATATTTGTTAGCTGCTTTACTATCTGCAACTGCTGAAAAACATCCTGAATTTGCTTGGAGATTAAATATGGAAGGGTTGTTTACAATCCTTGATTTAGCGAAAGAAGGTTTCATTCAAAAAATATTTTGGCCAAGTTCAATTGCCGTATTTGGACCAACAACACCAAGAGATTTTACTCCACAATATACTGTTATGGAGCCTACTACAGTATACGGTATTTCCAAATTGGCTGGTGAACGTTGGTGTGAATACTATTTCAATAAATTTGGTGTTGATGTACGTTCTATTCGCTACCCTGGATTGATTTCGTATACAAGTTTACCAGGTGGAGGAACAACCGATTACGCAGTGGATATTTTTTATCATGCGAAGAAAACGAATTCATATACTTCGTTTTTAAATGAAGATAGTGCCCTTCCTATGATGTATATGGAAGATGCCATTCGTGCTACGATAGAATTGATGGAAGCTCCTAAAGAAAATGTGAAAATTCGTTCTAGTTATAATTTAGCTGGAATTAGTTTTACGCCAAAACAATTAGGTAATGCTATTGCTAATCAGAAAGATGGATTCACAATGCAGTATGCTCCTGATTTCAGACAAGCAATCGCTGACAGTTGGCCAAAATCCATTGATGACACATCTGCTCAAAACGATTGGGGTTGGAAAATGAAGTATGATTTAACTGAAATGGTTAAAACAATGCTTGAAAATGTTGATATTTCAAAATTAAATTGATAAATTTAACTCGATCCGTTTAATTATATTTGCGAAGTTATCTTATTAAATGTCTTATAAAAAGAATATACTTGTTTTAATTTCTTTGATACTAACTATGGTTGGCACCACTTTGTATGCTCAAAAAGTGAACAAAACTGACAAAGAGGGAAAAAAGCAAGGTAAATGGATTTTTTTCGGAAAAGATCGACCTGATGCCGGTTATCCAGATAATGGAAAAATAGAGGAAGGAATATTTCAAGATGATCGTAAGGAAGGTTATTGGACAAAATATTACAACGACGGTAAAACACCAAAGTTGAAAGGTGAGTACGAAAACAACAGACCTAAAGGGAATTATGTTAAGTATTTTGAAAACGGAAAAATCAAAGAACAAGGAACATTTATTCGCGATAAATATTTAGATACATTAAGACGTTTCCATGAAAATGGAGTGCTTGAATATGAGGCGAAATACAATGAAGCGGGGAAAGAAGAAGGTGCTGTATCTTATTATTATGCCAACGGTCAAGTTGAGTTTGAATACATTTCTAAGGATGGTAAGCCAACAGGAAAAGCCATTCGATATTATGAAAACGGAGATATCAAAGAAATCTTATCTTTCAATCCTGATGGATCTTTAGCAGGTTCGCCTATTCAAAAACAAATGGTTCATCCGCCTGTGATCGTCAAAGATCCAGGAGCATCTAATGAAATAACAAAGAAAATTGTTGCACCAAAAGTGAAAGATGGTAAATTTGATCCGAATGGGTATAACAAAATTTACAATGCTAATGATGAATTAGAACAAGATGGTGACTTTAAAGATGGTCGTTTATTCAATGGTAAAATGTATGTGTACGATTCCGATGGACTTTTATTAAAAGTAAAAGTTTATAAAAACGGAGTATATCATTCTGATGGACAATTAGATTAGTTAGATAATTCTAATTAAATTTTACTACTCTTCTTATATAATTTAATTGTTTTTTCTTGCTTATAATTATATTTTAAATGTAAGTCGTAAATTATTCCATCTGACAAACCAATTTTAGGGACAGCGAAAGATTTTACATTTAACTCTTTGAAAATATAACTGTAAATATCGCAAGCAGGTATAATAACATCAGCTCTGTCTGGTTTTAATTGAAATTTTTCCATGCGATCTTCTAAATTGTATTTCGCTAAGTCTTCTCTTAAAGCAAGCATTTCTTCAACATCAATATTATCGAATTGTTTTACACCTAAAATCTTATGTATTTTATTAATATTTCCTCC
This sequence comes from Crocinitomicaceae bacterium, assembly GCA_046304235.1. Lineage (GTDB taxonomy): Bacteria > Bacteroidota > Bacteroidia > Flavobacteriales_D > Crocinitomicaceae > CANHVK01. Next base: position 87,412 of record JBKCEW010000083.1, on the reverse strand, counting down.
AGTAGCAAAATAGTTGTGTGGAATTGATTCATCGATGTTTTTGTGTAACCAATTAGCGATCTCCGACCAAATAGTATCGCTTGTTTTACCTTTCAAAGTTCTAACTGTACCAATTTCAAAAGATCTTGCAGCTACACGCTCACCATTTTCAAAAACACTTATTTCAGTACTACCACCGCCAACATCAATTACAATAAATGGGGTTGTTTTATCAAAGTCTAATAAAAAGAAAGTGCCAAATATTAATCTTGCTTCTTCATCTCCAGAAATCACTTCAATTTTAATTCCTGTTTCTTTTGCTATTGATTTTGCAACTTTCTCTCCATTTTTAGCCTCTCGCATTGCAGATGTTGCGCAAGCACGTAACTCTTTTACATCAAAAATATCTGCGATTAATTGAAAAGCTTTCATTGTTTTAATGAATTCCTCTTCTTTTTTAGGAGTAATTTCTCCAAACTCGAATACATCACCACCTAATCGTAGAGGAAGACGAGTGTAAGATAATTTTTTAATGTATGAATGTCCGTCATCTTGACACACTTCACCAATTAATAAACGCGCAGCATTTGTTCCGATATCAATAGCACCAAATTTCATTTACCAACGTAATATTCTTCAAGTACGAATATAAGTAATTTGATTCACCTATCTTTGAAAAAAATATACATTTTGGATTTTACATCTTTGGGTCTATTTGGTTTGTTTTTTGCCTCCTTCTTGGCAGCTACCATTTTACCTTTTAGTTCAGAATTTGTACTAGCTTTTTTTTTATCGAAAGGAATAGATCCTTGGCTTTGCTTTTTTCTAGCTTTGATTGGGAATGTATTGGGAGGTTCTACTAATTTTTGGATAGGTAAAATGGGAAATCCAATTTGGTTGAAAAGATGGGGACTTTCTGAAGCTACTATCGATAAAAGAAAAAAGTGGATTGAAAAACGAGGTGCTTTTGTTGGTTTTTTTTCTTGGGTGCCAATAATTGGAGATCCTCTTTTAGTTGCTTTGGGATTTTTTAATAGTAATCCAATTAAAACTCATATATGGATGGTATTAGGTAAAGGAATCCGATACCTAATAATTGTTTTAACATACCTTAATTTGTTTTCCTAAATTTTTAATTATCAAAATTTTCAATATCCAAATAAAAATACCTGTGATTTCATCTGACTAAAAGACAAAAAATAGGTAAATTTGAACTAAAATTTTTAACGTGAGTTCTACAACCATTGAATCCCTCAAAAAAGAAAGTAAATTCAAATCTTTCTTGGTTTTTACAAAATTTAGGTTGTCAGCTTTAGTGGTTATCTCCGCACTTTCTGGTTATTTATTTGTTGTATTTAGAGATGGAGCTTCTGTGAACTGGCAAGTCATCTTTAATTTGATGGTTGGCGGTTCATTAGTGACAGCTGCTTCTAATGGTGCAAACCAAATTTGGGAAAGAGAACTAGATATTATGATGCGTAGAACACAAACTCGGCCACTACCGCAAGGAAGAATGAATCTAAAAGAAGCATATCTTATTGTTATTCTGTGTCTTGTAGTTGGTTCTTGGTTATTGCATAGCATTAACTTCTTGTCTGCATTTTTGGGTGTTTGTGCTTTTGTTTCCTATGTATTCATCTATACTCCAATGAAAAGAGTGACCCCATGGGCAGTTTTTGTAGGGGCATTTCCGGGAGCAATTCCGCCAATGCTTGGTGCTATTGCTTATACCAATAAATTTGGATTGGAGCCTGGGATTTTATTTTTCGTACAATTCGTTTGGCAATTCCCTCATTTTTGGGCGATTGCTTGGGTAGTATTTGATGATTACAAAGCAGGTGGATTTTCATTATTACCGTCAAAGTTTGGCAAATCGAAAAATTCAGCTTACCAAATAATGGTTTACTCTCTTTTTTTAATCCCTTTTACTCTTTTACCATGGGTTTTAGGATGGACTGGGAGTGCAACATTGGTCATTGGTACCATATTGGGTGGTTGGTTTTTTTGGTATTCCTACAGATTATTCATTACCTGTGATGATAAAGATGCTAAAAAATTGATGTTCGCATCTTTTTTTTACCTGCCGTTAGTGCAGTTTTTATACGTGTTAGATTACGTTCCAATTAAAAAGTAAAGTCATGAGAAAAGATTTTAACCAAGAATTAAGTCCCGAAGTAAGGGAGAAAATGAAAAAGAATTTGGTGTATATTGCCATTTTCAGTATTGTTATGGTTTTTGCTGGCTTCACATCTGGATACATTGTATCTATGGGTGATTCATTCTGGGTAAAGTATGCTTTGCCAACTGGTTTTTGGGTAAGTACTACGTTAATTTTGATAAGTAGTTTATTGTATCATTTTGCAGTTAAAAATGCCCAATCTCGCAATTTAGTTTCGGTTAAATTGTTTATGCCTTTGGCTTTGGTATTTGGTATTGGGTTCTCCATTTTTCAATTTGTAGGATATAATCAATTATTTAAAAGTGGCTCTCACTTTGTTGGTCCTATTTTCGTAATTGATGGCCGTTATGGTGACTACTTTGAAATTAAACATAAAGGAAAATATATCGAAGTTGATGGGAATAAATACAAGTATAACGGAAAAGTGATGAATGACAATCAGATGAAATCATTACAATCATTTGTGAAACCATTTGAAACCATTGCTGATTTTAAATCTGGGTATAGAATAAAGAATTTGTTACCTGATTTCGAATTATATTACCAACACGAAAAAGTTTCTGTTCAAGGTGGTTTATTGGTGACTGAAAGTGGAAAAACATTACAGTACACGGATGTAAGAAGATTACAATTTTTGGCTTGGAATATTCGCGATGGTAGGGGTGATTTCTTTCACAAGGGCCAATTAGGGAAAGATTTCCATGTTTATTATAAAGGAAGAGAACTACAATACAAAAATCGTGAGTTGATGTTGGGTAATAAAAAATTATCAGCTCCCCTTCAGATAAAGGCAAATCAATCCCGTGACACGTCTACTTCCTATTTATTTATCATTACCGCATTACACTTACTTCATATAATAGGTGCTTCTATTTATTTAATTAGAATGGTAGTGAAATCATTGAGAGTAAAACTTCCACAAACTAATTTGTCTGACGAAGAAAATGCAAATGAAGAATATAGATATTCGAAGTTTGCTTTAAGTATGAAATTAGGTGCTATTTTTTGGCATTTTTTAGGTGTATTATGGATTTATTTATTAATTTTCTTAATCTACATTCACTAAAAAATAAATTAGAACGATTTTTAATAAATGTTCAATTTTAAAAAAATACCTTAATGTTAACTTAAGTTTAGTATTTTTCACTAAACTTGCAAAAAATTTTTTTGTATGTCAAATCATAATGAAACACAGATTGATTCTGCAACCTTATGGGGAGGTAAAGTTTCACCTTTCTCTACAAGTTATGGAAAATTGATGATGTGGTTCTTCTTAGTGTCTGATGCATTGACATTTGGAGGACTTTTGGTAGCGTATGGATTTACGAGACACGCGTGTCAGGATGCATGGCCGATTGGTGAAGAAACGTTTAACTCATTGCCTTTCTTAGGTCATGGTTATCCGTTGTTGTACGTTGCATTGATGACCTTTATCTTAATTGTTTCCTCAGTAACGATGGTATTAGCTGTTGAAGCTGGACATAGAATGGATAAGAGAGGTGTTGTAAAATGGATGTTAGCAACGATTGTTGGTGGTTTATTTTTCGTAGGTTCTCAAGCTTGGGAATGGTATCACTTCATTCATGGTTCTGAGTTCGGTAAAGTAGAGTTGGCTGACGGATCAAAAGCGATTGTTCATGGACATTTTGGAGAACTTAAAAACTTTACAGTTTTAGAGGCTGGAAGACATCACAAAAAAGGAGAAGTGATTACAGATGATTTATTACATCATTTCCACCACGCAATTGAAGAAGGTAAATTAGAGAATGGTAAAATCACATTACACGATGGTTCTGTTGCTAAAGTAAATAGAGCGAAAGATGAGCACATGACGTTAATCATCAAAGAAGACGGTACAAAATATACTTCTAATAATAAAATCGAAGGTGCTCAAGCTGAAAAATTATACAATGAAGTAATTAACAGTGGTATTCCTAATAAAGTTATTTATGGTGCTAATTTGACAGTGAATGAATATGGTCCTACTCAATATGCTCAATTCTTTTTCTTTATTACTGGTTTCCATGGTTTCCACGTATTTTCTGGAGTGGTAATTAACTTTATTATTTTCTTGGGAGTATTGAGAGGAGTTTATCATAGAAGAGGACACTACGAAATGGTAGAAAAAACAGGTTTATACTGGCACTTTGTCGATTTAGTATGGGTGTTTGTATTTACATTCTTTTATTTAGTTTAATCGATTTTAAAATTCTTATATAATGGAAAGAGACGATATTATTGAATACTCATTACATGGTCACCATGATGAGGAAGCAGGAAAACAAATTAGAAAAAAGATTTGGAAAGTAACCGCAATCTTAACAATCATTACTGTTGTTGAAGTTATTTGTGGTGCATTCATCAAACAACACAGTTCGATTTGGCCTTTAGTTAAATGGGGATTTATTATATTAACTTTAGTAAAAGCAGCTTATATTGTTTTAATCTTCATGCATTTAGGTGATGAGAAAAAGGCTCTAAAGTATGTTATTTTATTACCTTATTTTATATTTATTGTTTATTTAATATTTATCTGTTTGAATGAAGCAAATGCAATTAATGCAGCTTTAAAGTTCTTCGGATTCTAAACTATGAGTAATATAAAAGCTTCGGCCGGACGAATAAAAGGAATTGTTTTAACGATACTTTTGTTTGGACCGGCTTCTTTGTTAATATTCCTTTCTTCTAGAGGATGCAACCATAAGTTCAAAGAATTGGATGATATGGGTGTTGTTAAAGATTATTCCTTCAAAGGTGTAGATGGTAAAATGTATTCATCAAAAGACTTTAAAGGGAAAGTAGTTTTAATTACTACCATTCAAAAAACGTGTCCTAGTGATTGCGCAATTAAAATGTGGCATTTAAGCCAGATGATTTTTGAGCATATTCGCAAAAATCAAAAGAAATTAGGGTATGTGAAGATTATATCTTATGTTACAGATGGTAAAGGAAATCCTGAACATAATTTGAAAGAAGTTCAATCGATTTTGGAAGATCAAGTGGAAGAGTATGATCCTAAAATTTGGATTCTTGCAGATGGAGATGCTAAAAGTATTTACGATATCACTCGAAATGGTAAAAACCTATTGAAAGAAAAAGGGACTAAATACTATGGCGGCGAAGCATTTCAAGAATTGATGTTACTATCTGATAAACAAAATCACTTGAGAATGGTATTGAAAGGTAACTCTGAAGGTATGATTCGTAAAATGAAAGAACATATTGCTTTATTAGCTAAACAATACGATAAACTAGCTTGGAAAAAACAAGGAAAATGAAAATTCTTTATTTTACATTAGTTCTTTTCATTTTTGTAGGATGTAATTCAAATAATAAAGTGCGTGTTTTACCAATTGTAGGTAACTACGATATTGAATACGATACTATTGATGGGAAAGAGGTAGCAGACACTATTTATCCTAAAATTCCTTTCTTTCAATTTAAAAATCAAGAAGGCAAAGTAGTTTCATCAAAAGATTTAAAAGGAAAAGTTTGGATTGCTGACTTTTTCTTCACTAAATGCCCTACGATTTGTCCTACAATGACAGCGCAATTAAAGCGTTTGTCAATTAAAACAAAAGATTTAAAAGATCAAATCCAATTTATTTCCTTCAGCATTGATCCAAATACTGATCAACCGAATGTGTTAAGAAAATATATCACTAAGAATGGTATAAATACTTCAAATTGGGTGTTTTTAACAGGAGATGAAAACAAAACCCATCAATTGGGTGTTGATTATTTTCAGGTATTCGCTAACAGAGATATTGAATCTGCTGGTGGATATGCACACTCGCCTGCATTTGTCTTAATTGATAAAGAAGGGTATGTTAGAGGAGTTTACGTTGGTACAGAAACAGCACAAGTTGATTTATTAGAAAAAGACGTTCGTAAATTATTAAAATATGAGTACAACATTGAACACGCAACAACCGAATAAAGGGTTTAGGAGGTTAATTATAGGGGCTTCTATTGCTATTCCAGTGGTTGTAGCATTGTTATTCGAAATAAAAATTGAAGGTGTAGACTTATCTTTTTTACCACCAACTTACGCTACAATTAATGGTGTTACTGCTGTTCTACTTATTATAGCATTAATTGCCATCAAGAAAAAAAATATTGCATTACATCAAAAACTAGTAAAAGTTTGTTTAGCGCTATCATTGTTATTTCTTGCATGTTATGTAGCGTATCATATCACGAGTACTGAGGTTAAATACGGAGATTTAAACCATGACAATAATTTAGATGCTATAGAGTTAGCTAAAATTGGTTCTAGTAGAATTGTGTATTTATTTTTACTTGCCTCACATATTATGTTGAGCATTGTTGTCATTCCTTTTGTATTATTCACGTATTTATTTGCGTACGAACAAAATTTCGAAAAGCATAGAAAACTAGCTAAAATTGCTTGGCCAATTTGGGTGTATGTTGCAATTACCGGTGTAATTGTTTACAAAATGATTTCTCCTTACTATATTCATTAAAACATAGGACACGATAGTTTTTCCGTGTCTTTGATATGTTCTCCCATGTATTGGAAGTTGAGTTCATGAGACATTAAATAGGAAGTGTTAAGTCCATTAGATATATAGTCAATCGAATATCCAATTAGGAATTGGTGGTTTATTTTTATTTGAAACAAACCAATAAAACTCTCATTATTTCTAAATCCTAATCCAACTTTCAATTTGTTTTGAAAATCAAAATAGCCTATAGCGTCAATGCGAGTAGGATTGGAAAACGTTTTGCTAACTAGCAAATTGGGTAGAAAAGTCACAGAGTTTGATAATTCAAATTTTGTTCCTCCTGTTAGTATTAGATGTGTCGAAAAAGCAGAAGAATTACCTAATTGATCCCAAGTTGTTTTTCCGAGTTGTTGTATACTTAATCCTGTGTAATAGCGATTCGTATTCCACCACATTCCAAGTGCAACGTTAGGTAAGTAAATGGTTCTATTTCTATTGAATGCAGGGTCAGGTTGAAGTGGATTTAGCTTTGTATTATCAAAGTACAATTGTGTTAATCCCCCACGAATTCCTACTGAAAAACGAGCTTCTTTTGAGAAATTGCGATGAAAAGCATATCCAGCTACTATTCGATTTGTGCCGAAAGCCCCAATTTTATCATTTTCAAATTGTATTTGAATACCATGCCTAGGGGTTAGGTATTCACTGCGTTTACTTTGAATTTGTGTTGAATAATTAATTAAGTGCGATACCGGAGCCCCTTCAAATCCTACCCATTGAAACCTACTTAATAATTTTAGTTCTTGATAATTTTTAATACCTGCAAGTGCAGGATTGTAGGTGTTTTGATTAAGACACCATTGTGTAAAGATATTTTCCTGTTGTCCATAAAACGAACGTACTGAAAAGACAAAGATTATTAATATGATTCTATAAATCTTCATCGAATAATTGTTAAACTCCCTTTGATAGGCTCATTAATATTTTTATCTCTTAATTCAATAACATAAAAATAGGTGCCAGGATCAATAGTATTTCCATTGTAAGTTCCATCCCAAGATTTTAAAAATGAATATCCTGTAGTTTCAAATACCGTTTGTCCCCATCGACTGTAAACTTGTATATGGCAATTAGGGAAGTCATCTAAAAATGGGATTTCCCAAACATCATTAATCTTATCGCCATTAGGTGAAAAGGAATTGGGTGGTGTGTTTTCTTGTTTTATAACGCGAATTTGAATTACATCACTAATTCTACAACCATCTTTAATTCCAGTTAATGCATAATTAATCGTTTTTTTTGCTGTAAATAATGGAGTTAGGGATGTTGAATCACTTATAAATTCAAAAGGAGCCCAGCGGGCAAAATTGCCATTTGTTTTACCATTCAAATTAAATATTGCGCCTTCGTAAACGGTTGTATCTTTCCCTGCATCGACATTAAAACTTATAATTTGTGGAAGTATAACACTATCTTTTACAATAAAAGGGCAAGAACTAAAACAGGAATTACTTACGATAAGCTTATCTCCTGTTTTTAATTTGCTCAAGGAAAGAAAATTTGTATCAGAAATTGCGATTAATTCATTGTTTAAAAACCAATTGTAGTTACTGCTATCTTTACAATCAGTTGTTGAACATCGAAAATTTATGACATCATTTTTACAATATTTTGAATCTAAATCAGCAATTGAGATGGTAGGAATGGGTCTATTTACTCCTGAACCTTTAATTTCTAATTCAAAATTTGCCTCTGCTGGGTAGGAATCACCTGTGTTTAAAGCACCATTAATCACCAAGTAAAAAGTTTCTTTCGGATTTAACCCCGTTGCAGTTATAGTAAACCCTGAATTTCCATTAGATTCACATGAACCAATTTGTTTATAGGTACTTGCGTCACAAGGTACTTTCGCTTGAAGAATTGCAGCTTGTAAATTTTGTGATTTTCCAGTTTTAATTAAATAACTAATGTCTGAACAAGTAATGCTAACATCGCCGCCAAATTCATTTGTATAAAAACGAAACCAAACGCTATTGTTAGATGAAAAACATATTTTTGAACTAAAATCATCCTCACAATCAGCACATAAGGTTTTGTTAGCATTTATATTATTAGCTGATAAAATTTGATTAGGACAAAGGTCAATAGCTTGATTACAATTATTATAACTTTCTTGTGAAAAGACAAAAAACACATTAAAGCACAAATAGATGAGTATGATTACATAAGGAAATATCTTTGTGCGTTTGTTCATAGTTTCAATATATACGATAATATTCCATTTTTGTTATAGATTTTGAAAAAAAAACCTATTTAATGACTTAATATATAACTAACATTGTAACTTTATTTTTGTAAAAAAAAAAGAGTGAGATCAATATTAGATATGGAACTGGTTAACAGAGAATTGAGTTGGCTTTCATTTAATGAAAGGGTATTACAAGAAGCGATGGATGTTCTTGTGCCAATTATCGAACGTTTACGGTTTTTAGGAATTTATTCGAATAATATGGATGAATTTTACCGTGTTCGAGTGGCGAATGTGAAGCGTTTGGTGGGTATTAAAAATGCAGCAGTACAAGGATATAAAGGTTCTGCTTCTGAATTATTAGAGGATATTCGTGAAGAGGTGATGCGTCAACGAAAAATGTTTGATAAAACGTATCTTGAAATCGTGGCACAACTTGAAAAAGAGGGAGTATACCAATTGACTGAGAAAAATTTATCAGAAAAACATAAGCGTGAATTATCTCGTTTTTTTCATTCAGAATTAAAGCACGAAATTGTACCCATAATACTTAATCCAAAAAACGCTTTTCCAAAACTTCAAGACAAACATATTTATTTAGCCATACGATTAAAAAAGTCTTCCACTAAAAAAGTACAATACGCTTACATTCAAATTCCATCTACCTATTCTAGATTTTATCAGATTAAAGATCAAGATAAAACTTATTTCATTTTAGTTGACGACATTATACGATTACATTTAGATTCTATTTTCTCCATTTTTGAGGCAGACGAATTAGAAGCATTTACATTTAAGTTTACCCGTGATGCTGAATTGAATTTAGATGATGATTTATCTGTTTCTTACATAGATAAAATGGAAAAATCATTACAAAATAGAAAAAAGGGTGAGCCAGTTCGATTTGTTTACGATCGAAATATGCCAGAAGATTTGAAAAAGTATTTATTGAAATCGTTGAACTTAAGAGATGGATTAAATGCAATACCTGGTGGTAGATACCATAATTTTAAAGACTTTGCTGATTTCCCTGATTTTGGTAAAAAGAACCTGATTTATGAAAAGTTACCACCTTTAGATCATCCAGATTTAGTAAATGCAAAACGATATTTAGAAGTATTTGATAAAAAGGACATTTTACTTCATTTTCCTTATCAAAAATTTGATTATGTAGTGGATACGTTGAGAGAAGCAGCAATTGACCCAGATGTTAAGTCTATCAAATTAAATGTTTACAGGTTAGCAAAAAACTCTCAAATTATGAACGCACTTTTAAGTGCTGTAAGTAATGGAAAAGAAGTTGTGGTCGTATTTGAATTGCAGGCTCGTTTTGACGAAGAAAATAATTTATATTGGGCTGAAAGAATGAAGGAGCAAGGCGCTAAAGTAATTTTTGGTGTTCCAGGGTTAAAAGTACATTCTAAGTTATTACAAATCACAAGACTAGTCAAAGGAAAAGAGGTCATTACAGCATATGTTGGGACTGGTAATTTTAATGAAAAAACAGCAAGAATTTATTCAGATATTGGCATTTTTACTACGAACAAATCTATTTGTCAAGAAATTCGAAAGGTATTCAATTTGATGGAAAACAACATGGAACGTAGCACTTATCGTTCTTTGTTATTATCACCTTTCAACAGTAGAAGAAAGTTGACCGCACTGATTCAAAATGAAATAGACAATGCAAAAAAAGGATTGAAGTCTGGTATAAAAATCAAAATCAATAACTTAGTTGACGATGGTATGATCGAAAAATTATATCAAGCAAGTGACGCAGGAGTACCTATTCAAATGAATGTTCGAGGGGTTTGTTCTTTAGTGCCTGATAAGAAACATTCGAAAAATATTGAAGTAATTAGTATTGTAGATCGATTTTTAGAACACGCGAGGTTCATCATTTTTGAAAATAATGGCAAACCTTTGTTTTATATTTCCTCTGCGGATTGGATGGAGCGAAATTTAGATAAACGTATCGAGGTTGGAGCGCCTGTACTAGACGAATTACTTCAGAATGAACTTCAAACTATTTTTGGTATTCAATGGTCTGACAATCAGAAGTCAAGAATTTTCGAAAAGAGATTAAAAAATGATTATAGAACCAATGAACTTGAAACTCCTGTTCGTTCACAAATGGCTCTCTATGAATATTATCAAAATTTATTATCGATAGCTACCAAACATTGAAGAAACTTAAAATTGCCATTATCGGTTTTGGTTGGCTTGGGCATCCACTTGGTAAAAAATTAAAGAATTTAGGTGTTGAAGTTGTAGGCACATCTACTTCCGAGGAAAAAGTGCAGAAATTAAATGTTGAATCTTTTCCAACAATTCGATGGAACAGCAAAGAAGAATCATTTAAATTACATTCGATTTTTGAAAATGTTGATTGTGTCGTATTAAATTTTCCGCCGGGTAGGCAATCTGATTTTCATTCATATGCGGATAGTTTAGCAGGGGTTGCTAATTCTTTCCCTAGTACCACCAAATTTATATTTGTCAGTTCAACAAGTGTTTATCCTGATTTACCACAGCATTTTATCGAGGATGATATTGATATAGAATTGCGTGCAAAAGAAAATAATATTGCAAACGCTGAATGGTTACTTCAAAATAGCATTTCTTCAGATAGATTGACAATCATAAGAATGGCTGGTTTAGTTGGAGATCAGAGACATCCTGCACGTTTTTTTGCTGGAAGAAAAGAGATACCAAATGGTAATCATCCTGTAAATCTACTATTTAGAGAGGACGCTATTTCTCTTATTGTTCAATGTATTAAAAACTCGATCTGGGGAGAAACTATAAATGGTTGTGCTTCCATTCATCCATCAAAATCAGCATACTATACTTTTGCTTGCGAACAGTTTGGCCTTGAGAAACCAACATTTATAGAAAGTGAATTAGGTAAATCGATATCAAATAATAAATCAAAAAAATGATTGAATATCACATATCAAATGGATAATCCTTATGATTATTGGAGTATAAATAACTTACTTTAGTTGTTTATTTTTAAATAGATAGAAATAAATCAAGATCAGAATACCTAAACCAAAGGGGATAAATGCAATTTCTTTAACTAATATGTTTCCTAAAAGAACTACTTCGTCGAAACTCATAAACTCGCTAATCATCCAATAACTATTTGCGATAATCCAACACAGTACAGCAAGGTTATGATAAGTTTCCGTAATATCTTTTCTCATTTTCCAAGTTGTGAATATACAAAGACTCAAAGTCGGAAAAATCATTAACATTCCAACCCATTTCCATTCAAGACACCAACATAAGTCTTTTGATAACCAGAATAGTATGTGTAAATTTTCAATCTTACGTATTTTTTCAGGTATACCCATTATTTCACGTAATCTTGTTTTAGGACTAAAATATATTGATCGTTTTCAAGTTTTCGGTATCCATACTCGTAACAGAAAAAATAAATACCTCCTTTTTGTGTTTTATAAATATTTGTAAAATAATGGAAATTAAATCCCTCCTCTGCTAATGTAATTCCATCGACCGTTACTTTTCCTTTTGGGTTTAATTTTTCAAGAATTCGTCTATTTTTTCGTAATATTCCATTGATACGTCTAACGTATTTGTTTGCATCCTCGTTTAATTTATTGTTGAATGCATTACGACAATAATCGGAACAAAACTTTTGGTCTTTTCTTCCTCTTAATTTGCTTTTACATTCGAGACAAAGGCGTTCAGTGGTCATTTTTACTATACAAATTTTGGCTACAATGTTAACATTAATTAACAGCAAATGCAATACTTACGATTTCAATCTTTCTCAATTTTGTTGTTCAAATTGTGAGAGTTATGTCTACATTAGAAAACAATGTGTTAAGTCCTGCGGAAAGCATCCGTTTGCTGTCTGAAAAAATTCAAACTGAAAATCAAATCATTCAATTATTACGAAAAGAAGTAAGTAAAGTAATTGTTGGTCAGACGCATATGTTAGACCGTATGTTAATTGCTTTGCTTGCTGAAGGACATATATTATTAGAAGGGGTACCTGGTTTAGCAAAAACATTGGCAATTAAAAGTTTATCCAATGCATTAGACGCTTCATTTAGTAGAATTCAATTTACCCCTGATTTATTGCCAGCCGATGTGAGTGGAACGCTTGTTTACAATCAAAAAAGCGAACAATTTACTGTAAAAAAAGGTCCAGTTTTTGCAAACTTCGTGCTAGCAGATGAAATAAACCGTGCGCCTGCAAAAGTACAAAGTGCATTATTGGAAGCAATGGAAGAACGTCAAATAACGATTGGTGATGAAACGTTTGAGTTACCCTCTCCTTTTTTAGTCTTGGCGACTCAAAACCCAATCGACCAAGAAGGAACATACAATCTACCAGAAGCACAAATTGACCGTTTTATGTTGAAAGTAGTGTTAGACTACCCTAAAATGGAAGAAGAAAAACTCATTATTCGTGCGAATGTGCGCAAAGAAGGACTTGAAAAAGTACAAAAAGTGATGGGTGTTGCCGATATTTTACGAATTCGTGATTTGGTTCGTGAAGTGTATTTAGATGAAAAAATTGAACAGTATATCGTTGATTTAGTATTTGCTACACGTAATCCTGCAAAATACGGATTACCTCAATTAGAGCATATTGTGGAGTACGGTTGTTCTCCTCGTGCTAGTATTAATTTGGCTTTGGCTGCCAAAGCACACGCATTTTTACAAAACAGAGCCTTTGTTACTCCGGAAGATATTCGTGCTGTTGCAGTAGATGTGATGCAGCACAGAATAGGGTTAACCTACGAGGCCGAAGCAGAAAATATGTCTGCAAAACAAATCGTAGAAGCAGTAATCAACCGGGTTGATGTTCCTTAACCAATGACCACAATAGAACTTTTACAAAAAATTCGTCGTATTGAAATTCGTACCAAAGGATTGACAAAACAATTCTTTACGGGTCAGTACCATTCTTCTTTTAAAGGGAGAGGAATGACGTTTAGTGAGGTTCGAGATTATCAAATTGGAGATGAAGTTCGTACCATAGACTGGAACGTAACAGCAAGATACAATGCGCCTTATGTGAAAGTATTTGAGGAGGAACGAGAATTGGTTGTGATGTTAATGGTGGATATTTCTGAATCTACCGTTTATGGTACAGGTGAAAAATCCAAAAAAGAATTAGCGTTAGAATTAATGGCTGTTTTAGCCTTTTCTGCTGTTGAAAATAATGACAAAATAGGAGCAATGTTTGTGTCTGATAGTATAGAAAAATTTATTCCTCCAGCAAAGGGTAAAAAACACGCACTTTCTATTTTAAGAACTTTCATTGACCACAAACCAATTTCTGAAAAGACAAATCTCAATGATGGTTTTGCTTTTTACCGAAATGCGATGAAGAAACGTTCAATTTGTTTTGTTATTAGTGACTTTATGAATGAACAAAATTTCGAACAAAGCATTTCGTTACTTCGTAAAAAACACGATTTAATTGCTTTAGGATTATCCGACCAAGGGGAATCGCAATTACCCGATTTAGGATTAATTCAAATGTATAATGCTGAATCAGGTTACACAAATTGGGTGAACACTTCTGATGAATCAGTGAGAGCAGACTATGAAAAAACGTATTTGAAACAACAAGCGGATTTGATTGAAATGTTTACTCGTTTGGGTATCAATTATCAATCTTTGGATACGAACGAAGATTATATTCCAAAATTAATACGTTTGTTTAAGAGACATAAATAATGAAGCGACTGATTATCATAGGTTTTTTAGTGTGTTGGGCGAATTTTACTTTCAGTCAATTGAAATCCTATACTTTACGTAATTCATTAAAAATCGGCGAACAAACAGAATTGATATATGAAATAAAAGGAACAGGTGAACAACCATCTATTTCTTTTCCGGTAAAATCCGGCAAAATCCTTTGTGAAAACAAGCAGTTTTCGCTTGAGGTAATTGGTGTTTTTAATGATACATTTATTCAACAACAAAATTCGTGGATATGGCGCGGAGCTTATGTTGTTACTGCTTGGGATTCAGGTCAGTTTGTTATTCCTTCTTTTTCAATTAGTTTAAATAAAAAAGTAGAAACATTTGATAAGGTTATCCTCAACTTTACTTTTCCAAAAGTGGATAAAAGCGGAGAAATAAAAGATATCAAATCCATTTTTACTGATATTCCTTCTGAATTTCAAACCTGGTTAAAAAAGAATTATACTTGGATTTTATGGTCGCTTCTAATTGTTGCTATCATTTTAATTATATGGCTTTGGTTGAAACGCAAAAAGAAAAAATTACCGATTGAAAATAAAAAACAAATGTCATCTGCTGAATTAGCGCTTCGAGAAATTGATCAATTAATTCAACAGAAATTTTGGATTGAATATGGTGAAAAAGAATATTGCGTTAAACTTTCTTCTATTTTAAAAACCTATTTAGGAGCAAATTATCAACTTTCATTGAATGAAAAAACTTCGTATGAAATACAATTACTATTGAGTCAAGTTCAGATAAGCAAAGAAATTTTAAATGACATTCAATGGGTATTGCAGCAATCAGATATGGTAAAGTTTGCTAAATCTGAACCGAGTGAAATGGATATGATGAAAATTGGTATTTGTTCTAAATCAATAGTTGAGGTAACAACCACACACCAAAGATGAGTTTAGATTTTCTACATATCGAATTTTTAGCACCACAATGGCTTTGGTTATTGTGGTTGGTTCCTGCAGTAGTTTGGTGGTTATTTCATCTAGATAAAAGGAATAAAGGGGTTTTAAAATTTTCTCGTTTAGAAAAACACCAAGTAATTCTTCAAAGAGATTGGATTGATAAAGTGCGTAAATCAGTATTTATTGCTTACGGGTTGATTTTGTTGCTTTTAATTTTAGCATTAAGTAAACCTTTTTTTAGAAACACTGAAGAAGCGCTCAACTTTAAATACAAATACGGTATTGATATGATTCTCGCAATGGATGTTTCTGCATCGATGTTAGCAAGAGATTTCGAACCAGATAGATTAGAAGTATCTAAAGAAATGGCTAAAAAGTTCATTGATAGTCGTTTTGGAGATAGAATAGGATTAGTAGTGTATGAAGGAGAAGCAATTACGGCTTGTCCTGCAACCTTGGATTACGAGGTATTAAAAAATCAAATTGATTTAATTCAACCAGGGAATTTAGAACCTGGTACTGCGATTGGAACAGGATTAGGTACCGCTGTAACCAGATTGAGAAGTGATTTGTTAAAGTCCAAAGTTATTGTATTAATGACCGATGGAAGTAACAATACTGGTACAATGACTCCTGAAACTGCGGCAGCATTAGCAAAAGAAAAAAACATTCGTGTTTACACCATTGGGATTGGAACAAACGGAATGGCGCCTACACCAGTAATGACCCCATTCGGTATTGAGTTTGAAGATGCACCAGTTGAAATTGATGAAAATACCCTTCAAAATATTGCATCAATAACGGGAGGAAAATATTTTAGGGCAACGGATGAATCTGCTTTAAAAGCGATTTATAAGGAAATCGACAAATTAGAAAAACGAAAAATTAAAGACACACAGTACAATTCAGAACCACCGTATAGTCCTGCTCCATTTGTGATTTTTGCTATTTTATTATTGGTATATATTTTTATAATTAATCGTATTGTGCTAAAAACGAATGAATAAAAAGTATACATATCCTATTGGGAAATTACTCCGTTTTGTCATTCTATTAGAATTGGTATGGTGGATAGTATTGGGTATGGTTTACATACTAATTAAATGGGTTGACTTTAAAAAAGAATGGGCAAAACAATTCATTCCAAGTCAAGCAGAAGATTCAGCGAAACGGTTAGCAACAGAATTTTTAACTGCTGAATTGACACCTTCATTTCTTCATCCAAATTATGCTTGGTTATTATTGGTAATACCATTTATATGGTTGATTGAAGGGAAATTTATGCAATGGAAAAATAAAAGAATAAATGCATATCCCGAAAAAACAATACAAACATTGATGATATCCGAGGTAAATACCAAGAAGATTCGATGGAGGTATTTTTGGTTGAGAACTGCCCTTTTATGTATCATTATTGCGTTGATGCAACCTGTATTTGGAACACGTAAAGCCTCTTCAAGCCAACGAAACCAAGAAATAGTTATGTGTTTAGATATTTCTAATTCTATGAATGTTAAAGATTTATCTTCGGTGGATGCCCGATTAGATATTGCTAAAAGAGGAATTATTAATTTCATAAACACATTAAGAGGTGAACGAGTTGGGTTGTGTGTCTTTGCTGGAACTGCTCAAATACAACTACCAATTACAACAGATTATCACGCTCTAAAAATGTTTGTAAATGAAATTCAAACAGATATCATTTCAAAGCAAGGAACAAATGTAAATGAAGCGATGTTGATTTCTTCGAAAATGTTTACAAAGTCTAAAAATTCAAAAATCACATTGATGATTACCGATGGAGAGGACCATACCGGGAATATGTCAGAGGGAGTAAAAGCAGTAAAAGATAAAAATATAAAACTTGTTGTCTTTGGAATTGGTTCTAATCAAGGAGGATATGTCCCGAACGACCCCTTACACCCTGAATTTGGGTTTAAAATTTTACCTAGTGGAAAACGTGTTGTTTCAAAACTTAATAAAAATTTATTAGTCGAAATAGCAAAACTGACTGGTGGTTCTGCAGTTGTAATCAATACTATTTATCCTGATTTTCAATCTACTGTGAATCGGTTTGTAACTAGTTCTGATATGGAAAATAAACAAGAAACAGAATTGAAAGTCAAACAAAATTTTTATCCGCTTTTTTTAGGATTTGGTTTGCTCTTATTTTGTGTCTATTTGTTTTACCCCTACTTAACATTAAACATTAAACATTAATAATGAAATATTTGCTTGTATATATTTGTTTGCTGTTTGTAGGTAAAAGTTTTTCTCAAGATTGGAGAGAAGAATTAAATCTTGCGCGTAGACTTTATAAAACGAAACAATATTATGCTGCTTATAATCGCTATTTGAAGGTTAATAAAATCAAACCAAAAAATATAGATATCAGAACCGAATTAGCACAAGCCTCATATAAAGTTGGTTATGCTAATAAATCGGTGGATTATTACTCTAAAATTTTAAAACAGAATCCGAAGAATAAGGTAGATTTAAATTATAATTTAGGCAACTCTTACTATAAATCTGGAGATTATAAAAAATCAATTGAAGCGTATAAAAAAGCATTACGCAATAGACCAACAGATGAACAAATTAGTCATAACCTGACGCTTGCTTTGAAAAAACAAAATGAGAATAAACCTAAACAACAACCAAAAGAGAATCAAAATCAAAAAAATCCTCCAAAGCAGAAACCTAATCTAAAAGATAACGATAAACAGAAACAAGATAGTCAACCGTCTCCAGAGCAATCTATACAAAAAGATAAAACAGAACGTATGTTGGATGAGTTGATGAAACAAGAGATGAAAGCGAAACAAAACAAAAATAAAACCAATACATCGAATAATTCAAACAACAATGGTAAAGATTGGTAAACATATAATTACATTTATTTTTCTTTTTATTTGGAGCATTTCAATTGCACAAAAACCAGATATTCAACTTACAATTAATAAAAAACCCGTTGAAGTTGGACAAGCAGTTGTTTTTACTGTTAAAACAAATATTGATGCGCCAATTCAATTTGATTTTCCAAGTTCTTTTATTCAAGGAGGGAATTCAAAGAGTGTTCAACAATCATTTATAAACAATTCCTGGTCTATTGTTGTAGAAAACGCGCAAGAAGGTGTATTTAAAAAGGAGGGTAAATTCACGATTGTTGCTTTAGTTAAAGATAAAGGCAAAACATTTAAATCTAATCCATTAGTAGTTTCTGTAAAACCAAAATCGGACCCTGCAAAGAAAAGAAAGTACGACAACACAGAGGGGGAAATTACCAAATTCAATATGAAAGAACCTGTTTTTGGTATTATTGAAAAATCAAGTGCTAAAATATATGAAGGTGAACCACTGATTCTTGCTGCTAAAGTATATTCACGGGTCAATTTGAATATGATGCAGAATTATAAATCTTTTTCTTTAAAAGGGGCTGCGGAAACATTTGATTTAGAAAAATCAGATAACTTTTCATTAAACAGAGAGAATTATCAAGGAACGACTTTTTTAACTTTTTCGTGTGGTAAACAATTGATTTTTCCTGCTTCAGCGGGGAAGTTTATTGTGAAACCTTTTGAAATGATTTTACAATATAGTACAGGCGGCTTTTTTGATAGCCAATTGCGTTTAGAGTCCAATGCTACTTTTGTTGATGTTTTACCACTTCCAAAGGGAGCACCGAAAGATTTTATTGGAGCAGTAGGGAAATATACTTTGCAAACTTCATTGTCAAAAAATACGGCAAAGTTGGGGGATGTCATCAGTTTAGAAATGGTTGTAAAAGGAACAGGAAACTTACATACGATAAGTAAACCTAAATTGAATTTACCAGAAGGATTGAGCCTTTATGGAGATCCAGAAATGAAAGAAGATTTGGATTATACAGATGATGGTGTGACGGGTTTTAAAAGTTATTTGTTTCATTTAAAAGTAAATAATGGAGGGAAAATAGAGTTACCTAATTTATCAATCAGTTATTTTGACCCTTCGCTAAAAAAATACATTACAATAAAAGGTAAATCTGAATCAATTGATGTTGAAGGACCAGTAGAGGTTGCAAAAATACAGTTTGTAGATTCAAGTGGTTCTCAACAAGGGGAAGAGGTATTGGTAAAGCCAGAAACCAAAATCGAGGAAAATCAAAAGTCTGTTCCAAATGCAAATAAGTGGATTGTATTCTTACTATTTATCATTGGAATATTAGTAGGATTGTTATTTATAACCTACTTGAAAAAATCTAAAAAGAAATCAGCCCAAGCAGAAGAAAGTAAACCTGTTGAGTCAATGTTTACTATAGAAAAGAAAACAGTTCCGTCGACTTCTTTCATCGAAGATGCTGAAACCTTTGCTTTAAGAGGCGATTATCACGCTGCTTATAGTTTAATTCACAAACATTTGCCTAAATACGTAATCACTCAATTGAATTTTCAAGATTCTGATTTTTCATCAAAGTCTTTAGTTGATGTGATGGAACAACATACTATTCCACAAAATAGCATTGATGATTATCAATATATCATAAAAACATGTGAAGAAGTGATTTATGGATATGCAGATAAAAGTTCTGATTGGCAAGAGATTATGCTTAAAATAAAAGCATTCATTCAAAATTTTTAATTTTTTCTCATAATTGATTAAACCTTTTTAAATCTAGTTAGTCAAAGAGATATAAACATTAAAAAAATAGAAATTATGAAAAAGTTAGTTTTATCAGTATTAGTTGTACTAAGCGGTTCAATGTTGTTTGCTCAAGATGCACCAAAAGGTGAAAAGAAAGAGAAAATTCAACAAGATAGAAAAGAGTTGAAAGAGGCTAAGAAAGAACTAAAAGAAGCAGGGAAGGATTTGAAAGAAGATGCAAAAGCAACGAAAGAAGCAAAGCAATCTGGAGACAAAGAAGTGTTGAAAGATGCGAAGAAGGATTTGAAAGAATCTAAAAAAGAGGTGAGAGATGCAAAGAAGGAAGTTAAAGAAGAACGTAAAGAACTTCGTCAAGATAAAAAGGAAATGAAAGAGGCTAGAAAAGAAAACCGTAAAGGATAATATTTCTACTTTTGGGAGATTGGTCGTCCGAAAAGACGGCCAATTTTTTTTAGAAATCAATGGCAACCTATACCGATATAGAATTACTTGAAATGTTTCGTGGAGACAATCCGTCCTACGCTTTCAATTTATTAGTAAGGAAATATCAGAAAAAAATATATGCCCAAGTTCGAAGAATGGTCATCGATCACGATGATACAAATGATGTCGTTCAGGACATATTTATCAAAGTTTGGAAAGGACTTGAAAAATTCAATCAAGAATCTGAATTTTCAACATGGTTGTATCGTATTGCTGTAAATGAGTCACTTACTTTTTTAAAGAAAAAAAGAACTCGTTTTTTTATACCAATTCACGATGTAGAAAAAGAATTGTCTTCCAGATTGGATGGCGATAAATCATTTACCGGCGATGAAATCGAACAGAAATTACAGAAAGCATTATTAACTTTACCTGAAAAACAACGGGTAGTGTTTAACTTGCGTTATTACGATGAGATGCCTTACGAAGAAATGTCTAAAGTTTTAGAAACTTCAGTAGGAGCACTGAAAGCATCGTATCACATCGCAGCAAAAAAAGTTGAAGATTTTTTAAAAGCAGATTAAACTAATGATATTTTAAAAAGTCTAATAGTTATAAATAACGATGGAAGAATTAAAAGACATAGCGCCCATTTTAAGTCAACTACCTAAAAAAGATAGTTTTCAGGTTCCTGAAAATTATTTTGATGAGTTACCAGGCCTGATTCAAGATAGAGTTCGTGTGAAAGCACAAACTCCCTGGAAGACTGCTTTAAAATATGCTTTACCTTTTGTTTTATTGATAGTTTCTATTGGGTTTTTTACTCAAAATAAGACCGATGATACTGTTCAAATCAGTAAACAAGAAGCAGCTGATTACATAGATAATCAAATGGATATAGATTTTGATGAAACCTTGCTGGCGGAAGAAATTTCAGTACAATCGGTTGAACAACCTACCGAAACTTCAGCTATGGAAGACTATTTATTAGATGAAGCAGACGAAGAATTATTAATAGAAGAAATTTAATTACCAAAATGAAAAACTTAATTTTTACAATCGTTTTATTAACCTCATTATCAATTTTTTCACAGGAATCGAAATCTGATAAAGTGGAAGCAATGAAGGTTGGATTTATTACAAATAGGTTAGAACTTACCGCTAAAGAAGCACAAGTTTTTTGGCCACTTTATAATGAATACAATTCTAAAATGGAGAAATTACGTAAAACTAAAAGATCTGATTTTGAGGAATTAAAAAATAAAAGCGAAAATCTTAGCGATAAAGAATTAGAAGCTTTTATAAATGAAGTGTTTGCTTCAAAACAAAAAGAATTAGACCTACAAAAAGAATATTACGAAAAGTATGCTAAAGTTCTCCCGGTCAAAAAAGTAGCGATGCTTTATCAGGCAGAAAATCAATTTAAACGTGAACTTCTTCGCAAAATCAAAGAAAAAAAATAAATTTCCCATTAAACATTCATCATTAAACATTCATCATTACATTGTTTATCTTTGTGACAAATTCAGGTTGTGAAGAGACAAACAGCAGTCATTTTTTATGTTCTAGCATTTTATGTTGCCCTACAATTTGCTTGGTGGGGATATCATTTGATTGAACTTACTCAAGAAGTTGCTGGCACAGATAACATAGTGACTCACAAGGTAATTATGATCACGGGTGAAGGTCTTGTCTTTTTCTTGATTTTATCACTAGGCTTATGGCGAATTCGTTCTGCAATCAAAAGAGACCAACAATTGACAATTCGTCAATCTAATTTCCTACTATCGGTTACTCACGAACTTAAAACACCGTTAGCATCTTCAAAATTGTATTTACAAACGTTGATGAAACGAGAATTTCCCGTTGAAAAAAGGAATGAATTATTACAAAAAGCGTTAATCGAAAATCAGCGATTGGAAGAAATTGTTGAAGCAATTTTGACAGCTTCACGTATTGAAAATGGAACAATGGTTGCTCATAAAGAGTGGATTAGTTTAAATGATTTAATGACAGAACTTGCTTTAAATTACAATAACCGTCTAGAAAAAGAGTGGATTGTTCTAGAATTGGATGAAGTAATTCATATTGAAGCGGATCTTTTTATGACCAAAACTATTCTAATAAATCTTATTGAAAATGCATTGAAATATGCCGGAACCAATGAGAAATTAACCTTATTTCTTCACAAAGACAATCTAAACAGTAAATTTGGAGTGAAAGATGTGGGTCCTGGAATTTCTAAAGAGGCACAAGCAGATATTTTTAAGAAATTTGTCCGGTTAGAAAATGAAGAAACACGTTCTCAGAAAGGAACTGGATTAGGACTTTTTATTGCGGCTGAATTTACTAAATTGATAGGTGGTAAATTACAATATATAGAAAATCAACCAAATGGTGCGATTTTTGAAATTACAGTTTAATTAATAACGTCAGTCATTTGACAAAAATATACGACTATGACAAAAAATATTGGCTTAATTATCTTGGATGGATGGGGTATAGGAGATAAGTCCAAATCGGATGCTATCTACAATGCAAATACTCCAATAATGGATGGATTATTAGCTAAATATCCTGCTGCTACGTTGATGACTTGTGGTGAAGATGTTGGTTTACCAGAAGGTCAAATGGGAAATTCAGAAGTAGGTCATTTGAATATCGGCGCGGGTCGTATTGTATATCAAGAACTTACAAGAATAAATAAATCCATACGGGATAAAGAATTTTTTGAACTTCCTGCTTTGAAGAAAGCATTTAAAACTGCAAAGGAAAAAGGAGTTGCAGTTCATTTATATGGTCTAGTTTCAAAAGGAGGGGTTCATAGTTCACAAGAACACATTTACGCGCTTTGTGAAATGGCCAAAAACGAAGGGGTTGAAAATGTGTTTATACACGCATTCACTGATGGACGTGATTGTGACCCTAAAAGTGGAATCCATTTTGTTGAAGAATTAGAAAAAGTACTTGTAAAAACAACGGGTAAAATTGCTTCTGTCGTGGGTCGTTATTTCGCGATGGATAGAGACAACCGTTGGGAACGTGTGAAAAAAGCATACGATTTGATGGTAAATGGTTCAGGGGAACAATTTTCAAGTGCTTTAGAAGCAATAAAAACGTCTTATGAAAAAGACATTACGGATGAGTTTATTGAACCAGCCGTAATAACTGAAAATGGTCAACCTATCGCTGTTATAAAAGAAGGCGATGTGGCTATTTCGTTTAACTTCAGAACAGATAGACCACGGGAGATAACCACTGCATTAACACAAAAAGATTTTCCTGAATTAGGAATGCAAAAATTAGCATTAGAGTTGTTTACAATGACTAATTACGATGCTACTTTTCAGAATGTAAATATCATCTTTGAAAAAGACAATTTACAAAACACCTTGGGAGAAGTACTTTCTAAAATGGATAGAACCCAAGTTAGAATTGCAGAAACAGAGAAATATCCGCACGTAACTTTCTTTTTTAGTGGGGGAAGAGAAGCTACATTTCCGAAGGAACACCGAATTTTAGTGAACTCCCCAAAAGTAGCAACATACGATTTGCAACCTGAAATGAGTGCACCTGAAATAAAAGACAATATTGTTGCATATATGAAACAAGAAAAACCTAATTTTTTCTGTTTGAACTTTGCAAATCCAGATATGGTTGGTCACACTGGTGTATATGAAGCGATTCAAAAAGCGGTGGAAACCGTTGATACCTGTTTAGGGGAAGTGATTGAGACAGGATTGTCATTAGGGTATGAATTTTTAGTAATTGCAGACCACGGAAATGCTGATTTTGCTATCAATGCCGATGGTTCACCTAATACAGCTCATTCCTTGAATCCAGTTCCTGTGGTGTTGGTAACAAATGAAGACATTTCATTGGAAAATGGAATTTTAGCCGATGTTGCACCGACTATTTTAGGTAGATTAGGAATTGCAACACCCATTGAAATGACTGGAAAGAATTTAGTCAAATGAACTTTTTAAATAAATAAAAATGAATTTAAATTTAGAAAACAAGACTGCTTTTGTATGTGGAAGCACACAAGGTATTGGAAAAGCAGCAGCATTGGAAATGGCTCAATTGGGAGCAACAATCGTATTGGTAGCTAGAAGCGAAGATAAATTAAAACAAGTATTAACTGAATTACCAACACCTGCTGGACAAAAACACAGTTATATTGCTGCAGATTTTAGTCAACCATCTACACTTAAAGAATTGGTAGAGAAAAAAGTAGCAGATGGTACAACATGTCACATTTTGGTAAATAACACAGGTGGACCAAAAGGTGGACCTATTCGTGAGGCAGCTATTGATGAATTTTACGATACATTCACACAGCATTTAGTGTGTAACCATGTATTAGTTCAAGCATTATGGCCTTTGATGAAAGAAAATGGATATGGACGCATTATCAATATCATTTCGACAAGTGTAAAACAACCATTACCAAATTTAGGGGTATCAAATACCATTCGTGGAGCTGTAGCAAACTGGAGTAAAACGTTAGCGACAGAATTAGCACCATTTAATATCACCGTTAATAATGTATTACCTGGAGCGACAAATACCATTCGTTTACAAGGAATCGCAGAGGCTAAATCGGCTAAAACAAATGAATCTGTAGAAGATATTTTTGCTGATATGGCAGCTGAATCTCCAATGGGACGTATCGCAGAACCTGAAGAAGTAGCGAATGCGATTGCTTTCCTAGCTTCACCAGCAGCTAGCTACATCAACGGAATCAATGTTCCTGTTGATGGTGGTCGTACTAAATGTTTATAGTAGAATAAATATTTTGAGTTTGTCATACTGAGCTTGTCTGTCATGCTGAGCCTGTCTGTCATGCTGAGCTTGTCGAAGCATGACATTCTACGAGGGGGAGGATAATTTTATTCTCCCTTTTTTATTCCCTCTATCTCTAGTTACTAATCACAACTAACTCTTCCCCAACAACTACTGCCTCTTGCCTAATTTAAATACCACTCCTTCGTTCCCTCTTGCCTCTTGCCTTCTGCCTCTTGCCTAATTTAAATTAAATCTAAATTAACATTTCCTCAATATTATGACAATACTATGACAATCGAGTAAGGATTATACCGCACATTTGCAATACTCAAAGTTGTAACGATGTTGGAACACTTTCATATCCTTGCTTTCACCCATAAAAATTTGGATGTTACCGAAGTTGGAAAACTTCATATAGAGCAAGACAGACAACAAGCAACACTTACTGAATTCAAAAATCAGATGCAAATAGAGGAATTAATGTTCCTTTCTACTTGTAATAGAGTTGAATTCTTATTTTGCACTTATTCGCAAGTAGATGCTGCTTTTATTCAACGATTTTTTGAAACACTTTATCCACATCACTCACAACAGCAGATATCTCTTTTCCAACAAGCAGTAGAAGACTATTCAGGTATTCATGCGGTAGAACATTTACTTCAAGTTGCTTCATCGATAGATTCAATGATTGTTGGTGAACGAGAAATCATTACACAAGTTAGAAATGCTTTTGAATCCTCTAAAGCAATGGGTTTAACGGGTGATTTCATTCGTGTAGTAATGAGACATACCATTGAAACAGCAAAACGTGTTTATACAGAAACGAGCATAGCAAACAAACCAGTTTCGGTAGTTGCGTTAGCTTACCATACTTTAAGAGATATGAGTATTCCTTTGGATGCTCGTGTATTGATGATTGGCGCAGGAATGACCAATTCCAATATGGCGAAGTTTTTGAAAAAACACGGATATAAAAATTTCACAGTTTTTAATCGTACTGTTTCAAAAGCGGAATCATTAGCTGCTGACTTAAGAGGAGAAGGTTTTGGATTAGAAAAATTAAAGTCTTTCGATAAAGGATTTGATATTATCATAACGTGTACCGGAGCTGAACAAGCGATTATCACTCCTGAAGTGTATGAATCGCTTTTACAAGGAGAAAATTCTCGTAAAGTGGTAATAGATATCGCAATTCCGCATGATCTTGATGCTGAAATAGTTAAAAAACGTAACGTTACTCATATTTCGATTGATTACCTACAAAAGATTTCCGATAAAAATTTACAAGAACGTTCAAAAGAAATCATTCACGTAGAGCAAATTTTATCAGAAGCAGTAGAGATGTTTATGCAAATTCACAAAATGCGCAAAGTTGAAATTGCGATGCGTGAGGTTCCAAATATGGTAAAAGACATACGTTCAACAGCAATGAATGAAGTGTTTAGAAAAGAAATCGAATCTTTAGATGATGATTCTAAAGAAGTACTAGATAAAATCATTGGTTACATGGAGAAAAAATACATGAGTATGCCAATGAAATTAGCAAAAGAAATCATGCTAAATTCCTAACCAACAATTACCGAATTAAAATGAAAAAAATTACCATTGGCTCTCGAGGAAGTGACCTAGCTTTGTGGCAAGCAAACCACGTAAAAAGACAATTAGAAGATTTAGGTCATGAAGTGGAAATCAAGGTGATTATTACGCAAGGGGATGCAATTCAGAATTTAAGTTTCGATAAATTAGAAGGGAAAGGATTTTTCACGAAAGAAATTGAAATAGCGTTATTAGATAAATCAATCGATTTAGCAGTGCACTCCCATAAGGATTTAGAAACAAATCCACCTGCAGGATTAATTATTGCAGCAGTTTCTGAACGTGAGGATCCATCGGAATTATTATTGATTAGAAATGAATCGGTAGACAAAAATCAAAAGTGGAACTTAAAATCAGCGGCTATTATTGGAACTTCATCAGCAAGAAGAAAATCTCAAATTAACTTATACCGTTCTGATTTACAAATCAATGACTTAAGAGGGAATGTTCCAACACGAATTCAAAAACTACGTGATGGGCAATACGATGCTATTTTATTAGCGAAAGCAGGTGTTGACCGTTTACAATTGGATTTGTCTGAATTTCATGTAGAAGTATTGAATCCGACTGAATTTGTACCTGCTCCTGCGCAAGGAGTTTTAGGTTTACAAATCAGAGAAGATGATGCTGAAATGAAAGAAATTATGGCACATTTAAATCATGTTGATGTTGCCAAAAAAATAGGAGTTGAACGTAAAATCTTAAATTTAATGGAAGGAGGATGTCAACTTCCGTTAGGAGTTTATTGTCCGAATGAAAAACAAGTTTTCGTATCCTTTGCACCTTCAAGCAATTTAGCTTCTAAAAATTTCTATTTTGAACCAGAACAATTAGATGGTTTCGCTGAAAAAGTAGTGGCTATTTTAAACGAAGTTGGATAAAACAACTATGATTTCTTCTGTTTTCATTACCAAAGAAGTTGATCACGAAAGTGAATTAATTAAATGGTGTAATGATAACAATATCAAACTAGTAAATAAATCATTTTTACATTTTGAATCGTTAACCTCTCCTAAATTACCATTCGGAGAGGTTTATTTTTTTACAAGTAAACGCGCTGTTTCTTTTTTCCTGTCTCAACATAAAATTCCAGATGAGGTTCAAATCGCTTGCGTGGGACAATCAACTGCTAATGAATTCTTAAAAAGGGATATATATGTTGATTTTATCGGAAAATCTTCTGGAAATCCGATGCTAATTGCCAATGAACTTTCCAACTTCCTCAATCAAAAAAGCATTGTATTTATGGGTGCTTTAAAAGGAAGTGATACTATTTACAATCAAATTAAAACTTCAATTAAAAGAAAATATCCTATTTATAAAACAATCATTATACCTGAGTTAATTACAGAAGCATATGATTGTTATGTCTTTACGAGCCCGTCAAATCTTGAAGGGTTTTTATCACTAAATAGGTTACATTCAAAATCAAAGGTAATTGCTTGGGGGAAAACCACAGAAAAAGCATTGTTAAATAATAATATAAAACCAATTTATACCCTTGAAAATTCTTCTGAAAAGGAGTTGATTTTAAAATTAGGGCTATCGTTTACTTTCTGATAACTATCCTCCTCACCACCAACCAAACTACCATCCCTATCATCAACCCAATACAATTTGCAAAAAAGTCAAATAGACTAAATGTCCTATACGGGAGTAACAAGTGTAAACTTTCACAAAAAGCAGCAAATAAAATAGCAAAGGGTAGCTTTTTAGAAATAAGAAATCGATTGTTTTCTTTTGAATTAATTAAACCAATGATTATCATATAGGGAATAAAAATGGAAGAGTGTACAAAATGGTCTCCTCTAAAGCCCCAAATGGTTTCCGCCAATTTGATTTTACCATCTGTTTTTATTACCATTAATGTAACAATTGTTATGATATACAGGTAGTAAACAATTTCAAAATGTCTCTTCTTCAACACCTTCATAAAGTAAATATACTGATAAAGTTTTAGTTGGAAATACTACTTACAATTAAGTGTATTAATTGTTCACAATTAACTTTTAAATTGTACTCATAGTAATCAAAGAGTTCGTATTTTTGAACTATCTTGGTAAAATATGATAATAGCTGTAGCAAATCATAAAGGAGGAACAGGCAAAACAACGACGGTGGCAAACCTCGGTGTTTCACTTGCAATGAAAGATAAAAAGGTTTTAATAGTTGATTTAGACCCTCAAGGTAATTTGTCTTATTCATTTGGAGTGCAAGAAGATGCATTTGATATTTCGCATGTGTTTTCTGGTGAAAAAGAGATTACAGATGTTTTGGTGAAAACAGAAGGGATTGATTTGTTACCCTCTTCAATGCGTTTAGCTGATATTGAGCTATCTATGTATAGTGTTGAGGATAGGGAGTTTTATTTGAAGGAGTTGTTAGACCAAGTGAAATCAAATTACGATTACATATTGATTGATTGTTCACCTGCTCGTTCTTTACTTACAGTGAATGCATTAGCAGCAAGTGATTATGTTATGTCTACCATTTTATTAGATGTACTTAGTATACAAGGGTTAATGCATATCGTAAAAACCATTGATGATATTAAAGAAACATTGAACCCATCACTCGAATTTTTAGGAATTCTAGCCGTAAATGTTGATTTAAGAAAAAAAATATCGCGAGAGGTAGTTGCATTTGTTAGAGAGCATTACGAATTATCCTTTTTTGATACTTCTATTCGTACAAATGTAAAAATAGCAGAAGCGCCCTCTCATGCCCAAAGTGTATTGAATTATTCACCTAATTCAAACGGGGCTCAAGAATACTTGCTTTTAGCAGAAGAAATAATTGCTTTTAATAGTTAAAATATGGCACTCGGAAAAAACATGAAAATAGATAGGCTTATACCTGTTGCTAAGGTTAAAAAGTCTACATCCGATGAAAAGTCGAAAGAAGATCAAGTGGAGTTGAATAAGGAAGTTGTAAACGATGAAGAGGTGGAAACGAAAGTTTCTGTTTCATTGGATGATTTTTTTGATAGTCTTACTACTGAACCAATTGTTCAAGAGATTATTATTGAGCAACCAATTGAAAAACAAGAGGTAAAACCTACAGAAGTTACAGATAGTAATGAACTTGATGTTGATCGTGATAATTTTAAAATGATTTTCAAACCTTCTAGAAGAAAAACTCAAAAAAGAATTTTGATTCATTTAGAAGGGGAATTGACAATTAAAAATGCTGAAATAATTAATAATAATATCAAAAAGGTATTTGAAGATTTTGATAATGTTGAGTTGATTTTAAATAATATTACGGAAATAGACGTAACATTTATACAAATGTACCATTCGATTAAGTCTTTTTACTTACCTTTGAATAAAATTTTATCTATGAACGCTGAATGGTCAAAAGAAGATAAAAAAATACTTGCTACATGCGGATTTTCAGATGTATTAAGCGTAAATTAAGTTAACAATGGCAAAAACAATTTTAATAGCAGACGATTCAGAAAGTATTAGAGCGGTTGTAGGTTTTGCTTTACGTGAGGCTGGCTACGAGGTGATTGTTGCAAATGACGGACAACACGCTTTAGATTTACTATTACAAAATGACCAAGTTAGTTTGATCGTTTCGGATTTAAATATGCCCATCAAAGATGGTATTTCATTCTTAAAAGATGTTAGAAGTTTGGATAAATTTAAGTATCTTCCTTTTCTAATATTGACAACTGAATCACAAGAAACCAAAAAAATGGAGGCAAAACAATCTGGAGCAACGGGTTGGATTATTAAGCCTTTTGTGAAAGAGAAATTGATTGCAGTTATCAAAAAAGTGATACGCTAATGGATCAAATGAAAGCCATATACATTCAGGAAGCGAATGAGCTACTTGAAAATCTAGAGGTTTCTCTCTTGTCTTTGGAAGATAATCCAAGTGACAAATCAAATATTGAGCAAGTCTTTAGAGTAATGCATACCTTGAAAGGGAACAGTAGTATGTTTGGTCTTGCTGTTATTGCAGAATTTGTTCACGATTTAGAAACTATCTACGATAAAATTAGACAAGGTGAAATGACATTGTCTAAAGAGATTCTAAACACTACATTAGCATCATTTGACCACTTAAATAAAATTATTATTGATTCAGAATTAGAAGATGCTGACAATAAAAAAAATCATGCTGAATTAATACAACGTATACATGCACTAATTCACGTGAATGGTGTCGTTGATACTAAAACGGTAACAGAGGAAAATGTAAGTAAGGATTCTAATAGTTTAGATGGTAAAAATAGAACGATTCATATTTCTTTTGAACCTGAAGAAACTTTTTTACTTGATGGTTCAAATCCACTCCTATTAATTGCTGAAATTGCGCAACTAGGTAAAACGATTGTAATTCCTCACGTTAAGACTGTTGACGATATTTCATCCTTTGATCCAACCAAATGTCTTACTTCTTGGGATATTTTTTTAGAAACGGATGCTCAAGTTAGTCAAGTAAATGATGTGTTTGTATTTGCAGAAATGAGTGCACATATTATCGTTACTGAATATCCTTGTATTGATTTGATTTCGAATGATTCATTTAATCAAAAAGTCAATGAATTAATTCTTTCAGAAAAATTGATTTCGGTTGAATTAATTAGTCAACTTGTAACTGATTTTGGAGTTTCTATTGAAAACACAAATTCTACTATTCAAGAACAGGTTGAGAATATTGAAAATCAAATTAATGAAGATTCTAAAATAGAAGGGATTAAGTCGGATGTTCCCGTAACTAACTCTCCTTTAGTTAAAGAAAAAGTTGTTTCAAGTATTCGAGTTTCGTCTGATAAATTGGATGAATTAATGAATCTTGTGAGTGAATTGGTTACAACACAGGCATCATTGACTTTATACAATCAAAAATATGAAACACCTGAATTAGAAATAATTTCAGAAAACATTGAAAAATTATCTCGTCGATTAAGAGATATCGCTTTTGGTATGACCTTGGTACCTATTAACAATATGTTTGGTCGTTTCCAACGATTGGTACGTGATGTTTCATTAGCGTTGAATAAAGAAGTACAATTTGTTACCGAAGGGGGTGAAACAGAATTAGATAAGTCAATTATTGAAACATTGACAGATCCCTTGATGCATATTATTCGTAATAGTTTGGATCATGGGTTAGAATTGCCTGAAACAAGGGAAAAATTAGGAAAACCAAGAAAAGGAACAGTTAAACTAAAAGCATTTTATTCAGGTATCTCCGTTTATATTCAGATTATTGATGACGGTAAAGGAATTGATTCCGAAGTGATTCGTGAAAAAGCTATTAGCAAAGGGTTTATGAAACCGGATGATGTTCTTTCAGACAAAGAAATATTTGATTTTATTTTTTACCCTGGATTTTCTACAGCAGCGGTTGTAACAGATATTTCTGGAAGAGGAGTTGGAATGGATGTGGTGAAAAGAAATATTACGGAATTGAAAGGTTCTATACTTGTCGAGTCTAAAGTAAACGTTGGAACTACTTTAACAATTAAGTTACCTTTAAGTCTTTCTATTATAGATGGTTTGTTGGTTGATGTAGCTGATGTGTATTACATCATTCCATTGTCTGTAGTAGATAAATGTTATGAGGTAGACAATAAACAGATGATGAATAATTTCAATGAATTACTTGTTTTAGATGACAAGCAAATTCCATTTATTAATATTCGCAAAGAATTTGGATATTCTCCTTTATCTGGTTCTGAAAAATCTCAAATTATTGTAGTGAGTGATGCAGACAGAAAAGTTGGAATTAGTGTCGATCACATTGTTGGAGAATACCAAGCTGTGGTAAAACCAATTGGAAAATATTACAAAAATCAAGATTTTATATCTGGCGCTACCATCCTAGGAGATGGTTCGATTGCTTTGGTGATGGATAGCCATAAAATAATTGATTTATATACAGAACATGTTAAATACGAAATGAAGTCATGAGTACCGAGTTAAACAAAGAAAAAGTTACTTCAGTTGAAACACAATCATTCTTATCCTTTAAGCTTGATAATGAAAGTTTCACTATTCCTGTGATGAAAATCATGGAGATACTAGAAGTTCCAAAAATTACAAGAGTACCTCAAGCACCTAATTTTTTGGTAGGTGTTATCAATTTAAGAGGTGCTGTACTACCTGTAATCGATACCCGAATTAAATTTGGGATGACACCAATTGAATATACCATTAATACATGTATTTTGGTTGTAAGCGTTTTATCTAATGATGAATTAATTCAAGTTGGAGCCTTGGTAGATTCTGTTTCTGAAGTGTTTGAATTTAGTACAGACAAAATCAAAGCAGCACCAACCATTGCTACTCGTTATAGAGCGGATTATATACAAGGTATGATTCAAGAAGACGATCATTTCATAATGGTTCTTGATATTGATAAAGTATTCTCTAGTAATGATTTAGAGTCAATAAGTGAATTTAGAGATACTCAGAAAGAAGAAAATTAGTAACTACCCAACCCAAAATAAATAAACCATGAATAAATTCAAACAAATGCCAATTAGAAAACAATTAACTTATAGTTTTTCTATTGTGATAGTACTTTTAGTACTTATGGCTGTTAGTCAATTGATTAATCAATCAAAAACGAATGAATACAAAGACAATATTTCAAAATCAAATGATATTACTGTTGCTGTAAAAAATATTAAATACGCCCTTCGTTGGGATCAACAAATGGTGATGGAATTTTTAGCTGCATCTTCGTTAGAAGAGGCTAAATTTCCACAAGAAAACCACTTAAATGCAAAGTCAGAGTTTGAAAAAAACATCACAGATTTGCAAAAAATTGTTGAAGACGAAAATTGGGGTGATGATTTCACAACTGAAAAATCACAAGTTAAAGACCAAGTAAATACATCAGCTACATTTTATCAAGAGCAATTATTGCCCTTAATGAAAGTGATTGAGGAAAAAAGTCTTTTAAGAATTAATACTGAAAACTTAAAACCAACTGAATATACACTAAATGTATTAAAAAACACAAATGCTGAAGCGGAAAACGCAGACCACAAGTTTGACCAATTAAATGATGAATTAGCTGATAAAATTGGTTCTTTAGAAACTACAGCAGCAGCGATTACACAAAGTTCTTTAGATGCTGCGAATGATTTTACGGCATTTGCTAATATTTTATTAGCGGTTATAGCACTTGGTAGTATAGGTGTTGGTATCTTTTTTGCAAGATTAATCGTTAATTCTATTACATCTATTTTAGGAGAAGACCCAAGTGTTGTAGCAAACTACATTCAAGAAGTTTCACAAGGTAATTTAGCCGTTAATGTGACAAGTTCTAATGGAAAATTGAGCGGTTTATTATTGTCTGTTTCTAAAATGATTGATGGATTAAGAAAAGCAAAAGTGTTTGCTACGGAAATCGGAAATGGTAACTTAAACGCACATTATGAATTATTAAGTTCGAAAGATGAGTTAGGGACTGCTTTATTGAATATGAAAACGAACTTATTAAAAACTAAAGAAGATGCTGAACAAAATTCAAGAGAAATTGAAGCACGCGTGAAATTAATGGATGAATTGTGTATCGTTTCTGAAACAGATTTGAGAGGTTATATTACCTATGTAAACGACAAACATTGTGAAGTTTCTCAATATACAAGAGAAGAATTAATTGGTTCTAATCAGAATATGGTAAGACACCCTGATATGTCGAAAGAGGTATTTAAAGAACTTTGGGCTACGATTGGTAGAGGTCAAATGTTTAGAGGTCCTGTGAAAAACCGTAAAAAAGATGGCACACCGTATTACGTAGATGGAATTTTCGCACCTGTATTAGGAGCTAATGGAAAACCAATCAAATACTTGGGTGTTCGTTATGAAAATACAGAGGAAACTTTTGAAAAACAAGCGGCAGAAGGAGTAGTAAATGCTATCAATACATCGTTTGCTTTCATAGAGTTTGATACAAAAGGGAATATAGTTACAGCGAATGATATTTTCCAAACAACAATGGGATATAATTTAGCTGAAATCGTTGGAAAACACCACAGAACTTTTGTTGAACCTGCTTATGCAAATTCAAGTGAATACGCTCGTTTTTGGGAAACTTTAGCTTCAGGTATAGCTCAAAGTGGTTTATACAAACGCTTTACTAAAAATGGCAATGCAGTTTGGTTACAATCTGTTTATTCTCCAGTAAAAGATGAAATGGGTCGTGTTGTGAAAGTGATTAAAATTGCAACGGATGTTACTGCTGCGACAAACGCTGCTGATGCAACGCAAAAAGCAACGAATGAAGTAATGAGAGTCTTAAATGCCCTTTCTATGGGAGATTTATCCCAAAAGTATTCTATTTTGTCTGAAGCAGAATTAAAACAAATGGGAGATGCATTAAATGCTACCATCGAAGTATTAATTGCGCAAAAAGAAGGGGAAATTGAAACTCAAATGGCTGCTGAAGAGGTTAGTCGTGTCATTAAAGCATTAGCTGAAGGAGATTTAACGCAACGTTATTCAATTTTTTCTAAAGGTGAATTGAAAGTAATGGGTGACTCGTTAAATAAAACAATAGAGGTATTAAACTCTTTACTTGCAAGAGTAATGGAAAATACAATGAATATTTCTTCTGCTAGTATTGAAATGGCAAATTCAGCACAGCAATTATCTGAAGGTGCAACGAATCAAGCGAGTTCAGTAGAGGAAATTTCTTCTTCTATGGAAGAGATGACTGCAAACATCCAACAGAATACGAGTAACTCAAGACAAACTGAAAAAATCGCTTCAAAAGCAGCTAACGATATTATTGAAAGTAAGGATTCAGTTAGTGAAACAGAATCTTCTATGAAGTTGATTGCTTCTAAAATTTCAATCATTGGTGAAATTTCAAGACAAACAAACTTACTTGCATTAAACGCAGCGGTTGAAGCGGCACGTGCAGGTGAGCATGGTAGAGGTTTTGCTGTGGTTGCAGCTGAAGTTAGAAAGTTGGCTGAAAGGTCTCAAATGGCAGCAACAGAAATTGATGAGGTATCTGCAAAAAGTGTTCATATAGCTCAAAAATCGGGTGAAATGTTGAACGAAGTTGTTCCAAATATCCAAAAAACTGCTGATTTAGTAATGGAAATTACGGCTTCTTCGAATGAACAAAGTTCTGGATCTGAACAAATCAACAACGCAATCCAAAACTTAAACATGGTGGTACAAGAAAATGCTGCTACTGCAGAACAAATGGCTGCAGGTGCTGAAGAATTAAGTGCGCAAGCAGGAAGTTTAAAAGAGGCGATTTCATTCTTTAAAATTGAGGGAATGGAAGATGGATTTTCTTCAAAAATGTCAAATGTTAAAAGCTCAAAACCAGTTATGCATGCTAAACCTGCGATAGTTGAGTCTAAAATTATAAAACCAAAACAATCAGAAACTAGATCAACTGGTTCAGGTGGTGTAAATATTAGCCTTGGTGGTGCAGATAACTTAGATAATGATTTTATGGAATTTTAATATGAGATTGTTATCTAAATTAATTTTCATTTTAATTTTCATATTAGTAAGTTTTAGTTCATTTTCCCAAGAAGCGGATAGTTTATCTAAAGATTTTGTTTCCGAAGGGTTCAAAATACATGGCTATGTAATGAATATTACAGATATAGCCAAAATTAACACGATCAGAAAACCGATGTTTCTTGGGGTAAATGGGGTGCAATTAACCACATTTACCAAAGAAAATAACTGGTGGAAAAATGGGATGTTCTCTGTATATGTTTTGAATTCATACGGAGATAATCCAACGACTGATTATTTAGGAGACTATCAAATGTTTGATAATATTGAGTCATTCCCCGATACTAACAATCACGTACACATAGGTAACGGTCAATTAAATTATAGAACATTTATTTATAATTTGTATTATCAACATTTTTTCAAAAAAGGTAGGTTATTACTAGGTCAGTGTGATTTGAATACTGATTTTGCTTTTTCAAACATTGGGTTGAATTTTATAAATTCTTCTTTTGGATTACAACCGACGATTGCTTACAATGTACCTTCATTTTCTACGTTTCCTTTTACAAATCTATCTGCAAGATTTGAATATAATATTAATGAAAAGGTATCTTATCGCACAGCAATTGCACAGGGAGTAGGAGGAAATCATTTAACAAATCCGCACTCTACTAAATATGTTGAAACATTAAAGGATGGAGGTTTATTTTTTATAAATGAAATTTCTAGAGGTAATTATGTTGATGATATTTTAAAGTCAGATGTAAAATTGGGTGTTTGGATGCATTCGGGTTCGAAGTCGTTACGATTTACCAATTATAACAAATCAGATTCTACTAAAAACCATGTGAATTTTGGAGCTTATTTTATCATGGATAAACTTCTATTTTCGGAAAAAAAAGATTCATCTCAAGGACTTTATTCGTTTGTTGATTTAGGTTTCTCTCCCGGGGATTATAATATTTTTAATTATTACACTGGAATTGGTTTCTCATACAAAGGACTATTTCCTAAAAGAGATAATGATATTTTATCTGTAGGTTTTGCATCTCCATTTTTCAGTAAAGGATTAGTTGATAAGAAAGGATATTACATTAATGAGTCTAATATTGAGTTAAACTATAATTTTGTTAACGAGAACTTTAATATACAGCCTTGTGTTCAATTTGTAAATGATATAGCTGGTAATCGAGGAAATAATTCAATTGTATTTATGATAAGATTTTATTCGCATAAAGGCGTATTGTATTGATTTGCTTAAACATATCAACGTAAAAATTGTTTTAAATCTTAATTCTTTTATCAAAAAGTATTAAATTTAAAAACATACAAAATCTTTTGCCATGAATAAAGTCTCAAACTCTATTAGCATCTTTTCGCTGTTTATAAGTATCGTTGGATTAGTTGGAATTTTTCTATTACCTGTTTCTCAATTAGTTTTAATAATTGCTTCAAGCACCCTTTTGGCGAATATTTTATTATCACTATTAATTATTATCACCAACATAAAAGAAAGGAAAGGGATTGAATTAGATATGTCTGTGCTTTTTGATGCTACAAAAAAAGGTGTAAAAACTCCACTAAAATTTAAATCTTCTTTTTTTCAGAAAAATATAAAGAATGAGTTAATTCAACTTGAAGAAAATCTTTCTTTTATTAATCTTGTTTCTGAAAATATTGACAATCCTTTGGAGTTAAAATCAAGTATTAAATCAAAAAACAAGTTTGTTACAATTATTGAAAGTTTTATTCAAAAACAAAAAGAAAATAATCAGGACATAGCACAACTAAAAAGAGAAATCGATACTCGTATGAAGTTAGTCGATGAAATGTGTATTGTTTCAGAAGTTGATTTAAAAGGAAATATTACCTATGTTAATGATAAACATTGTGAGGTTTCTCAATATAAGCGTGAGGAATTAATCGGTGCTAATCAAAATATTGTTAGGCATCCGGATATGTCTAAAGATGTATTTAGAGAGTTATGGGCAACAATTACCAGGGGAGAACTTTTTAGAGGTCCGGTTAAAAACCGTAAAAAAGATGGTACACCTTATTATGTTGATGGTGTATTTGCACCAGTTTTAGGTGAAAATGGTAAACCAGTCAAATACATAGGCGTTCGTTACGACAGTACACTACAAACCTATGAAAAACAAGAAGCGGAAGGAATTGTTAACGCGATTAACAAATCATATGCATTCATTGAATTTGATCCAAAAGGAAATATTATTTCTGCTAATGAAAATTTCTTAAATACGTTAGGTTATACATTAAGTGATATTCAAGGGAAGCATCATCGTATTTTCTGTGAAGCTAATTTTGTCAATTCGAATGAATACACTCGTTTTTGGGAAGATTTAGCCATAGGAATTGATAAAAAAGGACAATTTGTTAGAATAACAAGAAATGGTCAAAAAGTTTGGATTGAAGCAGTGTATACAGCTGTTAAGGATGAAATGGGAAGAATTACCAAGATTATTAAATTGGCAACTGATATCACTAATCAAAAAGAAGCTGAATTAGCTACTAAAGCTGCTGCTTCTGAAGTTAGTCGTGTAATTGGTTCTATGTCATCAGGTGATTTAACCCAACGTTATTCTATTGATTCACAAGGTGAATTAAAAGAAATGGGCGAGTCTTTGAATGAGACGTTAGAAAAATTAAGCCAGTTAATGGCAACGGTGATTGCAAATTCTCAAAATATTGTTTCAGCGAGTGCTCAAATCGCGTCCTCTGCAACACAGTTATCTTCAGGTGCTACTAATCAAGCTAGTTCAGTTGAAGAGATTTCTTCTTCTATGGAAGAAATGACGGCTAATATTCAACAAAATTCGAGTAACTCTCGTCAAACTGAGAAAATTTCAGTTCAGGCTGCTAAAGAAATACAAGTTAGTAAAGATTCTGTTATCGAGACAGTAAACTCGATGAAAACGATTGCTTCTAAAATTTCTATCATTGGAGAAATCTCAAGACAGACTAATCTATTAGCATTGAATGCTGCTGTAGAAGCTGCACGTGCTGGAGAACATGGGCGTGGGTTTGCTGTTGTTGCTGCTGAAGTAAGAAAGTTAGCAGAGCGTTCTCAAGTTGCTGCTACGGAAATCGATGAGGTATCTGCAAAAAGTGTTGATATTGCTTTAAAATCAGGTGAAATGTTGACTGAAGTTGTTCCAAATATTCAAAAGACTTCAGACTTGATACAAGAAATCACCGCTTCAAGCACAGAACAAAGCGCTGGTGCGGATCAAATAAACAATGCAATACAAAATTTAAATGTAGTGGTTCAAGAAAACGCAACAACTGCTGAAGAAATGGCTGCTAGCGCTGAAGAATTAAGTAATCAAGCAGAGGTATTAAAAGAGGCTGTTGCTTTTTTTAAAATTGAAACAACTTTTGACAGTTCGTTCAAAAAACATACCTTTAGAGATGAAATTGTTAATAAACAAAACGAAAATAGAAAGCAAACAAACATAAAATCTTCAATTAAAGGCATTAATATCAATTTAGACCAAAAAGATAATTTAGATAATGACTTTATAGGGTTTTAGTTTTCTATAAGATTATATGTAACCTAAAGACCGAACACCAAATATGTTTGAAAATAATCAAGCGCAACTAAACGAAGTTGATTTTGAGAAGTTAAGTAATTTTATTTATACCAATTATGGAATAAAACTTCCCATTTCAAAAAAAATAATGCTACAATCTAGGCTTGCTTCTAGGTTAAAGGCAAACAATATGAGTTCTTTTACAGAATATACTAGATATGTTTTATCCGGTAAAGCAGGGGAGGAAGAGATTGTCAATATGATTGACCTTGTTTCAACGAA
This sequence comes from Crocinitomicaceae bacterium, assembly GCA_046304235.1. Taxonomy (GTDB): domain Bacteria; phylum Bacteroidota; class Bacteroidia; order Flavobacteriales_D; family Crocinitomicaceae; genus CANHVK01. The sequence goes on along the minus strand of JBKCEW010000083.1, from coordinate 47,142 downwards.
TAAAACCGATTTTTATCGTGAAGCGGGTCATTTTGAATTTATGAGAGAGGTAGTATTGCCTGAATATTTAGCTAAAGAGTCAAATGCACCTTTTAAAGTGTGGAGTTCTGCGAGTTCTTCTGGTGAAGAAGCTTACACGATTGCAATGGTAATCAGTGAGTTTATGGAAGAACACAGAAAATTTGATTTTGAAATTTTAGGTACTGATATTTCATCTAGAATTTTAGAGAAAGCGAAAACTGCTATTTACCCAATGGATCGGGTGGATGTGGTTCCCTTAACTCAAAAAAAGAAATATTTATTAAGAAGTAAAGATCAAGAGAATCCGCAAGTTAGGATTATACCTCAGTTACGTGCAAGAACTCGCTTTTTTCGATTAAACTTAATGGATAATTCTTACAATGCACCTAAAGATTTTGATATTATTTTTTGTAGAAATGTATTGATTTATTTCGATAGAGAAACGCAAGAACAAGTAATAAATAAATTATGTAGTCATTTAAAGACCGGAGGTTATTTTTTCTTGGGTCATTCAGAGTCGATTTCAGGTATCGATGTACCATTAAAACCACTAAAACCAACGATGTTTGTGAAAATATAAGATAAATCATGTTTTTGTGATGTTTTCTTTATTATTTTTACGCATTATAACCTACAAATAACCTAGCCTACAATGAATAATTCACCAAAACTAACGGATGAGCAACTACTCACTGAAATAAAAAGAAGACTCGATGAGAATGCGGCTAAATTATTGGAAGAAAAAAAGTTAACTACTGAATTAAATGCTGTTAACGATAAATTAATTGCTTCTGAGAAATTAAAATCTAATTTTTTATCTAATATTCGTAATGAAATAAATAATCCGATTTCATCTATTTTAGAATTATCAAAAAACATCGCTCAAGGAGATATTTCTCAGGAAATGATGTCCTCATTTGCTAAATTGATTTATTCTGAAGCATTTGATTTAGATTTTCAATTAAGAAACATATTTCTTTCTGCTGAAGTAGAGGCTGGTGAATCACCTTTAATGGTAATTTCAGTTAAAATTCAACAACTTTTAGGAAATATCATACAACAATTTAATCATCGCACTGAAAAAAAAGGGATTACTCTTGAGTGGATTAATACGATAGATGAAAATCAAATTTTTAAAACGGATTCTGAAAAATTACATTTAATTATTAGTAATTTAATTGCTAATGCGATTCAGTTTAACCACGAATACGGTAAAATAAAAATTGAAAGTGATATCATTGATAATGTATTGAATATAAAAGTTTCTGATACAGGTATTGGGATTAATCAAGAAGAACAAGACAAAATCTACGATCGTTTTTATCAAATCGAATCGGGCTCTATTAAAACCTATGGTGGTCATGGTTTAGGATTAAGTATTACCAAAGCATTGGTGGATATTTTAGAAGGTACAATAAGTTTGAAAAGTCAATTAGGTGAAGGAAGTGAATTTTTGATTCAACTTCCTAATTTAGAATCAGAGTCGTTGGATGATGATACATTTTCATCTGATGGAAATGATTTCCTATTTGACAACGATGAAGATGATATGCTTTTTTAAATCTTTTTAAAAGTATATCATGGAACTTACAATAAATAAAATAAAAGTCACCATGGAAGAGGAGCTAGGTAAACATTATTTGTATCCTGCTGCATTATTTGCTGAAAAGAAGCCCTTTATGGTTGACACAGTCTTGGGTTCATGCGTCGCTGTATGCCTATTTGACCAAAAATTAAATATAGGAGGGATTAATCACTATATGTTACCATTTTGGAATGGTAACGGTCTTGCTTCTCCAAAATATGGAAATATTGCGACTGAAAAATTAGTAGAAAAAATGCTTAAAAATGGCGCTACTATTCAAAATATGGTAGCAAAAGTATTTGGTGGAGCAAATCAAATGAATACATCGATGAGAATCGGTGATCAAAACATTGAAATTGCACGTCAAACACTTGCTAATTACGGAATCAAAATTATAGCAGAAAACGTTGGAGGTGGGGTTGGTAGAAAATTACGCTATAATACAAGTACTGGTCAGGTAATGATGAAGTTTTTAACCAAAAGTGAAGGGAAATGAGTAAAGTTAAAGTACTTGTTGTTGATGATTCTGCTTTGGTTCGTCAAACACTAGTTTCAATTTTGGAAACAGATCCTGAAATTGAAATTATGGGCGTAGCATCTGATCCATTTGTTGCTGTTGAACGAATGAGAGAAAGTAAACCAGATGTCATCACTTTGGATATTGAAATGCCAAAAATGGATGGTTTGACTTTTTTGAAAAAGTTAATGAGTCAACACCCGATTCCAGTAGTTGTAATTTCTACATTAACTGAAAAAGGGACAGATACCGCACTTTTAGCATTAGAATACGGTGCCGTTGAAGTGATCGCAAAACCTAAAGTAAATACCAGAACATTACTAGAAGAATCTACGATAGAACTTTGTAATAAAGTAAAAGCAGCGGCTCAAGCTACGATTAGAAAAAAAGTAAGTTCACTTGGAAATAATCGTTCTGTAGATGGAGTTGAACCAAAACTTTCTGCAGATGCCATTTTGAGTAAAGCACGCGTTTCAAGTATGGTTCAGACTACTGAATCTGTAATTGCTATTGGTGCATCTACAGGTGGTACAGAGGCTTTAAGAGAGGTGTTAGTAGAATTTCCAGCAGATTCACCTGGTGTGGTTGTAGTTCAACATATGCCAGAGATGTTTACTAAGCAATTTGCTAAACGGTTGGATGATTTATGCCAAGTAACTGTGAAAGAAGCTGAAAACGGTGATAAAGTACTTCGTGGTCAAGTATTAATTGCCCCAGGAGGAAAACATATGTTAGTAAAGCGTAGTGGTGCGATTTATTATGTAGAAATTATTGATGGTCCATTAGTAAATAGACACAGACCATCGGTAGATGTATTATTTCGCTCGGTAGCGCGATATGCAGGTAAAAATGCAGTTGCTGCTATTCTAACAGGTATGGGAGATGATGGTGCTAGAGGAATGTTAGAAATGAAAGAAGCGGGAGTGTTTACGGTAGCACAAGATGAAAAATCGTGTGTCGTTTTTGGAATGCCAAAAGAGGCGATTCGTATGGGTGGAGTAGATAAAGTTGTACCTTTGAAAGATGTCACACGTACATTATTAAGTAAAGTTAAGATAGTTTAAAAATAAGATCATGAGAAAAGTAGTTATTGTTGATGATTCATTGTATATGAGAACTTTAATCAGTACTGCATTAAACGCAACTGGAAGATATGAGGTTGTAGCGCAAGCAGGTACTGGTAGTCAAGGGATTGAGTTGGTATTAGAACACGAACCAGATGTGATTACAATGGATAACATCCTACCTGATATGATTGGTATAGATATAGTTAAAGAATTAAGAGCAGAGGGTGTTTCATCTAAAATAATAATGGTGAGTGCTGTAGGGCAGGATGATGTGGTAGAAGAAGGAAAATCCAATGGTGCTGATGATTATTTAGTTAAACCTTTTACTGCTGAAGTATTGGTAGAGCGCATTGATAAACTTTTTGAATAAAAAAACGTCTTTTAATGGAAACTTTTAATCAAAAAGAAATGCAAGCTGCTCGCAATATAATATCCGCGGGATTAGTCAAAGCTGCAGAATCTTTGTCATTCTTTATGAATGAAACAATTACATTGAATGAGTTCGATCAAGAAGAATCATTGAGTGTAAATGCTATTGAAATTGAAAAGAAAAACCAATCAAATATTCATTTGATGATCACCAAAGTTATTGGTGAATTAAATGGAGTTTGTTGCTTGATTTTTTCTGAAGAAGAAGCAGATCAATTACGTAATACCGCTCTTCCACCAGAAGTACTGAATAGCCCTGAAATGATGGCTGAAATGAGTGATGGTATTATGCTTGAAGTAGATAATATTATTTCTGCATCAGTCATTACACAGTTTTCTAATCTGTTGAAAGTTAAAATTTATGGTGGGGTTCCAGCATTGAGAAAAGTAGATTCAACGGAATTAGAAAAATACCTTCAAGAAGAAATTAATAATGAAATGTATTTAGTCAGTTTCAAGACAAAATTTAAATCTTCACACGTAAGTTTTGCTCCTGAATTTATTTGGCTATTTGATAATACATTTGTAGAAAGTATTAAAAATTATTCAGCAACATTAGCATAAAATGAGTTTAAAAAACAATACGGTTTTAATCGTTGAGGATGATGTTACTGTTTCATCTGTATTTAACGAATTACTGACTGAATGGAATTATGAAGTTGTGCATATAGCTCAAGATGGTCAAAATGCGATCGAAGCCTATGATGCAACTAAACCACAGATTGTGATCATAGATGGCCATCTTGGTGGTGCTGTTAGTTGCACGGAATTAGCTACTGAAATACATAAAAAGGGTAATGCAGTCATTCTATATTCTGTTAAAAATATTGAAGATGCGTTTGAGCACGAGCACGAGTATATTTTTGCTACTGGTTTCATTCAAAAACCAATCAATCATTTTCAGTTTAAGTTAGTGTTACAATCTGCTAAATCTTCTTTACAATATTGGAATACTAAAATTTCAAAAGTAGAACAGGATTTAAATATGGCTAATCTTCAAATTGAAGAACTGACTGTAACAAATGAACATTTAATTACTGCCACATTCAGAGAAAGAGCCTTAAAAAAGGAACTTGCTGAATCACAATCATTGATTGAAGCTCAATCAAAGAAAATTCAGGATAGTATCAACTATGCGAAAAGCATTCAAAATTCGATATTACCAAAGGAGCAAGTTTTAAATGACTTGTTTTCGGATTCTTTTATGTTTTTCAGACCAAAAGATATCGTTAGTGGTGACTTCCCTTTCATTTACAAAAAAGATGAATTTGTATATTTTGCCGCGGTAGATTGTACAGGTCATGGTGTGCCTGGAGCTTTACTTTCATTGATAGGTTATTTGTTAATTCAAGAAATTGTTCACTACAACGTTCCTACACCTTCGGTTTTACTTGATAAGTTACATGATGCAGTTGTTAAAACATTACGTCAAGGCGTAGATGGTGGAGAAAATGAACGTGACGGAATGGATGTTGGTATGTGTCGTTTTAATCAATTGACGGGAGAATTCCAGTTTTCTGGTGCACACAGACCTTTATACATCCTTCGTAAAGGAAAAACAGATGAAGAATGTTTAGAAGAAGTTAAAGGAGACAAGTTCCCTATTGGCGGAGTTCAATATAGAGGTAGAGATAAATTCATTAATTTTGAAACAGTACTTTCAAAAGGAGATCGTGTTTATGTTTGTTCTGATGGATATCCTGATCAATTTGGTGGACCTGACGATACTGATTTGAAGAAAATTGGACCTAAAAGAATTAGACAAGCATTAATTGAAGCAAAAGATCAACCGATTGCTAATGTAAAAGAAAGATTAGTTTCGGTATTTGATGAGTGGCAAGGAAAGCACAAACAAATGGATGATGTTTTGTTTTTAGGAATTGAATTTTAGTACATAAATTTGAAATTGAGAGAATATGGAAGAGCTAAAGGATAAAGGAATGAATAGTAATTCTCAATATATGCGTTTTGTTGTTGATTTTCATAACATGATGGTTAACAAAAAGATAACTTTAGCATATGAAGGAGAGGTTACCCAAGAAATTACAAAAGCATTTACATCAATGACAGAACGTAATCTTGATAAAGTTGAAGAAAATGGCAAAATCAAGAAAAAAGTATACCATGTAATGGTGGAATGTCTTCAAAATATTTCAAAACATGCGGATGACGATAGCGAAACGGCATCTAATAATTTGGACGAAGGTTTAGCTAAAACAGGGTTATTCTTAATCGGAAGTGATCAAAACGAATATTTTATCACATCTGGTAATGGAATTGCCAACGAAAACATTCCTTCATTGAAAAAAATGATTGATAATATTAATTCATTAAATCAAGATGAATTAAAACAATTACATAAAGAAAAAATGAGAGAAACTGCTATTTCTGATAAAGGAGGAGCAGGTCTTGGTTTTATTGATATTGCAAGAAAAACGGGTAATCCATTGGAATATCATTTCGAACCAATTGATGATAAAAATTCATTCTTTCTACTAAAAACAAGTATAAAAAGAAATTCAGCAGAATAAATTATATATATGGAAGCTTTAATTTATAAAAAAACAGAAGATACACCAGCAATTCATTTAGATAAAGCAGCTGGAATTTTTGAATTTTCAGGAAAATCTTTACCTGAAGATGTAACTTCATTTTACGGCCCAGTATTTGACTGGATCACTGCTTACGGTGAAGACGCAAACGAGTCTTCGAAGTTCGTTTTCAAAATGACTTATTTTAATACCGCTTCATCTAAAATTATTTTAGATATCTTGATGCGTTTGGAAACTCTCCACGAAGATGGAAAAAACATAACTGTAGAGTGGCATTACGAAGAAGATGATGAGGATATGCAAGAAGCCGGAGAGGAATATGCTGATATCGTTGAGGTGCCTTTTACGTTTGTAGAAGATTAAGAGCATATTAAATTACTTTTTAAGTGCTGTTATTCTATATAAGAGTTTCAGCACTTTCATTATTTTAGGGTAAATATTCTGATTCATGTCTGAAGAAATATTAAAGGCGTTAATGCAATTATTTGCCATCATTGCCAAACAAGATGATGGTGCCACAGCAAGTGAACGTAAGTTTGTTGAGGAATTCCTATATTTTCAATTAAGTGAAGATTTAGTTAAAGAATATCTGGCTTTATACGATGAATTTGTTGGTCCTGTTGAATTAGACGAAAACGGGAATCCAATCAAAAAATTAACATCGGTTAAGGATTCAGTAAAAACATTAGGGATTTGTAAAAAAATCAATAAAACACTTTCTCAAAAACAGAAAGTGATTGTATTGGTTCGTCTTTTAGAATTAATCGCTGCCGATCGTTCGTTTACAGAACAGAGAATGGCGATTATTCAGACTGTTTCTGAAGTATTTAACTTCGTTGAAGAAGAGTATAACGCAATTGTTGATTTTTGTAAAAAAGAAAGTTCTGAATTAATTGATGTTGCTGAAATCATGGTCATTAGTGATGATGATCAGGCTTGGGAATATTCATGTAAACATATATCTTCCAAATTATTAGGAAATATTACGATTTTAAGAGTTGTATCAGAAGATTTATATTTTCTAAAATACGATGGAAAAAGTGATGTCATTCTAAATGGTTTACCTGTTAATCCATCTCGAATGTACTTGTTTGCTCCTGGTAGTACGATTAAAGTTCCTGGGGGTAAGCCTATATTTTACAGTGATATAGTATCAAAATTCAGGGCTGATGCGGTTGGGATTAATTTATCTTTCGAAGCAAAAAATATTAGTTATTATTTCCCAAATGGTGCTATTGGATTAAATAATGTTACCATTTCTGAAGGTTCTGGTAAACTTATTGGTTTAATGGGCTCCAGTGGTGCTGGAAAAACAACTTTATTGAATGCCCTTTCTGGAATTGAACCAGTTTCTGAGGGTCAAGTACTGATTAATGGAATTGATATTTACAAAGACAAAGATCAGATAAAAGGATTAATTGGTTATATACCTCAAGATGATTTACTTATAGAGGAGTTAACTGTTTTTGAGAACTTATTCTATAATGCTAAACTTTGTTTCAAAGATGCCACAGATGAGGAGATTACTGAAAAGGTAATGAATGTCCTCTCGAGTTTGGGACTAGCAGAAAGAAAAGATTTGAAGGTAGGAAATCCACTTCAAAAGACAATTTCCGGTGGACAAAGAAAGCGTTTGAATATCGGATTAGAGTTAATTCGTGAGCCTGCAGTTTTATTTGTGGATGAGCCTACCTCTGGACTTTCTTCAAGGGATTCTGAAAACGTGATGGATTTATTACGTGAATTAACTTTAAAAGGAAAGTTGATTTTTGTTGTGATTCACCAACCATCTTCAGATATATACAAGATGTTTGATAAAATGATTTTCTTGGATGTAGGTGGTTACCAAATTTATTATGGAAACCCAGTTGAGGCGGTTGTATATTTCAAAAAAGCAGACAATCAAGCAAATGCGGAACAAGGACAATGTTTGGTTTGTGGTACAGTAAATCCAGAATTGGTTTTTAATATCATCGAATCTAAAATTGTCGATGATTATGGAAATTTCACGAATAAACGTAAAGTTTCACCGGAACAGTGGAACCAACTTTATAATAATCAAATCACATTAGAAGATATTCAAACGGTATCTGAAAAGCCTGATGTTGCGTTGAATATTCCTACTTGGTTACAGCAAACAAAAATTTTTGCTACCCGTGATATGCTATCAAAGTGGAGTAACAAACAATATCTTTGGATTAATTTGTTGGAAGCACCTGTGTTAGCTTTTGTACTTTCTTTTATTATTCGTTACACTGAAATTCCTGGAGCAAGTTATTTATTCCGTGAAAATGATAATATTCCTGCGTTCATTTTTATGAGCATCATTGTTATGTTGTTCATTGGACTGACTGTCAGCGCAGAAGAGATTTTTAGAGATCAGAAAATTTTAAAAAGAGAACGTTTTTTAAATTTGAGTAAGTCAAGTTATCTCGTTTCTAAATTGATGATATTATTTTCTATATCAGCGATTCAGAGTTTACTTTTTGTTGTTATTGGAAATTCAATTGTTGGTATTTACGGAATGTATTGGGATTATTGGTGGATGTTATTCACCGTGTCTTGTTTTGCTAACTTATTGGGATTAAATATTTCAGCAAGTTTTAATTCTGCTGTTACGATTTATATTTTGATTCCACTTATCGTTATTCCACAAATGATATTGGGAGGTGCGATGTTCAGTTTTGATAAATTGAATCGAGCAATAGGTGGGGGAGAAGATGTCCCTGCGATTGCCGAGGTGATGGTTTCCAGATGGGCATTTGAGGGGTTGATGGTAGATCAATTTATGAATAATCCTTTTGAAAAGGAATTATTTGAAATAGAGAAAAAGGAAAGTATGGCTAGTTTCAAACAGGCGTACTACATTCCAAAATTGCAAGAATTATTAGAGGAATGTATTGAGTTAAAAAATACGCCAAGTGATTCTTCGAATTTATTAATAGATGATAAATTAAAGACGATTACGAACGAACTTAATCTTGAACAAGCAGAAATTAAACGCATTACTTTTTCTCACAATCCTAAATTAACACATTCAAATTTTAATGATTCAGAAATAGACAATGTACGAGTTACACTAGAAAATCTTACTGCTTATTATACTGAAATATTCAATGTTGTAAATGGTAAAAAGATGCTTGCTATGCAACAGTTACAGAAGAGTCCAGAAGCTCAAAAAGCATTTATTCAAGCCAAAGATGATTATACAAATGAATATTTGAATGAATTAGTAACCAAATCAGTAGAGAAAAATAAAATCATTGTCAAAGACAATTATTTAATTCAAAAGAAAGATCCAATATTTAAAGATTCTAAAACAAGTGGTTTTTTCAGAACACATTTCTTTGCGCCTAACAAACCGATATTCGGTAAGTTATATGATTCGTTTGGTTTTAATATTTTGGTAATTTGGATTTTTAGTGGTATTTTATATGCAACACTTTATTATGATGGATTAAAAAAAGGCATCACATATATTTCAGGTATTTCATTTAAATTTAAATTGAAAAAAAGTTAAAATGATTACAAGGCAGAATGATTTTTTTAATAAAGTCTTTAACCGAAGTTATCCTTATTTCGGCCTGCTAATTATTTTCTTTTTATTTTTTTCTAAAATAGCTTTTGCTCAACCTTGTGTTCCTGTTATTGAGTTTACTACACCTGATGGAAAGTTAGAAGGTTGTTCTCCTTTTTCTATCTACTTTAAAGATCCTAATAGTTCTTTTTCTAGAATATGGGATTTTGGTGATGGAACTCAGACTTCGACATCTGCAACCCCTTTTCATGTTTTTAAAGCTGGTAAATTGGGAGATACTACTTATACCGTTACACTGACAAAAAATTGTAATGGCGGTACTCAAACATCGATAAATATCAAGGTCTTTTCTCCTCCAAAAGTTGATTTTACTATAGATACATCATCTGTATGCGCGATTACTGATAAAGTTACTTTTTCTAATTTATCTGATATTGGAACTTACAACTGGAGCTTTGGAGACAATACTTCGTCAACTTTAAGAGACCCGATTAAAATATATACGCTAGGAGGTATTTATGATGTTAAGTTAACGGTTAAAAATTTAAAAGGGTGTGAGGAGGATACAATTTATCAAAAATTAATGAAAGTGAATGCGTTACCTTCTCCTGAGTTTTTATTAGATAAGTATTCTGGTTGTGTTCCATTTCAAGTAAATATTTCAAATATTACCGATACAGTTGATGTGCCAATTAAAGAATGGAATTGGAATTTCAGTGGTGAAGCACCTGCTTCAAATGTAATTAATCCTTCAGCTATTTCATTTAAAACTCCTGGTTATAAAAATATCAGTTTATCTGTAAAAAGTGATGTTGGCTGCACGAGTACAACTTCAAATATCGTCCACGTAATAACAACGCCACAGGCAAATTTCATTTTGTCAAAAGATGCTTTTTGTTCAAGTGATTCAACTCAAATTACGTTTAGTGGTACAAGCGGACCTAATGCAAAATATACCTGGAATTTTAATGGAGGAACAAGCAATTCAACTGGGGTTGGACCTCATTGGGTAAAATGGTCTAAAGGAGGGATCAAATCAATTCAATTGGATTTAGTTGACAGTACCTGTAATGCAACTCATAGCTCAAATGTAACCATTCAAACTAGTCCTGTTATAACTCTAAAGTCTACCACAGATACTATTTGTGATTTCGAGGAAATTATTTTTAATGCTGAGCCTAAATCTTTGGTAGATTATAAATTTTATAAAAATGGTCAAGTAGTTCAAGAAGGAGACCAGTTTGAATATAGCTCAGATCAAATTTTTGATAAAGATGTGTTTTATGTTGTTGGATTAGACGCAAAAGGGTGTAGCTCATCAAGAAGTAATTATAAACCCATTAAGGTAAAAGCAAAGCCTATTGTTTCTTTGAGTTCTTCTGATTTTGACAATATAATATGTGATAGTGATGAGGTTCGTTTTACTGGTGTTCCAAATTCGTATAAAGGATATACATTTTTTAATTTCAGTAATCCTCTGCAAAGTGGTATAGCTAGTGAATTTAAAACTACTAGTATAAGAACAAATGATTCGATTTTTGTTGAAGCGACAAATTTGAATGGTTGTAAAAAAACATCAAGTAATGCTTTTATTTTCAATGTAGTTGAACGGATTTCTAAACCTGTTGTACATTGCGGTAAATCAACCAATACGCAGGTTGATTTTCAGTGGGATCCTCTACCAGAAGCGGTTGGATATGAAATAAGTATAAATGGAGGGGTATTTCAATCCCCTAGTTTGGGTGCAACCTCATTATCTCATTTGGTAACAGGATTGAGTGATGGAGACCCTGTTAAAATGGTTGTCAAGGCTTTAGGTTCCTTTTCTTGTGGTACGAGTATCGCATCTGATACATTGACATGTTATGCTAAATCTTGTGACCCTTTGCCAATTAAGTATCTACCCTATGATACATTATGTGCTGGAGAGTCTGTTACTTTAAAAATAAATGGTTTAAATCAAGGAAATTATAGTATTGCATGGAACGGAGAAACGCCTAGTTATGATAGCACTTATACTTTAACTCCTATAAAAGATTCACAAATCACAGCTTATATTGTTGATTCAACTAATTTGACAAATTGTTCATATTATAAAGCAATATTTAAACTTAAAGTGTTTGAAATACCAAAAGTTTCAATTTCTTCAGATATTCCAACTACAAATTGTAGTGGAAGCACAGCAATAATTACGGCTACACCTCCAAGTTATAAAAGGTATACTTTTTATAATGGTAATCAAATCATTCAAGATAATTGGAGGAATAGTGTTAAAATAAAAAATATCAAAGACGGTGTTCCAATTAAAGTTGTTGCTACAAATTATGGATGTTCAGCAACTTCAAATACAATTGTAAATACTGTAATAAAACCTTTAAATCAACCAGTAGTTAACTGTGGTACATCTTCAACATCATCTATTGAATTTAAATGGGATGCTGTTCAGGATGCGATTGGTTATGAGGTAAGTGTAGATGGTGGAAATTGGATTACACCAACATCTGGTAATACAGGGGTAAATCATATTTTAAATGGTTTAACACCTGGTTCAGCTTCTTATATATCTGTAAGAGCCAAAGGAGCAACTATTTGCGGAAATTCCCCTGTTTCTTTACAAGCTAGTTGCTTTACTTTACCTTGTTCATCCATTACATTCACATCTGAAAACAGTAAAACGTTGTGTGAAGGTCAGTCTACAAGTTTAAATATTTCAAATATTAATATTCCAAATTATGCAGTTTCTTGGAATACTAAAAATTTTAGCAAAAATTTAAGTTTAACAGTTAAACCAAAAAAAGATACTATTATTTCTATTTCGGTTAAAAACCTGAATGAGCAAAACTGTCCAGCTACTATAAAGTATACAAGATTAGAAGTGATTAAACAGCCAGATGTAAAACTTACAGTTGACCCAACTTTGCTATGTAATACAGATTCTTTAACACTTACCGCTTCGCCAGTTGATTATGATAATTATCGTTTTTTTAATGGATCTGCAACATTATATTCAGGGTCTTCAAATAGCTACAAATTATCAATGTTTAAGTCAACCGTTTTTTTAAAAGTTGTTGCTCGTAATGGTATTTGTACTGATACCTCTGATATTTTAAAATTAATTATTGATAAACCCCTAGAAAGACCAATTATTAATTCTGGAACAATTACGGATTCAAGTATCGAATTTGTTTGGGATTCAGTACCTCAAGCAACTGGTTACATGATTAGTGTGAATGGTAAACCATATATTACACCAAGTAGCGGTATTTTGGGAAAAAGTCACATTATTTCGGGCATAGGAATGAATCAATCAAAATATGCTAAAGTCATTGCACTTGGCGCAGGAGCTTGTGGAAATAGTTTAGAATCTGATACAATAATTAGAAAGACGACTAATCACATAGATTCAGTATGTACAGCAATCACATATAAATTAACTTATCACGATTCTATTTGTGATGGAGATGATTTTATTGCAAGAGTAACGAATATTAATAATAACACAAGTTTATTAAGTTGGAATGCGAGTTTTGAAGATACAGTTACAATTTATCAAATTGCACCATTCAAAACAGATACTTTGAGTGTAACTATAAGAAGAACAGACGAACCGTTATGCCCTGGTGTGAAAAAATTAGTTAGAATTACGGTTAATCCTAAACCGAATGTGACACTTTCAACCAGTATTTCTAATGATAGCATCTGTGAACAAAAGGAAATTACCTTTATTGCAAGTCCATCTGGTTATGAGAATTATGCCTTTAGATCAGGAGGAAATATAATTCAAAACTCAAATAATAACGAATATTATTTTTCAAAAATTACAAAGTCGGAAATAATTGATGTTGAAGTAACTGATGATATTGGGTGTATTGGATATAGTAGTTTATTGCCTATTACTGTTGTAAAAAATCCGGTGATTTCTTTAGAGGCTGATTTGATAAATGGTGGTGCTTGTATAGGTTCGGATGTTACAATTAATATTCCTGAAAAAAATTATCATTTATACAATTTTTACAATAATGGTAATCTTATTCAAACTATCAATTCCCATGAATATAAATTAACTAGCATAGCATCGTCCTATTCTATAACAGCAAATGCTATCCATAAGTTTGGTTGTATTGGATCAATTACCCCTGTTTTAAATATTGCATTATTTCAATTACCAGAAGTAAGTTTATCTAGTAATAAACTGAATAATACGATTTGTGATGGTGACAACATTACTATATCCACCTTACCTACTAGGTTAAAAAATTATCAATTTTATGATGCAACAACGAACAATATCTTACAATCAACGAATAATGAAAACTATACATATACCTCTTTAAAATCATCAAAATTAATTTATGTAATTGCTAAAGATTCTAATGATTGTTCAAGTAAAAAGTCAACTGATTTTAAGATTACTGTGAATCCAAATCCAGTTATGACCAGTTCAAGTAATCTAACTATTTGTAGTAATAATATTATTGAAATCCCTTTGACCTCAGATATCAGCTCGACTTATACATGGCAAGGAACAGACAATCCTACAATAAATGGAGAATCGCTATTAATTCAAACATCAAATAGTCTAAAAGACACTCTAAAAAGTACTTCAATTACTCAAGAGACTGTTAATTATTCTGTTATACCAACATCTTTGTTAGGTTGTATTGGCGCAACACAAATAGTTTCAATCAAGGTAAATCCTACACCTGTCATTCAGTCCGTATTTGATACAATATGTAGTGGGTTAAGTTTTAATTTACTTCCACAAAACCAACTACCTTTAGGTAATATAGTTCCGTTAAACACCTCTTTTACTTGGCCTTTACCAATATTTACTGCAGGATCAATTACCGGAGTATCAGCGCAAACGTTAAGTTCAAATACGATTTCTCAATTATTATCTAATAAAACCAATTCACCTATAGCATTGACCTATCAAATTACACCCAGATCTGGAGCTACTGGTAATTGTTTAGGTAAATCATTCGATTATAAAATTCTTGTAGAACCAACTCCAGAAATACCAAGTTTTACTATAGATTCTATTTGTTCTGGCGAAACAATCGTGAAGTCACCTGTTAATGGTAGTCCCTCTGTATCTGTTATTGTACCAACAAATACGAAATATACTTGGGTAAAACCTATAGCAATTCCTAATGGAACCGTTGAAGGAACGACTGAAGAGGTAATCGGATTGGATCAAATTGTTAATCAATTACTAAATTCGACTACAGAATTTGGAAAAGTAGTATATAGTGTTGTTCCTACCGCTGGTAAATGTGTTGGGAAAGCATTTGATATACCTGTAATAGTAAAACCATTACCAGAAATCACCAATCAACTATCGAAAGCTTTTTGTAGCCAAAATAAAGTCGATTTAAAATTAAGTACTACTGTTCCTTCTCAAATTTCTTGGAGTGCAGAGGATAACTTATCCGTAGAAGGGGAAACAAAAACAAAATCTACCAAAGATTCTATTAATGATTTATTAGTAAACACAAGTTCTGTTCAACAAACTGTAAAATATACTTTAGAACCTACTTCATTTTATGGTTGTAAAGGAATAGAAAAAGAATTCTTGGTTGATATTTACGCAAAGCCTTTAATCAATAATACTTCCTTAGCATTATGTAATGGTGATACTTTAAATTTTATACCAAAAGATTTAGAAAATGGTAATATAGTACCATTAAATACTTTATTTACTTGGAATGTTTCTGATAAATTTCCAGCGGATAGTATTCAAGGTGAATCAAATCAAAGTACAAATACATCCAAGATTTATCAAATATTAAAAACAAAAACAATTTCAGGAAATATTAAATATCAAGTTACTCCTACATCGAGTATCCTTGGTAACTGTGTTGGAAGTCCATTTGTATTAAATGTAAACTTACATCCAATACCAGATCCAAAAGTTAGTATTTCAGATACAGGAATTTGTAGAGGAACTGAAATTTCTATTAATACAGAGTTTGATGAATTATATTATCCATCAACTAAATATAATTGGAATACTGGTCAAAACGCAAAATCATTTACAATTAAGCCCCAACAAAGTACTGTTTTTAAGTTGACTGTAACTAGTAATGGCTGTTCTAGTGTTCCAGATTCGGTATCTGTCTTTGTTGATCAGCTTGTACCTAATGTTAATGCAGGTTCTGATGAAACTATTTGTCGAGGAGATAGCATAAAATTAAATGCAACGGGAGGTAAAACATATGTATGGCAATTTGATAAGAGTTTATCAGATACCTTAGAGGGAAGTCCAAAAGCTGCGCCATATGTTACGACAACTTATAAAGTAAAAGCAACCAATGATTTCTGTAGTGCTGAAGATGAGGTACTAATTACGATTGATCGATGTCTGAAAGAATTACCATTTAAAATCCCTCAAATTTATACTCCAAATGCAGATGGATCAAATGATGTTTGGGAATTGATAGATATTGATTATTTCCCTAAAAGTAGTATCACCATTTTTAATCGATGGGGAGTTATAGTTTATGAAAAAACTCCTTATCTAAATGAGTGGAATGGTAAAAACATGGCAGGTGATGAACTACCAGATGGCACCTATTATTATGTGATTGATTTAGGGAATGGCCACGAATTATATAAAGGTTTTGTTGTAATTACTCGATGATTATTAGAAAGTATACATATCTTAAACTATTTATTTTTGCATTTATATGCTTACTAAAGCATACTTGTTGGTCACAACAAGAACCTATGTATACCCAAAATAATTTCGATCGATTGGTATTTAATCCTGCTTATGCTGGAAGTTCGGGTTGGATAGTGAACTCTTTTAAACATAGAACTCAATTTACAGGAATTGAAGGTGCTCCTCAAACACAGATGTTTACAATTCACGCCCCTTGGCAAATCAAATCAATGGGTTTTGGTGGAAAAATTGTCAATGATAAATTGGGCGCTACAAATCAATTGAATGTTAATTTAATTTCTGCTTATCACCTAGGGATTGGTGATGGAAAATTATCTGTTGGGTTAGAATTCGGAATATTTTCACAATCTATTGATTTTACACAATTGCACAAAGTAAATCCAAATGATCAAGCTATACCAAACGAAAAACAGTCAGTAATGAAACCTGATGGCGCTTTTGGTATACAATATCAGTCGGTAAACAGGAAAAAAAGAAGAGAATACTTTATTGGTTTCTCAATACAACATTTATTTGGAAGCGATTTAAATTTTACAGGAAATGACAGGCCTTTGGTAGCAGAATTATCTCGTCATTATTTTTTGTCAGGAGGTTATGCATTTGATTATAAAAGTGGTCTAACCTTACAGCCTTGTTTCTTACTTAAAAAAGTGGCAGGCGCACCTTCTCAGATTGATTTGTATGTGAATGCGATTTACAAAGAAAAATATACAGTTGGTATTGGTTATCGAACAAGTGATGCTATGACATTTGTATTAAAATACCATATTACTGATGCAATTCGAGTGGCTTATTCATATGATATGCGAATTTCACCGATTGCAAAATATTCTTCTGCGGCACACGAAATAATGTTGAGGTATGGAATTAAGTTATTACCACCACAGCAAATTAAGGAAATAGATCCAAGATTTTATTTTTAAATAAAGAATTATAGGAAAGGTTAAACATAGTATCATCATTTTGATTTTTTTATCATTAGCATTGGTAAAAGGAAATTTTTATGCTCAAAAAAATGATATGCAAAAAGCAGATAGATACTTTGATTTAAATATGTTTAAAGATGCTGTTCCTTTGTATGTGGAAGCTTCGAAACAAGGAAAGCCTGCGGATAAAGAAAAGGCATTACTTCAATTAGCGAACTGTTACAGAATCATAGGAGAATTTGAAGAAGCTGAAAAAACTTACCAGAAAATACTTAAAAATAAAAAAGCTCCAGCAACAAGTTATTTTGATTACGGTTTAGCTTTAAAAGCCTCCTCTAAATATTTGGAAGCGATTACTGTTTTTGAGAAATATCGATCGAAAGCACCAGCCGATAGTGCCAATGCTAATCGTATGATAAAATCTTGTTTGATGGCACAACAGTGGTTAGATGAACCGGTAGAATATGATGTTAATCTAGTCGATAAATTTAGTACAGAATCGCCTGATTTTGCTGCTGGTTATTACATGGATGGGGTTTATTTATGTTCTTCACGCGAGGGGAGTAAAAAACCATTGCTAAATTTTAATGGAGGAAGCCCTAATCCAGCTTTGGATTATTATTTTACCTACATGAATGTACCAACCGACTCCATTAAAATTCCAGATCAATTCCCTGGAAATTTAAATTCGGTGGAACATGAAGGCCCCGGTACTTTTACAAATAACTTTAGTAAATTATATTTTACTAAAAGTGTAATTGGTAATAAATCCAAAGACACAAAACGCCTAAAAACATTACAGGTATATGTTACTGAAAAAGATAGTGCCAATAATTGGAAAATAGCAAAGAGTGCTTTTGATTTTAATAGTTCATTGTATTCAGTCGGTCATCCTTCTATTACCAAAGATGGAAAACGTATTTATTTCATGTCTGATATGCCCGGTGGCGTAGGGGGGACCGATTTATATTACAGTGAATTACAGAAAAATGGAAGATGGGGTAAACCTAAAAATTTGGGAAAACCTATCAATACATTTGGTAATGAATTATTTCCGTTCATTGATGAAGATTCTACTTTGTATTTTTCCTCTAACATTCACCCAGGGATGGGAAAACTTGATATTTTTTATTCTAAGCCAAAAAATGATACTGCGTGGACAGACCCTATGAATATGCGTGCGCCAATCAATACTATCGGAGATGATTTTGCATTTATCAAAGATTCAAAATTGAATCGTGGGTTTTTATCTTCAGATAGATTCAATGGGAAAGGAGCAGATGATGTTTATACATTTAGTCATATCGAACCTTTCTCTATAAGTGTTGAAGGTGCGGATATTTCAATATTAGATCAAAGTTTTTATGATGGAGTTACCTACAAAATAGTAAATGATTCAACGAAAGAAGAAATACTTTTTAATTGGGAAAACGGAAGATTTATAGCAAGTATTCAACCTGATGTTAGTTATACTTTATCCGCTAGAAAAGATGGATTTCGATATGCTAAAGTTGGAATTACTAGAAAAATTCCTGAACCAAATCAACATATAGCATTCGAAATAAGACCTGTTGACAAACCCGTTAAAGTAGAAGGGGTTTTGTATCAATTAGATTCAACACAGAAAGTAAATCAATCAAAGTACACCAAAGGGTTTGTTTCCTTAGCCGAAAACGACAATGTATTAGCTTATCAACAAATGGATTCAACTGCAAGATTTAAATTTGACTATGATTTAACAGCAGGGAATACTTATTTATTAACGGATGCTTCTGAAGTAAAAAAGTTTAATGCCAATATTCAAGATACGAATCGGGTTATTACTGATTCACTTGATACTATAACAATGTTGGCTGGTATTGATTCATTGTCAATCTCTGATTCCTTGGCTAAGCCTCATGAAATTAAGCAGGAAATAGTAAAAACTTCTGCAGATACAAATAAAGTAGTTATACCAGAAAAAGTAGTTTTCAGAGCAATGTGTACTTCTGAATCGTTTAAGTTATCAAATGTACAGATTAAGTTATATCAAAAAGATTCAATACAAGCATCAACCAAAAGTAATGGAGCGGGTATGTTTTTATTTGTACTTGATCCTTTAAAACCAGTATACACTATTTTTGCTTCCAAACCGGGATATGAAAGTCGGGAAATTGAAATTAATACAAAAGACTTTTATCTAACAGATGCTCCATTTTACAATATAGAAATGATAGAGAAAGATCGAATTGATGTCAAAGGTAAAGTGAAAGATAAAGATTCTGTTGTTTCAAACGCGCAACTTGATGTTTATTCTAATATTGAAGCGACTAAAACTCAAATAACAGACAATAACGGTGAGTTTCAATTTACAGTCAATCCTGATGGAGAATATAAAATGATGGTCAATAAAAAGGGCTATTTACCATCTATGGTGGATATCAATCTTCAAAATATCAATGAAAATGGGGATTTAGATTTGAGTATAGAAATGGATACGTTAAAAGTAGATAAGATTTTCAGAATGAATATTTATTATGAATTTGATAAATCAGATATCAAACCTGCTTCTGAAATTGAGCTTGATAGGTTCATTTCTTTCATGAGAATCAATCCAACAGTTTCTATTGAAATAAGTGCTCATACCGATGAACAAGGTACTGACGCTTATAACTTAGGTTTATCAAAAGAGCGGGCTAGAAGGGTAATGAATTATTTAATAACTGAGGGAAGAATTGATAAAAAATTGATAATCAGCAATGGCTATGGTGAGTCAAAACCAATCATTAAAAACGCAAATAATGAAGCAGATCATCAATTAAATCGTAGAACTGAAGTTAGAATTCTAGGTTTTTAGCTTTTTTACTTATTTTTTAATGTTTGAATTTGAAAAATTAACAGATAAAAACTAATTTAGAACTTAATTTATAAATATTTGATATGATTAAAACAATAAAAGACATAATCTTAAAAAAGAGTTATTTATTACTGTTTTTTTTAGGTACATCTAGTTTCTCTAATGCTCAATGTAGTTCTGATGCATTCATGGATAATTGTTCTAGTGCCTTAGATGATTTTAATTTCATTAAATCTTTTGAATATTCGAATGCAAAAGGAGGCGCAAAAGGAGAATATAGTTATGTGTTCTCTAAAGGTACAAATTATAGAATTGTTATTTGTGACGAAAATATTGCTGGGAATAAAATGATTATTTCATTGTATGATCGAAATCACAAATTAATAGCTTCGAATTTTGATAAAGCATCAAAAAAAGTGTTTCCTGTATTAACGTACCCTTGTTCAGCTACAGGAGTTTACTACATTGAATATTCTTTCCAAGGCGATAAAGCAAAATGTGGTATAAACATACTTGGATTTTCTAAAAACTAACCTAATAATTTAACTAATAAATATGAAATCAATTTTTAAATATTATTTACCTATAGCTGTGCTTTCTGTGGCTCTATTTTCATGTGGTGGTAGCGATAGCACATCTTTAGACAGTGAATTAGGAGACCCATCATTAATGGTTAATTCCAAAAAACAAGCAAAAATGCTTGATGATTTGATTCAGTCTATACCATCTCCTGTTGAAATGAATACAGTAATAAAAGAATCAGGAGCTCCTTTTAACGCAAATATCATGCACAAAACTTCAGAGGTAAATAAGTATACGACCAATTATCAACAAGCTTTCAACGTCGGGGTTTATACTGCAGATATGGGGTATATTAATGTGTATGATAAAACAATGTATTCCTTGGCTTGTATCAGTGCCGTAAAAAAATTATCAGATGCGATTCAAGTGGGTCAGTTTTTTGATTTCGAGGCTTTACAAAGATTGTCAAAGAATAACAACAATGTTGATTCATTACAATACATAAGTATTAATAGCTTCAATAAAATGGATGCGTATTTGCGTTCACAAAATAGAGGTGAATTATCGGTATTAATTGTTGCTGGAGCATGGTTAGAAGGGTTGCATATTGCTACTCAAACAATGAAGGCTAACGCCAATACAGAATTAAGAGAAAAAATCGGTGAACAAAAAATTGTTTTAGAAAGTTTATTGAAAATTCTTGAAATGTGTAAACAAATTCCAGAATTTAAAAAAATCATCGAGAACTATACGAAGTTAAATGACTTGTATAAAAATGTAAAGATTGAATATATTCAAGGTGAGCCTACTACAAAAATTGTTGATGGACAATTGGTTATAGAAGACACTTCATCAAGTAAAATAGTCATGACCGACGCTCAACTTACTGAAATTACTAATTTAGTTGAAGAAGTTAGAAAAGATTTATTAAAATAATACGACTTATTTTCTTGAAAGGCGTATCAGTTTTTGATGCGCCTTTTTTTATTACGCAAAAAAGAAAGTAATATTTATAAAAAGGCAACGTTAATAATATTAAGTTCGTCTTTAAATAAAAACAAGTAAGTATTAATCCTTAATCACTTGTGTTATGAAACCGTATTATTATTCAGACTTTTTATCAAATTATGTAAAAGTATTTTTTACGGATAAAAACTTTCCACTCGATAAAACTTTTTTAGAAGAATTGTTCTTTTACATTCAAAATAATCAAGACAGCTGCGTGAATCACTTCGGTGAATTTCTTGAATCAACGATTCATATGAATGTTGTAGTACAATATTTAAAATCGTATTTCTCCGAAGCAAAAAATGATTTGGATAAGTATGTGTTCTTAAACGAATTTGCTAAAAGTAAAAACTTAAAAAGGTTGAGTGCAAATTTATTGAGCGAGAAACAATATGCTTTCAGATTGATGAAGCACTTTTATGAAACACATACGTTAAACTAGAACCACCACCAATAAAAGGGAGTTAGAATTCCAAATACCATAGCTATTTTTAATAGTCTATCAGCAATTTTAAAATCCGAAATTGTTTTCGCTTTTATCAAATAAATCAATGAAATTAGCGTAGTAAGTGTAGCAATTGCAACAGGAAAAGTTGCATAAATTTCTGACAACGAAAAATTTCCTTTAAAATATATTAAAAGAAAAAAATAGGAGATTGGTATTAAAACTAGAATGATTGTTGCACTTATTTTAGCATACTTTACTCCATATTTTAATGGAAGTGTTTTTGCGGATAAAATACGATCTCCATCAATATCTTCAATGTCTTTGATGATTTCTCTTCCAAAGTTTAATACAAAAGAAAAAAAGGCAAAAATCCAGATAAACTTTCCATTTTCTAAAAATATTTTTTTCCATTCAAAAATGGCATAACTCACATCTTTAGAACTTTGTAAAATGGAATTTGGTATTTCTGTACTAAACGAGCCATTTATGGCAAAATGAATTCCGGTAAGAATAACTACGAGAGCCGTTAAAAAAGCAACGATAAAATTTCCTAATAGGGTAGTTTTTTTAAAGTAAACAGAATATAACCAAAGTACGTTTATTGAAAACAAATGAATAAAAACATACCAAAATGTATGATAATAGATGCTTAACAGAATGGCAATTCCAAAAGCAATAGCACTAAGTAACCAGTGGTATAGTATGGCTTTTCTTTTTGGAACTATCTTTCCAATAATCCAATTTTCTGGTTTATTTATTTTATCGCTCTTAATATCAAAATAATCGTTAATGATGTTCCCGGCCGCTGCAATTAGCAAGGTAGAGAAAACGAGTAATCCAAATAAAAGTTGTTCAATCGTTTCATTTACTGTTATTTTCCCTCCAATAGAAAAGAAACAAAATCGAACAGCATACATTGTCAATCCGATGATGATTAGGTTTGAAAAACGTATTAACTTTAAGAAAGTGCTCATTATTTTACAAATTTATATTCAGTACGTCTATTTTGTTGGTGTGCTTTTTCTTGTGCTACGGATGATTTTAATGCAGTAATTTCATCGTCTGAAATTTTTGGCTGACTTTCACCATAACCTTTAGCACTTAATCGAGTTGCATCTATCCCTTGTTCGATCAAGTAATTTTTAACAGCATTTGCACGTCCTTCTGATAATTGTTGATTTTCAGTAGCATCACCACGCGTATCTGTATGACCGCCAATTTCAATCGTCAAGGTAGGGTTTTTAATCAACAAATCTCTCAATTTATTTAATTCGATAAAAGACTCTGGCCTTAAGTTTGATTTATTTAAATCAAAGAATACATTTGCCAATACGACTGGTAAATCACTACCAATAGGCACCATATTTATATCCAAGTGTACTGCCTCTTGATTTTCTTTCACTTCCATATTGAAGTTTTGTGAGAAGAAATTATACCCTGGATAAGAAACATTTACGGCATATTCTTTTCCAACAGGTAGAGAAACTGTAAATTCTCCATTTACTGCATCCGCTTCAGAACGAACGACTTCTTTTCCAGTTTTTAAATCAATTAGTTGAAACTTCCCAGGGATAGGTTTTTTAGTTATAGCATCTGTAACTAAACCTTCAAAATAAAGAGTTTTTATTGGCTTTAAGGAAGGAGGCATATCAAAATAATAGATATCTAAATCTCCAAAACCACCTTCACGATTGGAGGCAAAAAAACCAATTTCTCCGTCAGGACTCACCATTAATGAATTTTCATCATCTTTTGTATTGATTGGATAACCTAAATTTATTGGGTCTGACCAAGTTCCATTTTCTTGTAAACGTGTCATATATAAATCAAATCCTCCCATTCCTATATGTCCTCTTGATGCAAAGTAAAGTGTTTTTCCGTCGGGGTGAATTAAAACTGATTCTTCTTCACTCGTGGTATTTACATTATTTGGTAATCTAACAGGTTGTCCCCAAGTGCCATTTTCATTTAAAGTTGCCGTGTATATATCAGAATTTTTTTGACCATTTTGTCCACGTATACTCCTGATAAAATAGATGGTTTTTCCATCAGCAGACAGCGAAGGTTGCGTTTCCCATAAAGTACTATTGATACCCCCTACTAAATTTGAAACTGTACTCCATCTATTTCCAAGTTTTTTGGTAATGAATAAATCACAACTTCCTTTACCTTGTCTGCCTTCTCCGTAGTCTGAACCACTTGCATCGGGACATGCAACAAATATTAAAGAACGTCCGTCTGCAGCAATGGTCGGTGCTCCTTCATTATTCACAGTATTGATGTGTGTAGGCATAGGTTCTGCTTTCACCCAGGCATTGTTTACTAAATGAGAAATATAAAAATCTTCTTGTTTTTTGTAAGGTCCTTGTACTCGATTATCTTCTACTAAACGAGTAAATAATATTGTTTTTCCATCTACCGTTATGGTTGGAAAGTATTCTGGGTCTTTGGTATTGATAGCTGGACCCATATTCTGCGGTTTAAAATTAGAAGGGTGACTAATTGCTTGAATGGCAAAGTTAGAGGATTCGATTAATTTTCTAGCAGTTGAAATGTTCGAAGGATTGGCGGATTTAAATAACAGAAATTCTTGAGCTGTTTTAATACAATTAGCATAATCACCTATAGCAAACTGTAAGTTGCTTAAAAAGAAATAGGTATTTCCTGTAGGGGAGTGATTAGGGTTAATTTGAATCGCTTTTTTATAATAATCTATGGCAAGCGGTAATTGATTAGACATTTCTGCAAATTCTCCAGCAAGTAAATATGCTTCCCAAAAATTCGGATCTTTTTCAATAGATTTTTGAATGATTTCTAAACCTAGTTTATAATTCTCTCTTCCATAAACGTCTTTGTTTTGGCGAGGAGCGTCCATTGCTTCTTCTAGAAGTTTTATTGCTTTTTTACTGTTAGACGAATACTGTTGTCCAAAAGAGTAAAAAATAGAACCAAAAAGTAAAAATAGAAAAATGACTTTATTCATTTTATGGAATGTTTAAATATTTGTGTGTTTGTAAAGAAAGTTTCCATCTTGGATTTTGCTTTACATATTCAATAATTAGTGTTAATAACGTTTCGCTTTTTGACCATTCGGGTTGTAGGTATAATTTGCAGTTTGGATTCACTTTGATACTATGTTCTTCGGCCCATTGTAAATCAGAAGGATGGAAAATCACCACTTTCAGTTCATTTGCTTTTTGGTAGGCCTCTTCTACTGGGTTTTTGAACTTTTTAGGCGAAAAACAATACCAATCAATCTCTCCTTGTAAAGGGTAGCATCCTGAAGTCTCTATAGCAACTTCAAATTTATTTTCATGTAGAATATTAACGAATTGAGTTAAGTCGTACATTGCTGGTTCTCCACCAGTAATAACAACAAAATCCGTTTTTGATTTTTTGATCTCGTTCACGATTTCATCAATTGTCATCGAATTATGTTGTGAAGCGTCCCAACTTTCTTTCACGTCACACCAAACACAACCAACATCGCATCCTCCCAAACGAACAAAATAAGCAGATCTTCCTGCATGAAAGCCTTCCCCTTGAAGGGTGTAAAAATGTTCCATTACTGGAAAACTTAATTTCATTTAAAATAAATTGAATGTGTTCAAAATTAACGAAAAATGAAGGATAATATTGTATTAGTATTAGTGAAAAATTCAGTTGAATAATTTTTTTGTCTCATAATGATTAATAAAAAATTCAGTTATATTTGTTTCTCAAAAAAATGAGCTATGTCTACTGAAAAAACAAGATATTCTGACGCCGAATTACAAGAGTTTAAAGCGTTGATTCATAAAAAACTAGATGAAGCAGAAAAAGATTACGCTTTATTAAGAAACTCGCTTTCATTATCAGATGATCACGGAACAGATGATACTGGTAGAACATTCAATATGATGGAAGATGGTTCTGAAACTTTATCTCGCGAAGAAGTGGCTCAATTGTGTTCTCGTCAAGAAACATTTATCAAAAATTTACAACATGCTTTGGTAAGAATTGAGAATAAAACATACGGAGTTTGTCGTGAAACAGGTAAATTAATTCAAAAAGAAAGATTGTTATTGGTACCTCATGCTACATTGAGTATTGAAGCTAAAAATGCTAAAAAATAATATGTTGCGTAAAAATATCATATTTGTAGGGGCTTTAATAGCCCTTATTTTGTTTTTAGACCAATGGTTGAAAATTTGGGTGAAAACGAGTTTTGCTCAATCGGGTGAAGATTACATCGATTTAGCTGGAACTTGGTTGCGTTTAACCTATGTGGAAAATCAAGGAATGGCTTTTGGAACGACATTCGGTAGTTCGATTTGGGCTAAACTATCTTTGAGTATATTCAGAGTTTTCGCTATTGGCGGAATTGCTTGGTATTGGTATAAAGAAGCAAAAGCAGGTAAAAGCACTGAATTTTTGATTGCTGTAGGATTTGTTTTTGCAGGTGCAGTAGGAAATTTAATCGACTCGATGTTTTATGATTTTATTTTCAAATTTGACCCTTGCCTCATTTACAATCAATTACAAGGTTCAGGTATTAAAGCAGTTTGTCACACCAAGTTTTTAGATTACCCTGTTGAGGTCCGAAAACAAGGATTCTTATTTGGTAATGTAGTTGATATGTTCCAGTTCAATTTTACTTGGCCTTCTTGGTTACCATTTTTAGGCGGAAAGGAAGGATTCCCAGCGATTTGGAATTTGGCAGATGGATCCATAACGGTGGGTGTAGTTATGATTTTAATCAGACAAAAAGCTTATTTTCCCAAAGAAAAAAAATAAATTATGGGTTTTTCTCCAGGTTCTAAAGGTTGGATTAATAAATACGGTGATTACATCAACAAAGGCAAAATTATTGTTGATGTTGAAAAACCGAAAGAGTTAAGTTTAGAACACTTTGCTCACCTTCAACTTTCACAGTCTGGTATTGTTTTTGGTTTTCCTACCGAACTCATATTTTTGAATCAACTAAATTTAAAAGAGGAAGTAAATTGGACAACAGAAGAAAAATTAAAATTATTACTTTTTGAATCTCAGTTATTTATTTTTGTTCTTAATGGCGGAGATGTACTAAACGAATTTGATTCTTTTATTGATTCATTGAATGAATATTACGGAAAGTATTCATTTCCAGCAGTTCATAAACTAACCTCTTTTTTCTTAAAAGAAACTCAAGAAGAACGATTAGAATATATACTGGATAAAAGAATAGACATCAAACAAAACTTTATTGATAATGCATTGTGGGTGAATTACCTAAATAATGCATTTGTATATTTAGATGTTATTCTTTATCATGAATTTATTAAAACAAAGAAAGCTATTGTCGACTCAAATTTTGAAGAATTAGCTTTAGATGTGTTGAAAACAATTGTGATTTCTGCATTTGCAGATGGTGAGATGCAAACTTCTGAAAGAGTGATGTTCGATGTGTTTTTAGCTTCTGCAAATCTATCTGAAAAGAGAAAAAAATTAGCATTACATTATTTTAAAAATGGAGCAAAATTTACAGATTTATCAGCTTTGTTTTCACATATTTGGTTGTTCAAACGCTTTTTAATAGATATTTCTGTACTTACGATGTATTCCAATCACG
Source organism: Crocinitomicaceae bacterium (assembly GCA_046304235.1). Classification (GTDB taxonomy): domain Bacteria; phylum Bacteroidota; class Bacteroidia; order Flavobacteriales_D; family Crocinitomicaceae; genus CANHVK01. Next base: position 19,418 of record JBKCEW010000083.1, on the reverse strand, counting down.
ATACTATTTCGCAAGAAAAGGAATTTTTGTATCGTTTTTGTGATTTCTTGCATATTCCTAGAGAAGAATTAAATGAAACAATTGTTTCAATTGAGCAATTTGTTGTTTCACATGCCGATAAAATCTCTTTTCTAAAAAATAGAAGCACTGTTGAACATATTTACGATAATATTTCAATGCGTTGGATTAAAATCTTAGGTAGAAATAAAGAAAAATTAATTGCAGAAATCAAACAGAGTAAAGAGTTGATGCAATTAATAAAAAAATCAACTACGGAAGACCTAACCAAAGAAGAGAAAGAAAAAGTAAAAACACAATTTATGGACATTGTGAAAACCATGCCAGCGATTACCATTTTTATGTTGCCTGGTGGTACAATATTATTGCCGATTGTTTTGAAAATAATACCTGCTCTCATTCCCTCTGCATTTAGAGATAACGAAATTGAAGTTTAAAAAGATATTAGCATGAAAAAGATCCTTTTTATTTTGTATTCTGTCAGTATTTCTTTTTCAACGATTGCTCAGAAAGTACAAAAAATCGCGCGTCTTCCTGAAATAGTTACTGAATCCTCAGGATTGATTTTTTATAATGATACTCTTTTAATTACCCATAATGATAGTGGAGATAAACCCATACTTTATTTCGTAAATTTAAAAGGGAAACTCATTCACCAAGTAATTGTAAATAATGCGAATAATGTAGATTGGGAGGATATTACAAAAGATGATAAAGGGAATATTTACATTGCTGATATTGGAAATAATTCAAACCAACGAAAAGATTTGAGAATTTATAAAATAAAATCTCATAATTTATTAAATGTTAATTTGTTAAATGCAGAAATAATAGAGGTGTCATATAACGAACAAACTGATTTCCCACCTAAAGATGAAGCGTTAAATTTTGATGCAGAAGGTATTGCTTATCACAACGATTCTTTATGGATTATAACCAAGTGTAGAAGTATTCCTTTTGAAGGAAATGCATACATTTATAAATTTCCTGCAAAATCTGGTAAATATAACTTGAAAAGAAAAGCCCATTTATTTATCGGTAAAGATGGGTTTACCAAAGATGCTGTTACTAGTTTAGATATTTACAATGATCAATTATATATTTTGACTTACAATAGAATATTGATTTATAAGCTAATTGATAATAAATTGGAATTTGATAAACAGTTTTATACGAAGCCTTATACACAGAAAGAAGCCATTACATTAAAGAATAAAAACGAAATTTACCTAACTGATGAATCCACTAAAATTATTGGTGGAGGATATCTTTACAAACTAACAATTGATGCAGCCAAAATTAAACATTAATGAATTCGAAGCGGTTATCTTCGATATGGACGGAGTCTTAGTGGATTCTGAACCAATTTGGAAAGTCGCTATGGAAGAGGCATTTCATAGTGTTGGGTGCAAATTGACACGGGAAGATTTTCAAAAAACGGTCGGTTTAAGAATTGATGAGGTAATTAGTTATTGGTATAAAATAGCACCCTGGGAAAATGAAACAGAAAAAGAAGTAGAGCAATTAATCATTCAAAAGATGGTTGCTTTTTTATCAGAGTCTGCAAAACCCTTGACAGGAGTAGTTGAAATGCTTCGTTATCTAAAAAATAAAGGAATTAAAATAGGTTTAGCGACTTCTTCTTATCGCATCTTAGTTGACACAATTCTAGCAACTTGTTCGCTTAGTGAATATTTCGATGTACTTCATACTGCTGAAGAAGAAGAGTTCGGTAAACCGCATCCTGCTGTTTATTTAACAGCAGCAAAAATGTTAGAGGTAAATCCATTGAAATGTCTTGTGATCGAAGATAGTATTAACGGTGTGATATCAGGAAAAGCAGCTAGAATGCACGTGGTTTGTATTCCAGAAAAAACACACCAACCAAATCCAAAATTAATCCTTGCTGATTATGCTTATGAAACGATGGTAGAGATGTTGGAGGAGATGAAATTGAAGAATTAATTTTTTTAGATTATGTTACTTGAAATCCAAGATAAAGTTGTTTCCATAGATTTATTCGAAAAGAAATTTGTCTGTGATTTAACAGCGTGTAAAGGCGCCTGTTGCATTGAAGGTGATGCAGGTGCGCCATTAACCTTCGAAGAGGTTTCCATAATGGAAGATGATTTAGAAAAAATCAAACCTTTTATGCGTCCCGAAGGAATTGCGGCTGTGGAAGAAACAGGAGTTTTTTATATGGATTGGGACAACGAACCGGTTTCAACCCTTGTGAACGAAAAAGAATGTGCTTTTGTCACTTTTGATGATAAAGGTACTGCCTTATGTGCCATTGAACAAGCGCACAAAGCAGGAAAAACGGAGTTTAAAAAACCGATTTCGTGTCATTTATATCCAATTAGAGTTAAAAAGTACAATGATTTTACAGCGTTGAATTACAATGAATGGAACATTTGTAAATCTGCCTGTGCTTGTGGAGATCAATTAGATGTGAAAGTATATAAGTTCTTGAAAGAACCAATTGTTAGAGCTTTTGGAGAAGATTTTTTTAGTGAATTAGAAACAGTAGATAAAGAAATCGAAAAACAAAAAGAAACAGGAGAATTTCCGCAATAGAAATTTTTCAAAACGTTTATAATCTTGTAACTTTGTTATACAACTAAAAAATAAATTATGTCAGAAGTTTTGGCTGGAGTTGAAATCCAAGAAATATTAGAACAATTAGGTATTGAATCTACAAATAGTGGTGCGTCAACAGGTAGTTTTTGGTACCAAACCCTAGGAGAAACGATTCATTCGTATTCACCGGTAGATGGTAAATTAATCGCTTCTGTGACTGCTGCTACAGAAGACGAATATGAAAAAGTAATTGCGAAAGCACAAGATGCGTTCAAACAATGGAGACAAATTCCTGCTCCTAAAAGAGGGGAAGTTGTTCGTCAATTGGCAGTGAAATTAAGAGAATACAAAGAGCCTCTAGGTAAATTGGTTTCGTACGAAATGGGGAAATCATTACAAGAAGGTTTAGGTGAAGTACAAGAAATGATTGATATCTGTGATTTCGCAGTAGGTCTTTCTCGTCAGTTATATGGTTTAACAATGCACTCTGAGCGTCCTGAACACAGAATGTATGAACAATACCACCCACTTGGATTAGTTGGAATTATTTCTGCGTTTAACTTCCCTGTAGCTGTATGGAATTGGAATACGGCTTTAGCTTGGGTTTGTGGTGACGTATGTGTATGGAAGCCATCTGAAAAAACACCTTTGACTGCGATTGCTTGTCAAAAAATTACAGAAGAAGTATTTACAGATAATGATGTTCCGGAAGGAGTTTCTTGTTTGGTAATAGGTGGTGCTGAAATTGGTAAAAAAATGACTGCTGATACACGCGTACCTTTAATTTCTGCAACTGGTTCTACTCGTATGGGTAAATCAGTAGGTGAGGTTGTGGGTGCTCGTTTAGGTAAATCATTGTTAGAGTTAGGAGGTAACAATGCAATCATCATTACTCCAACTGCTGATTTAAAGGTAGTAGTTCCTGGTGCTGTATTTGGTGCTGTAGGTACTGCTGGACAAAGATGTACTTCTACAAGAAGATTAATTATTCACGAAGATGTATATGATACAGTACGTGATGCAATTGTGAAAGCATATGGACAATTGAAAATTGGTAATCCATTAGATATTGCTAATCACGTTGGTCCATTGATCGATAAAGATGCTGTTGCTGCTTACGAAAATGCGTTGAAACAAGTTGTTGCTGAAGGGGGGAAATTATTAGTTGAAGGTGGAGTACTATCTGGAGAAGGGTATGAATCTGGATGTTATGTGAAACCAGCTATTGCTGAAGCTAAAAACGATTTCAAAATTGTTCAACACGAAACGTTTGCTCCGATTTTATATTTAATGAAATATTCAGGAAGCGTAGAAAACGCAATTGATATTCAAAATGGGGTTCCGCAAGGATTATCATCTGCAATTATGACAAACAACTTGAAAGAAGCAGAAGCATTTTTATCTGCTGCTGGATCTGATTGTGGCATCGCAAACGTGAACATTGGTACATCTGGTGCTGAAATTGGTGGTGCTTTCGGTGGTGAGAAAGAAACAGGAGGTGGACGTGAGTCTGGATCAGATGCTTGGAAAGTATATATGAGAAGACAAACAAATACGATTAATTATTCTGATACCGTTCCATTAGCGCAAGGGATCAAATTTGATTTATAAAACTGATTTTTAAATGATTGTTTTAAAGGTGGCTAAATGTCACCTTTTTTTGTGCTTTATATTTCTATTTTTATTAGTAAACAATTTGAAAACTTAATTGTTTATTACACATGTTTTAATTTTAATATTCTGTATATTATAATATTAACAAATATTATTCAAAAAAACACTCAAAATTTAAACAAGTGTTTAAAAAATCTATATTTTTATACACACATTTAGAATAACTATGGATAAAGATCATTCGGCTGAAGCAAAAATATTGGAGGCTGCTCGAAGTATATTCGTTGAAAAAGGATTTAATGGTTGTTCTTCAAGAGAGATAGCAAATCAAGCTGGATTGAATGTAGCTCTTGTAAATTATTACTTTAAGAGTAAAGAAAATCTATTTCACAAAGTTGTCTCTTCTATTTTAAACGAATTTGCAGCTTCAATTTTTGAGATTTTCAAAAGTAATTTATCCTTGGAGCATAAGACTAGGATAATGATTGAACATGAATATGATTTATTATCCAAACACCCTGAAATCCCTGCTTTTATCATTGGAGAATTAGGTAAGAGAAATGAAAGCTTTTTTCAATCATTAAATTTTGAAATGGCAATCGAACAAGCTGAAATACATAAACAGGTCATAGAAGCTCAAAACAAAGGAGATATGAGAAAATTAGATATTGTAAACATTTTATTGCTTGTAATGTCTAATTGTCATTTTCCATTTATGGCTAGACCTATGATTAATGCGGTACACAGTGTTAATGACACGCAATACCAAGATTACCTTAAAATACATAAACAGTATGTAACGGAAATGGTGATTAATTACTTGTTTCCAACTAAATAAATAAAATGTGATTATGAGAAAAAAAATAGTCATCGTAAGTATGTTGTTTTTAAGTTCTTTCGTTGGAAGAACGCAAACTTTTGATTTGGAACATTGCTTAAAAATGGCAGATACTGCCAATCCAATTATTCGAAATGCAAAATTGGATGTGGCGATTACGACTAAACAGGTCTTAGCGTATGAAACAGCTTTGTTACCAAAGTTATTTTTTGCAGCAGATTATAAATACAATGCAATCATTCCTGGTCAGTTAATCCCGGGGGAAATTGCCGGAATGCCTCAAGGGACGTTTGTTGCAGTACAATTTGGAGTTCCATATAACTTAAGTAATGCTCTACAATTAAATCAAATTTTGTACAACCCACAAGTTAACGCTGGAATTAAGGCTTTGAAAGTGAGTAAAGAAGTTTCTGAAATTCAATCGGAAGCGACTACACAAAATGTAAAGTATCAATTGATTCAAACCTATTACAACTTGCAAGCATTGAACAAACAATTGGCATTTGTGAAAGAAAATATAATCAATTTAGATAAGATGTATTCCAATATGCAAGCAATGTATGAACAAAAAATGATTATAGCAACTGAATTGGATAAGATGAACATTACTCGTTTAGCGCTTAAAAATCAAGAACAAACATTAATTTCTAATAAGGAAAAGACAGAGAACTACTTGAAATTAATGATAGGAAAAAACATCCAAGATAAAATTGATTTTCAACGTGAGGAAGATGTACAAAAACCTTTATTAATCGATCAGAAAACAATTAATCCGATTGATTTAAAATTAATTCAATCTCAACAAAAATTGAATGATGCTGAACGTCAGGGTATTAACATGTCATATTTACCTGTTCTTTCTATGTATGGAACTGCCCTATATAGTTATAACTATCGTCCCGAAAGTGATTTTGGAAAAGGCATTAATGGTGCTATTGTAGGTTTGAAATTGGATTGGACTCTTTTTGATGGTCTAGAGAAAATGTACAAGGCTAAACAAAATAAATTATCACGTCAAAAATTAGATTCTCAGTTAGATTATGCTAAAAAACAATTGGAAGTAAATACAGAAAATGCCAAAAAACAAGTTGAAAATCAATTACAATCGTTGGTTACTTCACAAGAGCAATTAGTTCTTGCTGAAAAAGTGCAAAATCAAGCTAAATACTCTTATGAACAAGGGGTAATTAGTTCAAATGATTTACTAAAAAGTGAAAACGATTTGTATCAAGCGCAAACAAATGTTGTAGTTGCTTATGTACAATTAAGAATGGCTGAATTAGAATTATTAAAAATAACTGGTAATATAAAATAATAAAAATGAACAAGAAAGGAATAATCATTATCGTCTTAGTTTTCGGAGTAGTTGCTTTAGGCGTATTAAAATTGAAAAAAAATAAAGAAGATGTAAAAGGTCAATTGTACATACATGATAGTACAGCACCTATTTTAGTTGAATATCAAAAACCTAAAATGCATTCTTTTGATAAAGCGTTTGCGTTCTTAGGAACATTTGAAGCGATTCGTCAAAACACCATCGGTTCTGATGTTGCTGGTAAAATCATCAAAATGAATGTTCAAGAAGGAGATAAAGTTTCCAAAGGACAAGTGATAGCTAAGTTGGATGATGAAATGTTGGAATTACAATTGGAAAGTGCATCGGTAAATGTTGAAATGAATAAAAATGATGATGCAAGAAACAATCAATTAATCAAACAAAATGCTATCTCTGGAGTGCAAAGCGAAAAAACAAAATTAGCTTTAAAAGCAGCTGAAGCACAATATAAATTAATCAAAAAACAATTAAAAAACACATCAATTACAGCTCCTTTTTCAGGTGTAGTGACAAAGAAAATGATTGATTTAGGAAGTGTAATCGGTGCAGGTACACCATTAATTGAATTGACTGATATCTCTTCTTTGAAATTAACGATTTCGGTTCCGGAAAGAGATATATTAAAATTTAAAATCGGACAGAAAGTGATTTTAAATGCTGATGTATATGGTAGTAAAGAGTTTAAAGGAACCGTTTCTAGTGTGTCTTACAAGGCTGATGCAAGTCATAATTTCAAAATTGAAATTACTACTCCGAATTCAAAAGAAGATCCTTTGATGGCGGGTATGTATGGATCGGTAGCTTTGAACAATAGTAAGGCTAAAACAGCTTTGGCGATTCCAAGAAAAGCTTTGATTGGTTCAACAAAAAAATCCAAAGTATTTGTTGTTAATAATGGTAAAGCAAAACTAAAATCATTTACTGCTGGAATTGGAGATAGTGAATTTATTGAAGTGGTTGATGGCCTTAATGAAAACGATTTAGTTGTGGTAAAAGGACAAATCAATTTACAAAATAATACTAACGTAATTATCAAATAATTAAATTGTTATGACACTTACTGAAATTTCAATAAAACGGCCATCTTTAATTATCGTAATTTTTACGGTATTAATCGGTGGAGGATGGTTGAGTTATAAGCAATTGAGTTATCAATTATTGCCTGATTTTGCTCCACCAATTTTAACTGTTACTACAACATATCCTGGCGCTTCTCCTTCTATAGTTGAAAACCAAGTTTCTGAAACATTGGAAGATGCGTTGAGTGGTTTGGAAAATATCAATGAAGTAACTTCCTTTTCTTTAGAGAGTGCATCAATTGTAATGCTTGAATTTAATCATTCAGTTGAATTGGAAGAGGTAATGCAAGATGCGCAACGAAAAATTGAAGCAATTAAGAAAAATCTTCCTGAAGATTGTGACAATCCTGTTATTGCAAAAATTGACCCCAACGCTTCTCCCGTATTACAGCTTTCGGTAACAGCTAAAAATCTTACCGATAGAGCGTTTTTCGAATTGATGGATAATGAAATTTTGCCTTTGTTAAAACAAACAAAAGGGGTTTCTGAAATTAACGTATTAGGGGGAGAACGAAGAGAAGTTAGGGTTGATATCGATAAGGAAAAAGCAAAGTTGTCAAACATATCTTTAGCTTCCATAAACCAAGCAATTGCTACAGCAAATGTTGAGTTCCCAACAGGTAAAGTGAAAAGTATTGATGAACAAATGACGGTTCGTTTAGCGGGTAAATATAAGACTGTGAGCGAGTTACAAAATTTAATTATTGGAGGAAGCGGATCATCTATAATTCGATTAAAAGATGTAGCGGATGTATTTGATGGTTCTGCGGACCAATTAACAATAAGTCGTTACAATGGGATTAATGGTATTGGTTTAAGAATCAAGAAACAATCGGATGCAAATGCGGTTGAAATGTCAAAACTTTCAAAGCTTAAGTTTAAAGAATTAGAAGAAAAATATAAAAAAGAAGGGCTTAAATTTGTTGTAGCTACTGATACTTCTTTACCAACTATTCAGGCAGTTGATGCTGTGTTTCATGATTTGGAATTGGCAATTATATTGGTAGCTATAGTAATGTTATTATTCTTACACAGTTTAAGAAATGCAATCATTGTTTTGGTTTCGATTCCTGCTTCGTTGATATCAACCTTTATTGCGATGTATTTATTAGGCTATACTTTAAACTTAATGACTTTATTAGCAATGTCATTGGTAATTGGTATCCTTGTGGATGACTCAATTGTAGTACTAGAAAATATCTACCGACACCTCTCGATGGGGAAAGACAGTCGAAAAGCAGCTTTAGACGGTCGTAATGAAATTGGTTTTACAGCACTCGCAATTACATTTGTGGATGTAGTGGTATTTACACCAGTAGTATTCGTACAAGGAACTATCTCAGATATATTACAGCAATTCTCCATTGTCGTTGTGATTTCTACCTTAATGTCCTTATTTGTTTGTTTCACTTTGACTCCTTGGTTAGCTTCTCGTTTTGCAAAGGAAACACATCTTTCGAAAGACAAATTCTGGCAATGGCCTTTAATCTGGTTTGAAAAACGCGTGTCTATTTTTACTGAATCTTATGTGAAAGTAGTTGCTTGGGCTTTAAGACATAAATTGATTACTGGCATCGGAATTTTAGCTTTGTTTATTGGTTCTGGCGCAGTAATGGGCTTAGGAATTGTTGGTCAAGAATTTGTTGCTCAAGGAGATCAAGGGAAATTCATGATTAAATTGAAATACGATAAGAGTACGCCATTTAATGAAAATAATGCAACGACTTACGCGATAGAACAGTTTATTCTGCAACAACCTGATGTAAAAATGGTTTTCTCTAATGTGGGAGGGCCGAGTGCAGGTATGGGAGCGGCGTCTTTTGGGAATGAATCTCGTTCAGAATTGACAGTTAAATTGAAAGATGGGGTTCAAGATCGTATTCCTACTGCAAATTATATGAATGAAATTCGCAAACGTATTGAAACTAAGTTTGCGGGTATTGAGGTGAAGGCGATTAATATTGGTATGGTGGAATCGGAAGAAGCTCCAATCGAAATTTTCTTAGCAAGTAGTGATTCAGAATTATTAATGGACGAAGCTAGAAGATTAAAAGAGGCAATTTTAGTGATGCCTGGAGCTAAAGATCCAACAATTTCAACAGATGATATATCTCCTGAAATTCGTATTGAATTAGATAGAGAGAAAATGGGTCAACTTGGTTTACCAATAGCTGTAGTAGGGATGCAACTTCAAAATGCTTTGTCTGGTAATAATTCTTCTAATTTCTCTGAAAAAGAAAATGAATATGACATCCGAGTGATGTTAAACCAAGGAGATAGACAAAATGTGGATGATATTAGAAATATGAGTTTTAACACAACAAGAGGTAGTGTAGTTGAATTAGAAGAGTTCGCAGAGATTACTGTTGAAAATGGTTTTGGTTCTTTGGAACGTAAGAATCGTTTGAGTTCAACTACGATTCGTGCATACGTACTAGGTACGCCTGCTGGTACTCTTGCTCAAAAAATTCAAGAGTATCTAGATAAACAACCCCTTAACGAAAATGTGCGAATGATTTGGGGTGGGGAAGTGAAAAGACAAAATGAGGGGTTTGGAGCAATGGGTACGGCAATGTTAATCGGTTTGATTTTGGTATATCTGATTATGGTTGCCTTGTATGATAATTTTGTCTATCCATTTGTTGTATTATTCTCCATTCCTGTTGCCTTAATTGGTGCTTTACTTGCTTTGAATTTATCTGGTTCTAACATTGGTATTTTCACGATGCTAGGTATGATTATGTTGTTAGGTTTAGTAGCTAAAAACGCCATTTTAATAGTCGATTTTACAAACCATTTAAAAGCAGCAGGCAAAAACGTAACAGAGGCTTTACTTGAAGCCGTTCGTGAACGTATGCGTCCTATTTTAATGACTACTATCGCCATGGTAATTGGTATGATTCCAATTGCAATCGCTAAAGGTTCCGGTGCAGAATGGAAAAATGGACTTGCGTGGGTATTAATAGGGGGCTTATTAAGTTCAATGTTTTTAACTATCATTTTGGTACCCGTGATGTATTACACAGTAGATGCTATTAAGTTTAGAATTGCAAAACACCGAAATTCATTGTAGTGAAATGTATTTTGTTATTATAAGCTGCGTTTAATATACGTATGTTTTGAAAGTTAGTCCCAACCATATTCGGTTGGGACTTTTTTTGGTACATATTTTGATTTAAATTAAATTGTAATATTAATTCTAAGTATCATGAAGACTTTATTTTGTTTAATAATAGCAACCATAGGTTTATCTTCTTTTGTTGTTACTGATTATAGGGAACCTTTAGATTATACTTCATCTATTTTTAGAAGAGTCGAGCAAACCTCTTTTAAAGAAGGAGAACAATTAGATTACACTATTCATTATGGATTAATCGATGCTGGATTTGCCCGTTTGGAATTAAAAAAAGAAGATACTAAAATCAATGGAAGGGATGTATTTCACAGTGTAGGAACTGGAAAAAGTTTGGGTGCTTTTGATTGGTTTTTTAAAGTCCGAGATAAATATGAGACTTATATAGATGCAGAGGGAATTTTTCCACATGTTTTCAGAAGAGATGTTGATGAAGGAGGCTATACGATTAACCAAGAGTATCGATTTTATCAGCATAAAAACATGATTGATAATGGAAAAGAAAAAGTGTCGGATGTTCCTAGTTATGTCCAAGACATGCTTTCATCTTTTTATTATGCGAGAACTTTAGATTTTTCTAATGCAAAAAAAGGGGATGTATTTACCATTTATTCTTATGTTGACGAAAAAGTATTTCCGATTAAAATAAAGTATAAAGGGATTAAAAATGTTGGGATTCGAGCTGGAAAATTTAAATGTTATTTATTTAATCCGGTTGTCCAAACAGGACGTGTATTCAAACATGAAGAAGATTGTAATTTTTACATTACCTGCGATAAAAATAAAATTCCTTTATTGATCGAGACAAAATTAATGGTAGGATCTATAAAAATGGAACTCACAGGTTATAAAGGTTTGATGGAGAGATTATCCAAACTAGATTAAAACAAAAAAGGCTGATAAAATCAGCCTTTTTTTGTGGGAGCGGAGGGAATCGAACCCCCGACACAAGGATTTTCAGTCCTTTGCTCTACCGACTGAGCTACGCTCCCATCCTTTTCGTGAGTGCAAATATACAAATAAAATTATTACTTACAACTATTATCGTTTTTTTTTGATTTTTTTAGGGTACATTTGTATAAAATCAAGGAAATAATGGATACAACAATTGTTGTTGATGCTGGAAATACTAGAATTAAAACAGGTGTTTTTAAAGGAGATAGGTTGCAAGAAGTCCTTTACTATGGTAGTGATGATTGGAATGCATTAAAAGCTTTTTTACTAGAACGTCGTTTCGAAAACACGATTGTATCTTCAGTTCGATCTGAAAAGGAAACACGTTGGATTCTTCAGTTGTTACACAATCCAATTCGTTTTCATTCGGGGATGGAATTACCTCTTAAAAATACTTACACAACACCTGAAACTTTGGGGGCTGATCGATTAGCAAATGTAGTAGCAGCGGCTACGTTAGCAAAAGGCGCAGCATTGGTCTTAGATATTGGTACTTGTATAAAATTTGACATCATTGATGAGCATAAAACCTATTTAGGCGGATCAATTTCCCCAGGAATCAAGTTAAGATATAAATCTTTGAATGAATATACAGGAGCTTTACCTTTAATTGAAGATAATTCCAAGGCAGAATGGTATGGTGATTCCACGAATGCTTGTATTCATACAGGGGTTATGCAAGGAATTCAAGGTGAGATAAACTATTTTCTAGATTATTATGCTAACAAATATCCGGATTTAACAATTTTTGTTACTGGGGGGGATGCTCACTGTTTTGATTTTCAAATAAAAAACAACATTTTTGTTGAACAGAATTTGACGCTTTACGGCTTATTCTACTCTTTATAGTTTATGACACGATTTTTAGTTTTATTATTTTTATTTTTTTGCAAGATTACTTTTGCTCAACAATTCACAAAAAGTCCTTATAGTATCAGTGGATTAGGTGAGGAAGATTATACTGGTAATGCAACTTTTTCAGCACTCGGCAATACTAGAGCAGTATATATCGATTCTACTGTTTTAAATATTTACAATCCTTCATCTTATGCTTTTTTATCGCACGGTCAACCTATTTTTTCGACCAGTGCTTATATTCAAAATTACCAGTTCATTCAAAATGGTTCGACAGCAAAAAACAATGCCTTAGCCTTGAGCCACATGGCTTTTGGGTTTTCTTTTAAAAATAGGTTGGGCTTTGTATTCGGATTTAGACCCTTATCAAATACAGGATATGATGTAATAAATACATCTGTAAATGCATTAACCAATGATACAATAAGAACTCAATTATATGGTTCTGGAAACGTAACCTATGCTTTTGCAGGACTTGCGATTAAAATTTTATCATTCGAAAAACATAAACTTTCAATCGGTACAAATCTTGGAAATGTTTTTGGAACAAATATGAATAGACAAACAGTATCTATTCAAAATGAATTGATTGGTAGTATTAAACAAAATTCCTTGAAAATAAATGGTTTTAATCCAGAGTTTGGATTAAATTATCAAGTATTATTTTCTAAGTCTTCAAACTTATCTCTTTCGGCTATATATAAAACCAAAGTTAATTTATCCTCTGAAAGTAAAACAGCTTTGATTAGTGCTTCAGATTTTAAAAATGAAAATTCATTTGATACACTTGATTATAAAATTTTCGAAGGTAATGTATTCAATCCATCATCCTATGAAATAGGATTTAAATATGATTTTACAAAGTATTTTAATAGATCATCGTTGAGAATCCCTCAATTTATATTGCTTGCCTCATACAAAAACACACGTTGGAGTGAACTTAATTCAAGTTATTTAACAACTTCATTATCAGACGCAACACATTTGAATCTAGGTATGCAATTTGCACCACATGTAGATTTTTATGATAGATCGAAATCCATTTCTTTTTTCTCTCGAATTAGATATCGTATTGGTTACGAATATGCTTTATTGCCTTGGTCACTTAATTCGAAACAACTTTCTACATCCATTTATTCTTTTGGTTTTGGTTTCCCAATTACTTCTCAAAGAACACTCTCGTCTTTGAACTTTGCTGTAAATTATGGCGAAAGAAAGAATGGGAATTCAAATGACTTCATTGAAAAACAACTAGGTTATAGCTTGGGTATTACTATTTCTCCTGCATTTTATGATCGTTGGTTTAAAAAAAATAAAATTGATTAAAAGTCCATTTATAATTTCATTTATAATTTCAATCTTATTTTTTTCATGTGAAAATGATTTAGAAGAAATTAAAAAAGTGACTGAAATTCCGGGTGCCCCTGAAGAACGAACAAGAGACTTAGAATTGATTTATTCAGATAGCGGTCAGGTGAAGGTACTGTTGAATGCAACTTTGGCTGAATCATATTATAAACCAACTCATATTATTAAGTTTATGGAAGGGGTTAAAGTTCGTTTTTTTAATCCTGACGGGTCTGTTAAAACAGTGTTAACCGCAAAATATGGTGAAATAATTCAAAATGAAGGGAGAATGATTGCTCGTGACTCAGTAATAATGAAAAACTTGAATAAAGCACAGCAAATGGAAACAGAAGAATTAAACTGGAATCAATCAACTCAAGAAATACATTCTTCAAAATCAGTAGTAGTAAAAACTAAAGATGCTCGTTTTTATGGAGATGGAATTGTCACGACATCCGATTTTAGCGAATATCAATTTATTAAACCGAGAGGTACTTTAAATCTTAAAAACTAAAACTATGAATACGTACAACAAAGTCATGCTTTATTTTTGGTTGCTTGCATCCATAATAACTTTTGGAATAATAACATTTAAAGGATTTCAAGAAGGCTTTGACCGTTGGTCTGTTTATTACTTATTCAGTGGTCTGTCTTTATTAATGTATTTTGTTAGAAAATGGATGATCAAACGAATGCAGAAACATATTGAATTTCTTCAAAATCAACAAAAATAAAAATGTCTCCCGCGATTGAAATTTTTACAGATGGTGCTGCTAAAGGAAATCCAGGCAATGGAGGGTATGGTGTAGTTCTACGATTTCAAGGGAAGATAAAAGAATTAGCTCAAGGATATCGCTTGACTACAAATAATAGAATGGAATTGTTAGCAATAATAGTTGCGTTAGAATCCTTAAAATCAAATAAATTTCCTGTAATTATTACTTCAGATTCTAAGTATGTGATTGATGCTGTACAGAAAAGATGGGTTTATGATTGGCATAAAAAGGGATTTAAAGGCAAAAAAAATCCTGATTTATGGTTAAGATATATCAATGTTGCGTCAAATTTTCAAATTTCTTTTCAATGGGTAAGAGGTCACAATGGTCACCCAGAAAATGAACGATGTGATTATTTAGCTGTAAAAGCTGCGGAAAGTAAACATTTACTTATTGATACAGGTTACGAAACTTCCCTAGAAAGTAATACCCTTTTGTAGCATGCATGCTTTTATAAACGTATATATTAATGGATGAGGAATTTCTCTTGTCGATGATATTTGAGGAGAGAAACCACATGCTAAATAAAAGTTTCGATTAGATAAACTCACCACTTCTACTTCTTCAAATTCATTATACGCTTCAATATTGATAAACTCATCAACAAGATAGCTTAGTACTTTCGGATATAGGCTATACCTAGATGATGTAAGCTCTTGTGTATTATGATTGGTATAAAGCTGTATAAGCTCTTTCGAATTAGGGACAATATTTATTTCTTCAAATTGTTGACCTTCTACTAAATTATCTGAAATAAGTTTTTCCCCTTTTAAATTCAGGTTATTTCTAGCAATTAAGACATCTATCAGGGTTTTGTATCCGTCGCCAGTAATAAAAATAGGTTGAGGTTGTTGTATTAAAAAATCAATAATACCTCCAAGAAAAAAATCATTTTTGTATGGACCTGGCGCCACCCAAATCCCATCGTAAATTTTTAATTGATTAGTAGACATTTGACTAGCCTCTTGTAGCTTGATCCAATAATAACTAATCTCAATTTCTAAAAAATGACTAGCATGATCTATTGCTAAATTAGTAGCATGATGTGAATTATACGTAAAGTTGTAATCACCAATTATTGCTATTTTGATGCTACGGCTCATCAATTATCTTGTAAACCAACCTTTAAACTCAGCATTTTTAATCTCGATGGAGTCTAAAATGGTATCTAAATTTTCAATGTATGATCTGTATACTTTGCAATTAAATCTGCATATAAATTTTGAGTAATCATTTTCTACGTCAGATTCTTGTTTAACTCCGATGAATTGAACACTATTTCCTCTTGTCAAAGAATCACTCAACCAAATCCTTCCTAATTTATCTTTGTATTGAACTTCAAATCCGAATGATGCATCTTTAGAATATTTTGGTTTAGTATTCAAATTCATAAACTCACTAAAAAGTTTCATGGTAGGGTTTTCAGTTAAGTTGTAGTCCCAAAGAACACTTCCTATCCCGATGCGAACGGACCCTTTTACAGATTCAGATTTCATTTCAGCATAATAAACCGCCTTAGATGCTTGTCCTGTACCTTGAACAGTAGTTTTGGTAATCGTTGGAAAACAATCATAGTCGTCCACATTTTGAACCCACTTGATATTAGTTCCATTTATGTCTCCCTTGAAATATGCTGTTAAATCTACTTTTTGTGTTGGTGCTGGTATAATCTCAGGTTTGATACAACCAACAATTAATAGAGCAAAAGGTAAGAACCATAAATAACCAAGTTTTCTCATAGGATGAACTTATTTGTTAGCACATTTATTCTTTCAAAGATATAAAAAACACTTTAATCTTTAGCATAATACGGAAATAATCAAAAATAGTTGTCTAGGCGCTAATTTTTTTTGTTTGATTAATTTCTATCACTTCTTCAAATTCGTAGGCATCTAACTCAATAGCTGTGCCCTCCAGGGTATATAAAGTTGCAATTTCATTGATTTTTGTTTCTTTGAAGAAAGAGTAAATATCTATAAATTGTGATAGCTGTTGTATTTTTCCAACTAGTTTGTTTAATTGTGAAAAGTTTATTACCAATTCATTATGGTAACTTAGTTCGTTCACTTTGATTATACATTTAATTGTAACTTCATTTACATTTGATTGAAATTCTATTTTTTCAATCATTATTTTTTTTAGTAGTGTTTTCATGGTTTTTAAATTTTACACTACAAAGTTCACTCATCAACTACGTAAACTAAATACGTTCTAAAAATAGTCTCTAATTTTTTTAAAAAGTTGTATTAAATCGCAAGACAAAACTATTTTTGCAATTCAAATTATAATTATGAAATACGATTCTCTGCCAAAACAATTGTTTGTAAAAAATAGAGCCAAGTTTACAGCTAAAATGAAGCCAAATACTTTAGCTGTTTTTAATTCCAATGATATTTTCCCGATTAGTGCTGATAGTACTATGCCCTTTCAGCAACATAGAGATATCTTTTATCTATCCGGTGTAGATCAAGAAGAATCAATTTTAGTAATTTTCCCAGACACTAAAAATGAAGCACATAGAGAAATTTTGTTTTTGAAAGAAACGAATGAAACTATTGCCATTTGGGAGGGAGAAAAGTTGAATAAATCTCAAGCATTTGAATTATCGGGTGTTAAAACAGTGTACTGGCTTCAACAGTTCACGTCTATTTTTAATCAATTAATGTCTGAAGCTGAAGGAATTTATTTCAATACGAATGAACATCTTCGCGCTGTAACTGAAGTTGAAACGCGTGAGGATCGTTTTATTAAAAAATGTAAGTCTGATTATCCTGCTCATACAGTTTATAAAAGTGCTCCAATAATGCATTCAATCCGTTCTGTTAAGGAGGAAGAAGAATTGAAATTAATGCAACACGCTTGTGATATCACAAAGAAAGGAATTGAAAGACTATTGAAATTTATCAAGCCTGGTGTTTGGGAATATGAAATTGAAGCTGAATTGGCTCATGAATTTTTAATGAATCGTTCGAAAGGGTTCGCTTACACGCCCATAATTGCTTCTGGTAAAAATGCCTGCGTTCTTCACTATATTGAAAACAATAAACAATGTAAAGATGGAGATTTAATATTGTTGGATGTTGGTGCTGAATACGCCAATTATGCATCCGATTTAACACGATGTTTACCTGTAAATGGACGTTTTACTTCACGTCAAAAAGAAGTATACAATGCTGTTCTTCATGTAAAGAATGAAGCTCAAAAATTATTAGTTCCTGGGACTATTCTTCCTGAATACCACAAAGAAGTTGGAAGAATTATGGAAAGTGAATTAATCAAATTAAAGTTAATAGATTCGACGGATATTAAAAATCAAAATCCTGATTGGCCTGCTTACAAAAAGTATTTTATGCATGGCACTTCTCATTTCCTAGGATTGGATACACACGATGTGGGTTTATTTAATGAACCGATTCAAGCTGGAATGGTTTTTACTTGTGAGCCGGGTATCTATATACCAGAAGAAGGTATTGGAATACGTATTGAGGATGATTTAGTGGTTACAAATGAAGGAAAACCATTTAATTTGATGGCGAATATCCCGATCGAGGTGGATCACATCGAAGCATTAATGAATGCATAGTAAGATGTTACATCATTACATTGAAGGAGAGGGAAAAACATTCGTTTTTTTACATGGATTTCTAGAGTCATCGAATATGTGGAAGTATTTGAATATAAATGATTTAAATGCTAAAAAAATCTTTGTTGATTTGCCTGGACATGGAAAAAGTAATGATCATTTACCTACCTCTCCTTCTGTTTATTTTATGGCTGAAAAAGTAAATGAAATTTTACTCCTTAATCCTGAAGATGAATTCATAGTAGTTGGACATTCTATGGGAGGATATGTCGCTTTAGAATTAGCAAAATTCAACCCATCAATTTCTAAAGTAATCTTGTTAAATTCTAATTTTTGGAATGATAGTGTAGAAAAACAAAAGGATAGAGATAGAGTAGTGGAGATTGTTAAAGTTGCGAAAGAGAAATTTATTCAAGAAGCCATTCCGAATTTATTTTCTAATCCTGACAATCATCAAAATCAAATTAATGAAATTATACAAGAGGCGAAAACGTTTTCTGTAGAGGGGATTGCTTTTGCAACTAAAGCGATGCGTGATCGTGAAGATAGCACACCTTGGATTAAAGAGAATTTCCGAAAGATACATGTAATCCAAGGGGAATTAGACAAAACGGCACCTTTCGATGTTATGAAAGAAAATCTACCTGCAAATGTGGGTTTATCTGTAATACAAAATGCAGGGCATATGACACACATTGAAGCGTCTGGTAAGGTTCTTGAAATTTTAAGCTCGTTTAGTTAAAGTCTTCTATTTCATCTATGTTGGATCGCTGAATGAAACTTTTAACAAGTAATGCAATTTCACTTATCATCGTAGATTTTTGATGATCAAATGATTTATCTTTCATACTTGATAAAATCACTTGAGCTTCCATCAATTGTTCTTCTTCGAAAGGGCCTTCTAGGTTTTCAAGAATAGTTAAACATTCAACCGATTCCATAAAAGTTCCTTCTACTGCAATACGTACAAAGTAGTCAAGGTATTCACTGAAATCTAGGGGTGAATTCCAAATAACAGATAAAATTTTACTTCGAATGGGCATGAATTCTTGCTCATCCAAAGCACTGATGAACGTATCTTTACTATGGGTGTCTTTTATTGTACACAAAAACTCTACCAATAGTTGATTTTTTTCATTATGCTCTTCAGTTGGAGTTAATAGTCTCAAAATCGGATAAATAACTGTTTCGTTTCCAATTAATTCTAATGCATCTAAAACTGTTTGAACTTTTGTTATTGTATTAGAAGTTAATTCTTTTAGTAAAGTATCAATTTTATCTTGCTTTTTTTGAGTTCCCTTAACC
>JBKCEW010000082.1:0-21866 GCA_046304235.1 Crocinitomicaceae bacterium | reverse complement strand
ATTCTATATAGTTCATATATAGTTCATTATTATATATTATTGGGTTGTTATTAATATAAAATTCATATTTTTCATATCGATTTTTGTATCCAACATAATTGATGTCATCCAACGAAGCAATGCTATATTTAATATATGTTTTTAGAAAAAAACTTGTATCTCTTTCATAGAATTTTTGTACTTCTGTTTTGAAAGTGTCTAATATCCCTGCGAAAATGGGGGTTGTAATATTTTTTCGTTTATAATTTTTTGCTATAAAATTTGTAACTAAGTTATCAAACTCAAGAATTTTCATATTTAGATCCGATGAATCCAACTTGTAAAAAGAAATTTGTATTTCATTTCCCTGTGGATTATAGGCATTAAATTCATCTTTTTCAGGAAGAAACAGTGTATAGGTTCTATTCGGTTCAGCATAGATAAACCCTCTGTTTTTATTAGGTTTTATAATGATTTTTTGAGTTTTACTGAGAAAAAATTTAACCGAAAAAGTACTGTCTTTTTTTACGTAGGTTTCAGCTAGGAGTGTATCCTTATTTGAGAAATAATCCTGAATGCCTAAAATTTGTACTTTTTTATCTACATAAGCAGGTGCATAACCTTTTATTTCAACTTCTTGACTTAATAAAGTAGAAAGACTAAATAAAAAAAATATAGCAAAAATTATTTTCATAGCAAGGAAGATAGATGCGATACAAAAGGTGAAATATCTCCTTGATTTCGAGCGATTTCTCTAACAATAGTAGCGTTAATAGGTGCAACAGAAGGTTCAGTCATAAAGAAAACAGTTTCAATACCTGAAAGTTGTAAATTCATCTGTGCGATTGCTTTTTCGTATTCAAAATCTTTGGTATCACGCAAACCTCTTAAGATATAACTAGCGTGAACATCCTTACAAAATTCTATCGTTAGTTTTTGATAAGTTTCAACTTTGATTTTATCGGTAAAGCTATATATCTCACTAATATGTTTTAAACGCTTATTAGTTTCGAAATAGTAATTTTTACTACTATTGATTCCAATACCAATGATGATTTCGTCAAATAATGGTAATGCTTTAGCAACCACACTTTCGTGTCCTTTCGTAAAGG
This sequence comes from Crocinitomicaceae bacterium, assembly GCA_046304235.1. GTDB lineage: Bacteria > Bacteroidota > Bacteroidia > Flavobacteriales_D > Crocinitomicaceae > CANHVK01. The sequence goes on along the minus strand of JBKCEW010000082.1, from coordinate 20,775 downwards.
GATCAAATGAACCTGGGAATAAAGCAATTTTCTTCATAAAGTGATAACGTTTATTTATTCGTTTTCGTATGCGGGGTGTCTTAAAAATGAAAAGTGAACATTGCCATATACTTTTTCTTTTTCGAAAGTAGGATATTCACTAAAACTTGTTTTTTTACCATGCTCTACAACCAATAACCCATTTTCTTTTAGTACGTTTCTTTCAAAAATGGTGTTTACCAATTCGTGGTAAAACTCAACTTCATACGGAGGATCTAGAAAAATAAGATCAAATTTCTTTTCGGTTCGTCTCACAAAATCACGAACGTCAGATTTAAAAACGGAAATTGCTTCTTCCAATTTATGTTCGCGTGTCATTTGTTGTATGAAACGCACACAATTAAAATTATGTTCAACTGCTGTTATTTTACCTGCTTCCCGAGATGCAAACTCATAGGAGATATTTCCTGTTCCTGCACAAAGATCTAAAATCTCAAGGTTATATAACGAAACACTGTTTTCGAGTACGTTAAATAAACCCTCTTTGGCAAAGTCTGTTGTTGGACGAGAAGGAAAATTTTTGGGTGGTGAAAATCTTCTTGATTTTAAAAATCCTCTAATTATACGCACGCGATTTGAAATTTAGTAAGTGATTCTTTATTAGATTCTAATTTTAAAGAGGCGAAATCTTTGACCAACTTCCATTTGTCTAAAAATAAGACTATATGAGATGGATCTACTTCTTTCGATTCAAATATATGTAAACTACCTGTTTGAAAATTACAGTTATTATGTTGTAAAACCAAAGAAGTGAAATATAAAATATCATTTTCATTGATATAATCGTATGCATTCGCTACGATGAGGTGCTTGTCTTTAAATAACGCTAAATCGATATGATTTTTATAAATGCTTAAAAATAAGGTTGGTTCAGTTGTATTTACCGTAATACCTCGTAATACATGCGCAAATGCATGTTGTATTGTGATACGAGGAAAATATTTAACAAATAACGGTGTTATCCAATTTGGAATACTGTATAAAACGCTAATAGCATATTCGTTAATCGTATTTTGTTCTATGCTAGACAATGGGTTGATGATGGTAGTGCATTGTTGAAAAATCGTTTCAGCAGAAGTGCTTTTTACCAATGAAGTAGGTGCTAATGTGTAATTGGCATCAATCCAAGATAAAGTGTAATCAGCATACTTTGGTTGGAAAGTGATACTATCAATAATCTTTTCTACTTGTGACTCAAGGCTTGTAGAGGTACTTTTTTGAATTTCTTCAAAATGAAGTGTTTTCACTTCTTTACCTTGTATTTCAGCAATATGTAATGCGTTTTCGGAAAGTTCAAAAGCCAAGTGAGTATTGCTGTATATCATTGTCAAATGTGAATGGTATTTATAACAAATTTAATGTTTTTAAATGTAACTGTACAATATGTCAAATGAGTATATTTGATTTTATAGCGGTAAACTGTGTTTGAAGAACTAAAATATACCTTGAGTCGTCATTTTCAAATGATTCCGACTTCACAACAAGCTGAAGCGATTGATACTTTGTGTGATTTTACTTTTTCCAAAGAACGTTATCCTTTGTTTGTATTGAGCGGCTACGCTGGTACAGGTAAAACCACTTTGGTCGGTGCTTATATTAAGGCACTTACAGAGATGAAGATTAAAACGGGATTGTTGGCCCCTACAGGTCGTGCTGCAAAAGTTCTTTCTTCTAAATCAGGGAAACAAGTATTGACCATACATAAAAAGATTTACAGAAAGCGCGTAATGGCAGGAGGGAGATTGCAATTGGAACTTGCTCCGAATTTGCATAAAAATATGGTTTTCATTGTAGATGAAGCGTCTATGATAGGAGAATATTCGATGTCTTCGGATGGAGGGATACAATCCCGTAATTTATTAGAAGATGTTTTTGAATATGTATTTTCTGGTGAAGGATGTCGTTTGGTATTTATTGGAGATGAAGGTCAGTTACCGCCTGTAGGGAGTGATTATTCTCCAGCACTAGACAAGCGTTTTTTAACACAGATTTTTTTTGGAGTAAAACTATTTGAAACTCGATTGACAGAGGTTGTACGTCAGTCCTTAGATTCAGATATTTTATTGAATGCATTTAATATTCGAAATTACGAAGGACACGCTTTCCCTAAGATCGAAACCCATAAAGGGGGAGATGTGGAAGTGATTTTCGGAGATCAGTTACAAGATGCTTTGGAAAAAGCCTATAGCGATTACGGCTATGATGATGTTGCTATAATTACCAAGTCGAACAAACGAACCAATCTTTACAATCAACAAATTCGTAGTCGGATCTTATATCACGAAGAAGATATCAATGGGGGAGATCGTTTGATGGTGGTACGAAACAATTATTTTTGGTTAGATGAAAATTCGGAAGCTGGTTTTATTGCCAATGGCGAAATGCTAAAACTTAATCGGATTGTAGCTCGTGAACATTTATATGGGTTTGATTTTGTGCGTGCACGTGTCGAATTGATTGATTACCCATCGATTGGTGATTTTGAGACTATTTTACTAATCAATACATTACATACAGAAACTTCTTCTTTACCTCGCGATAAGATGAAAGAATTGTTTTTTGCTATTGAAGAAGATTATTTGGATGAAAAAAACAAACGCAAACGCTACGAAATGATTTCCAAAGATCCTTATTTTAATGCCCTTCAAGTAAAATATGCCTATGCGTTTACGTGTCATAAATCACAAGGTGGACAATGGCCGGTTGTTTTTTTAGACCACGATTACCTCATTGATGAAATGGTAGATGCGTCTTTTCTTCGTTGGTTATATACGGGTTTCACTCGGGCCAGTGAGAAGTTGTATTTGGTGAATTTTCACAAGGAATTCTTTGGTAATTTTGAATGATTAATTGTGAATGTTTAATAATTTTTCACCAAAAATGACGGTATTTATATTTTTCTAATTTTTGATAATAGGAAAAGTACTATTAAAAGTGTTTTTTTGTCCAATTATTTAAAAATAGATTACATTCAACGTACACTAGCAGAGAAGGTAATCAATTATTTACGACCAAATAAAGCCGTAATAACATTGAGTGCACCGTGTTGGAAAAGCCAAAACTCCATCCTTGTGGTCAAAAGGGTATCCAGATGCTACTTTTAATCTCATTGATAGGAGTAATTATATGGATTTTATAATTTAGAAAAAATAAAATATAGTAAAATGAAAATCAAGATTCTAATAGGTTTAATAATTATTTCTGTTATCTCAAATAATAGTAAAGCACAAGATTCAATACATAAATTTTCAAATAAATCTATAACAACTGCTGTAGGTTTAGCGTTTATTGATGCAAGGTCACCAGGAGTTGGTTATGTCTATGAAGTAGGTTACCAGCAGGATTATTGGAAAAGTAAATTGAGATTTAATCCTTACATACAAAACGGAGAATATACTTCATTCGGAATTACAGACGTGCGGTCAGCCTATTTTAGGAATACAATTTTTGGATTGAAAATAGGCTTAGATTTACTGAAATACAAGGCAGTTTCGATAGCAACACAGCTAGGATATGGTTTAAATTATACGCGAGGAATAATTGGCACAGGTGGTGAGTTTGGGATTTCAAAGTCTGAATTTTTCGCAGAAATACATCATACCGTTACCTTTGGAGCAGGATTCAGAGTGAACCCTAAAAATCATCGTATGGCATATGAGTTTCACCTTTTGAATTTAGGATTTGGTAACAATTATTTTTCAACTGCTCAATTAAGATTTGGTATTGATATAAAGCTGTAAAGGAAATAATTCAAACCTATAAATCTTTCGAAATAGATTCCGTGTTATTATCAGTATCCTTGTTTCTAAATAATTCAATATAATAACCTAGAACTAAAAAATCTCGACCAGTTTCATCGTTGATTTTGTAATCAAATTGATGTAGGTAACCAAGTTGTAAAGTGGTATTTTTCGTTGGTTTATAATTCAATGCAAGTTGAATACGATTCCGTTCAAAATAAGGCTCTTTATCGGTGAAGAATAATTCGTTGCTAATACTTGTTTGAAAAGGTTTGTATCCTTTATCGTCCTTTCCAAAAGCATAGGCAAGAGAAAAACGATAGCGAAAACGATTGCGATATCCATTTGAAGTAAAACGCATTTCGTTTCGGTAGCGCTGTTCTATTTTTAAATGATTAATTTCTTGTACAAATAAGATTTGCGGCCAAAGTCGAAATTCGTCATTGTTTTTTGGTGTTTCAAAATTTCCACCTTCACGATAAGTTTGATAACTTCCAAATCCCAATGAAAACATTACGGGTTTCATGGGTTTATAGTTGATCATCCCTTTGATTTCATAATAATGAAAATGGTCGTAAAATTTAAGCGAACGGATTTGTCCTTCACTAACAAAGTTTAGTTTTTTGTTCTGTTCGTACTTTAAATTTAGAATATTCCAAGATCCAAGGTCTGATTGAGCGAAGATAAACACATTAAAAAAACAAAAAATAGAAATAAATCCTATACGAATATAAGTGCTAACTTGATTTGTAAATTTTAACTCATCACTCATCATTAATAATTCATAATTTTCTAAAGTTCTTTCACTTTAAAACTAGCTTTTCCAATAAACACTTTCGCTTTGTCAACCTCTGCATTCAAACGATCAAGTACAATTTTAGCAGTTTGTTGGTCTAAATATTCACCTGCAATGATGTTTAATTCTTGTCTCATTTTCTTTAAAATAAAGGCAGAACGATAAGCGCTTAGCACATCATTTTTTGACAGATTATATTTTTGCATCGCATTCAAAACGGATGCATTGTTGATATCTAAATTACTAGAAACAGGATCGGTGTAGGAATTGACTTCAAAGGTGATGTTGTTTTTAGTTTTAATAATCAATTCTGTTTTTCTCAATCGAAGATAAGTGGTATCCATACGTGAAGCCCTTCTAGCTTCGGGGGTACTTCCAGGATATGCATTTAATTCTCGTACATTGGGTGCTTTCACTGTTTTAAATCCGTTCCAAGTACCCACCCCTTGTCCACGCACTTTCATAATGATTGGTAATTTCTTATTCATGATAGATTCAAACAATTGTTTGACTGCTACACTATCATCTTTGGAGATTAATTGTTTATCTAAGGTAAATTCATCTGAACCGAATGCATCTTCTAAGTGAATTTGTAAACGAGCATCAAAAGCCGGTTCAGCATCGGTTAAGTGCATGTGCATCATCACTTCGTCTGCATCTTGTGACATGGAAGAGTAAGGTATAGATAGTAATCTTACTTCAAAAGATGTTGTGTCTTCGCTTTCTTTGAACTGAAATTCTTGGGTTCTCATATCAAAAAGAGTCGAATCTTCGAAGGTATAAATGCCATCGTTGTAGGTATATTTTGCCCAACGAGTACCAATTAAGTTATTGTAATAATTCAATTTAAGTTGGTATTCTGCCATGATTTTTTCCGCATTAGCCTTTTCGTATTTTAAATCCTTTATGCTTTTTAAGTAATATTTATAAGCTTCATTTTCAGCTATTAATCGGTCTTGAACTATACTTCTTTTGTCTTTTTGAGAGTCAGTTTTAGGTTTGATGTTTGCTGTTTTTCCTGGATCAATAGCACCATTTGGATTCTTAGCTCTAAGTTCTTTTAATTCTTTTTTCCCTTTATTAGACATTTTATTTTTAGTCTTAATGGAGGTAAATCCAAATTCATTGTATTCAATTTCTAATTTTTTAATTTCTTTGGCTGCATCTTCTTTTTTCTTTTCGTAGTGCCCTATCCAATAGTCAAATCCTCTTTTTCCATAAATTCGATCATGTAAGGTTTTAATTTTTACATTTTTTAGTTCATTAATAATTGTTTGAAAAGTTATTCCATCAGAAAAAGTCGAATCCGGAGATAAGAAACGCGTTTGACCTGAACCAAATAGATGGTATGATAAACCATTTTTTTCAATTACTACTGTAGTTTGTTTTTTAGAGTTATATCCCCAAACATCAAAATGTAAGTTGGTGATTTTGTTGTTTCCAACTAATTTGAATTTATTCGTAGCAAATCGTTTTGGTTCAATAGAGGTACTCTTTTTATCGTTCATCATCATTTCTATTTGATACGGAAACAACCCCACAGCTTTAGGTAAACCTCTGTTCCAACGACCATTTTCATCTTTTTCACGTTCCTCGAGTAAACCAGAAGTATTACTTCCATCTCCTACAGCAACTAAAATATTCGTGAAGGTTTCCGATTCACCACCAAGCGCTTTGTAAAATGTATAGGTTCTTTTTTCAACGTATTTATTTATTGCCAAGTTAATAGCTTCCAAGGTATTTAATTGATCACTTTGATTTAAAAAATGATAACCTTCGATCATAGAAAGGCGATCTTCGAAATTCATGCTAGGGTCAAGTAAATTATAGATCTTTTTATGAGGGTGAAGTCCTTTTTCATCTTCCTTAGTAGCACGGGGTGGTAATACTTTTACCAAAATACTTTCAAATTGTTCGATTTTTGTCCCATAAATAGCCATTTCAGTTTCATCTTCCAAACGTTTCGCTAACAGTATTTTATTCAATTCCCAAAGCGCCATTTTATTTGCTGTTTCTGCTATCAATCCTTTAGGAGATTTTGCAATTTCCGAAGTACGTATGTATAGAAATTCAGGATTGTTGATCAAGATTGATTCAATTGAATCATAATTCGTTTCCCCACTAGCAAAAGTGATAATTGGACCTTTGTACTCAAGATATCTTCCGATATTTTTTTCTAATATCGGACTTTTTCGAACGATGTGAAATAAGTAAGCTTGTTCTTCTGGACTTAATTTTCCTTTTCCTTGAGAAAAAATAGATATTGTACTTAAAAGGCTTATTAACAAAGGTAAAAATCTCATATAATCGATGTTTGTACAAAAATAACGAATATACGTTCAAGATAGTATAAGGAATGATTTCGTTATTAATCCTTATAAGTTTATAACTTGAAAGTAACCGATTTAATATAAATATTTTTGCCTACTGCCTACTGCCTACTGCCTACTGCCTACTGCCTTTTGTCTAGCGTCTTTTGTCTAATATCTTTTGTCTAATGTCTGCTTTCTCAAACTTTCACTTGGCAAACTACACGTTTGATTTTTAAAAATTCGCTTTCGATTTCTGGCGATAAATTCATAGCATTTATTTCTCAAGCGAGACGGAATAAGCAAGAAGATGATTAAAGGTTTAAATAACCAAAAACTATCTGATAAACAATATATAATTGCAGTAGATTGTGTGTGTAAATTACCTTTTCTAAAATAGATTACAGTTGAATCAAGTTCTTTTAAGTTGCTTTTTTGTTGAATTTCAATTCCTAATGGAGATTGAAGCGGGGAGAAGAATAGTGTTTTACGAATGTCTAAAAAATGAATCAATCGTATACTTTTATTACACAAAATACAGGCATCATCAAAGAAAAGTACTTTATCTTTCAATAAGATGCTCATCATTTCTAGTTTTTATTTTTTCTAATTCTAATCGGAATTAAATTTAGATGATAGCAATTTTTAAATTCAGCCGTATTTTTTCCTTCTTTGATTCGGTAAATTCCTCTAGCTTGAATTTTTTTATTTAAATTGTCTTGGGCTAATTTTAAAGTAAAGGGGTGAGAAGTGTTAAGTAAATATTCTTCTTTCTCAGTTTTTAACACATAACACTCTGATTCTGATATACAATAACTTTGAGCAAAACGTTCTTTAGGTAATTTTAAAATTGTTCCTTGAAGTTGCAGTGTATCTACCGTTGATTTTTGGCTAAAACTGAAATTAGATAGAATAACCAAACAAAAAATGAATGCTAACTTTTTCATATTTATCTTTTTTTCTTTTTCCCTTTATTTTTCATTTGTTCACGCTTCCATTTACTTCCCAGATTCTTCTTTTTATTTTTTTCTTTTTTCTCGTGGAAAGCACCTTGTGAATTCTTTAACGTAGCTTTTGCTAAATAGTTTACGCCTGGAACTTCTGGTTTTTCAAATTCAAGTAGGGCAGAAGTAATTTCAACTTCTTCTGGAATAGTTGTATCAGAAATGGTAGAATTAATTGTTGTTTCAATTTTAGCATATAAATCAACGTCTAAATCGGAAATAAACGAAATCGCAATTCCTTCTTTATCAGCACGACCAGTTCTACCTATACGATGAATGTAATGGGTTGGATCTTCCGGAATATCAAAATTGATTACGTGAGATACATCACTGATATCCAAACCACGAGATACTAAATCTGTAGCAATTAAGATTCTGTGTTTATTATCTTGGAAATTTTTTAATGAGTTAAAGCGGTAATTTTGAGATTTATTTGAGTGAATAACGCCTATATCTTCAGGGAAATATTCATTAATACTATCAAATAATAAATCAGCAACTTTTCTACTTTTAGTAAAAACCAACACTTTATTCATCGTTTCATCTTTTTCAAACAAATGCTTGATAAGATTGACTTTAGATAAGAAGTTTGGAATTTTAAATGCACTTTGTCTAATTTTTTCAACGGGAGTTCCTGGTGCAGCCGCTTCGACGCGTTCCGGTGTGTTAAAATAATCATCAATGATACTTTCTACTTCTTCGTCTAAAGTTGCAGAAAACAGTAGGTTTTGACGTTTTTCAGGAATCACTTCCAAGATATTTTTCAATTGAACCCTAAAACCTAAATTCAACATTTCATCCATTTCATCGATGATCAATTTTTGAATCATTTTTGTTTTTAAAGTTCCATTCAAAATTACATCGTAAAATCTACCAGGAGTTGCCACTATGATGTCAACGCCCGACATAATTTGGTCAATTTGAGTATTGATATTTGCACCTCCGAATATTCCTAATGTACGAATAGAAACATATGTGGTAAGTTTTTCAATTTCTTCAACAACCTGTAAAACTAATTCACGAGTTGGAACTAGAATAATTACTCGAGGATCATTTTGATTTGAATACTTCAGCATATTCAAAGTCGGCAATAAAAATGCTAATGTTTTACCTGTACCTGTTTGTGCAATACCCACTACATCACGCCCAGACATAATCACAGAAAATGATTTATCCTGAATGGTTGTTGGTGTAGATAACCCTTGTTCGTCTAACGCTTTAAGTAATTGTTTGCTTAGGTTTAGGTCGTGAAAAGACTTCATAACTCAAAAATTGAATCATAAAGATACGTTAACATTTTCTTTTAATAACATTAAAAACTCTTTTTGAATCTCAACGCCTTTGTCTTTGGCATACCATAAGTGCAATTCTTTATGAAATTCTTCCTTAGAAATGGTATCTCTATTTTTTTTCCAATATTCAGCAATCGCTTGTGCTTTTTCAGGTCTTGCACCCCAAGTACCGATTTCATCGAACGTTTCAGCATGAAAACGAACTAATTTCGGAACAGCTTCAGTGCCATTGGTTAAATAATGCTGCATTTCGTCTTTGTGTTCGCTTTTTATAATGATTTTCAAATCAATTTTTCCCTCTGAAGCTTCAGCAATCTTAGTAATCACAGGTAAAATTTGTGCGCAATCACCACACCAAGCTTCTGAAAATACTACCCAAGTTTCTTTATGATCCAACTGTGAAAGGATATTTTTTAATTCTTCCGAAACAACTACTTGCTTTTCATTGCGATTCATACGTTGTTCATTCAGTTGAGTATATTGAATATATTGTTCCTCCTGATGCTCACCAGTAGTTTTATTTTCTTGTAACAAATGATGAATTAATCCTCTATATCGTTGGTAACTCATTCCATTTTAAATGATTGACTTTTCCAAAATTCTATTTTTTACCAAAAATAAAAATCGATTTTAATATTTTCTGTGACCAAAATCACAAAACTTAGAATTTAGTAAATAAACAAAATGCACTCCGAAAAGTGCAATTTAAAATATCCTCCTCCCTTTTACACTGAGGTTCCCGAAGTGGAGGGAGGATTGAGGAGGGTGATTTATTTCGTATCTCTTAATTTATGATAAGATACATAAGAAAGCATCAAAATTGCGAGAACGATAAATGGGAAAAACGTTTGGAAATTAATTCCATCTACAGCTCCATGACTGATTGCCGCAAAAATAAAGTCAAATGCAAAACCTGCATAGGCCCATTCTTTGATTCGTGTAGGAACTTTAGGAATGATTAATGCTAGTACTCCCAATACTTTGAAAATAACTAATGCATCACCAAAATATTCTGGGTAACCTAAATGTTTGATTCCCTCCTTGGCTAATTTAGTTTGTGATGTTATTGCTGGCATTACCCCTTCAAATAATGCAATTAGTCCTGTCGTTGACCAATAAATAATCTTTTGTGTTTTCATAATCTTTCGTCTAGTGTCTAATGTCTAGTGTCTAATGTCTAATGTCTTTTGTCTAATGTCTTTTTCTAATGTCTTTTGTCTAATGTCTTTTGTCTAATGTCTTTTGTCTAATGTCTTTTGTCTAATGTCTTTTGTCTAATGTCTTTTGTCTAATGTCTTTTGTCTAATGTCTTTTGTCTAATGTCTTTTGTCTAATGTCTAATGCCTTGTGCCTAATGCCTAATAACTACTTCACATACTTTTTCCCAAGCGCAATTATCTCATCTGCTTGCTGGTACCCCAAAGCCGAACCTACAACTTCTCCTTTATGATTGATGAATAGTAGGGTTGGATAAGCTTGAACCTTGTATTTTTGAGCCAGTTTCGGACCTTCCCCTTGTTCCATGTCAATAGCCATATTGATGAAATTACTGTTGTAAAAATCACCTACTTCTTTTTGTGTAAAAATGTTTTTCTTTAACATTTTACAAGGTCCACACCAACTAGCATAAGCATCTAAAAAGATGTTTTTCTTTTCTTTTTTAGCCAATTTCAGTGCTTCTTCAAATGAAATAGAAGTGAATTGAATACCTGCTTCAGAAGTTAATTTAATTGATTCAGATGTTTTGTTAAAACTGTAACTGATTATTCCAGATAATATTAACGTAATAGAAAAAAGAATTGATTTTTTCATGAGAATTGATTTTAAATTAATTTCAAAAATACCAACATAAACCAATAAACATAAATTAATATAGAATGAATATTTATTTTTTTAATGTTAATTGAATTTAACACATAAATAGTTGTTATTCATTGTTGTTGTTTTTTGTTCTGTACTAATGTTAATTTTCCTATAAATTTTTGTTTATCTATTCATAATAACCATCAAATTTCTTTATATAACTATAAAATTCAGCTAAAAATACTCTTAAGTAACCACATTAAATTTGTGAAAAAATATAATATTATGGTTAAAAAAATTACTAGTTTATTATTTGCAAGTAGCGTTGTAGTTTGTGCAAACGCGCAGTTGAAGTTCCCTGTGAATATTGATACTGCTTGGTCTACTAAAACTGTTTGGATGCCTAAATCACCATTGAAGTACCAAACTATTTTCGTGGGAGGAGTTGACACAGTACAAACAACAGCTACTACTACAAAAGATCCTGTTAAAGGAACGATTAGTTCACCTGCAGGTAAAGAGTTGGCTAAACAATGGCATGATTATATTGCTGTTGTTAAAGACAAAAACAAATCTAACGAAGGTTGGGTTATCGTTAATCATGAAATGATCCAAGCAAATGACAAAATTGGAGATGGTGGTGGTATGACCATGTTCAAATTGAGAAAAAAAGCGGATGGAACATTAGAGCATGTAGAACAAACCTTAGCTGATGGAAGAAAAGGAAAGTTTTTTAATGTAGACTTTTCTAACACTGTTGGTGAAACAGGTATGAACTGTGGTGGTATCAATGCAAACGGAAGAGTTTGGACTGCAGAAGAATGGATGCAAACTTCTAACTCTGCTATTTTCTCTAAAGGTGCAGGTTTCAGAGATACTTCTGATTTTGTTATTGGAACTACAACTCCTGCTGGTTTTCCAGGTTTTAATGGAAAATCTTTAAAAAGATTCCAAAACTTGAACTGGATGGTAGAAATTGATCCAACAAATGCTAAAGCAGTTAGAAAACAATACAACTGGGGTAGAGCTGGTTGGGAAGGTGGCGTTGTTATGCCTGACAACAAAACCGTTTATTTGTTTGAAGATGGTTCTCCAGGTATTTTAGCAAAATTTGAAGCTAAAACGGCTGGTGATTTCACAAGTGGTCAATTATTTGTTTACAAACATGATGCCCCTACAAGCTGGTTAGCAATTGAAAATAATTTAGATACTTTGGTAAATCTTAATACTATCGCAGTAAAAAGAGGTGCAACTATGTTTAACCGTTTAGAGTGGGGTCAACTTTCTAATGGTAAAGTTTACATTTGTGAAACTGGAAGAGATGCCTTTGATTATAAAAAATTCAATGGTGTAGTTTCCCCAACATTAGTTGATGGATATAAAACACGTTACAAAATTGTAAACGGTACTGATTTTCCAGGTTCAGATGCTGCTGCTGCTGATTCAGTTAAAAACGGAAAATTTGCAGATTATTATGGTCGTGTAATTGAATTCGATCCAGCTACAAATAAAGTACGTTCTTTTTTAGAAGGTGGTCCTTACACAGCTACTAAAACATCTGAAAATTCTTCTGCATCATATCCTACAATCCACTTTTCAAATCCTGATGGTATTGATTTCATGAAAGTAGGTAACAAAAATTACATGATTGTTCAAGAAGATTTGAATGGTTTGACTTACAACAGAATGCCAGGTAACGTGACTAAAACTATTTGTGAAACATATTTGTTAGATATGTCAATAGCAAATCCTACTTACAAAGATTTAGTTCGCTTAACTGCTTGTCCTCCAGGAGCTGAAATTACTGGTGGTACTATGTTTGATGATGCTACCATGTTGTTAAATTCTCAACACCCTGATGCTTCAAATACTTTCCCTTACAATAATTCTTTAACGTATGCTATTTCTGGATTCGAATCTGTGTCTACATTGAGTTTACCAACTTTAGGTTCTGAGAATGACTTTACTGTTTTTCCTAACCCAACTTCTAGAGAAATTTTCTTTAACAAAAGAACAGATGTAGCTATCTACAATGTTTCTGGTGAAAGAGTAAGAGTTTATAGAGATGTAGAACAAGTAAATGTAGAAGAGCTTGGCGCTGGAACCTATTTTGTTCAAAACGCTGAAGGTAAAACATTGAAAGTGATTATCGAATAATTTAAATTAACAAAAATTAAGCTGCTCCTTAGTGGGCAGCTTTTTCTGTTTATAAGCTATAATGTTTTAAAAATACAGTCCAGGTTTAATTTTAACTACTATTTCATTGTTTCACTTTAAGTTAAGTAAAATGAAAATAAATAAAAGAGTTTTTGCAATTTTCGCACCCTTATTTTTTGGTTTACTATTGTTTTCTTTTCAATTTTTTAATTCGAATGAAGATTTGTCAATCAGTGAATTAAACCGCAGACAGATAATCCGTTGGGAGAATTTGTTGAAATCAACTGAAAATTTTAGGTATTGGATTATAAAGGAAAGAGATACTCATAAAAAATATGCTGAAACCTTATTGGAATACAGAAAGCTTCGAGATGCATTTAAATCCTTTGAATATTTAGGAGAAAATAGTGACCCCTTATTTTTCAAATTATATTTGAATGGCTCACCACTTCCAAAGTTGGAAGAAAATTCCTTTGAACCGAAAATTATCGAACCGAAAGGTCTTCAAAAAATAGATGAACTTATTTCAGACAACAGACTCCAAAATAGTGAAGCTATTTACAATTTGTTGACCGAATTTTCATCGTATTTAACTACTGTAAAACCAGCAAAACTATATACGCGTGATTTTTATAATGCTTCAAGAATTGAACTTATTCGTCTATTTAGCCTTTCCTTATCTGGTTTTGACACTCCTGGTTCTAATGATTTTATTTCAGATGGAATCATATCAATAAACACAATGAAATCTGATTTAATGTTATTCAAATCAGAAATTCCAGAACAGAGGTATAGCAAGTGTATGACCTTGTATGATAACTTCAAAAGTTATTTGTTAAGCACCAAGCAAGAAAAGTTGGATTATTCTAAAATTGTCAAAGAATTTGTTGACCCTCTTTTTTTAGAATTGTTTATCATTCAAAGTGAGTTAGGAATTGAATTTCCTGATGAGTATGAGCAATTTCCTTCTGCTATTAATTTACGTGTAAAAAGTATATTTGACGCTAAGTTAGTTAACCCAAATTATTACAGTAGAGTCCCTTTGGAATACAAAAATCAATCCGTTGAAGATTTGGGTAGATTATTATTCTTCGATCCGATACTTTCTAGCGATGGTAAAAGAGCCTGTGCGAGTTGTCATCAACCAAATAAAGGGTTTTCAGATCAAATGAATAAAAGTTATGCCTTAAATCGTGAAAGTTACTTAGACAGAAATGCTCCAGGGTTGATTAATGCGATTTTTAGCACTCGTTTTTTTCATGATATGCGCGCCTCTTCTTTTGAAGATCAGATGGAGCATGTAGTTCACAATGAAAAAGAGTTTAATACTGATTATTTTACGATTCTTAAAAATTTGAAGCAAAGTGAAGGTTATAAATCACTTTTCAACCAATGTTTTCCAAAGGAACAAGAATCTATGACGTTTAAAAATGTTCAATTTGCCATAGCAGCCTATATTCAATCGTTGGTAGGTCTAAATTCTGATTTTGATAAATACATTCGTAATGAAAAGAAAGAATTATCTGCAGAAGCAGTAGCTGGATTTAATCTTTTTATGGGGAAAGGAAAATGTGCAATTTGTCATTTTGCACCTATTTTTAACGGAACCGTTCCACCGTTATTTTTAGATTCAGAAAGCGAAGTTTTGGGTGTTTTTGAAAATCCAAAAACAAAAAAAGTAGATTCGGATAAAGGTAGAGGAAATGCATTATTGAAGGAAAAAGTAGATTTTTATCAGTATTCTTTTAAAACTCCTACAGTACGAAATGCCAAACTAACGTATCCTTACATGCATCATGGGGAATATGCATCTTTAGAACAAGTGATGGAATTTTATAATAAAGGTGGGGCAGTAGGTCAAAAACTAATATTAGACAATCAAACACTCCCTGCAAATCCATTAAAACTATCTAAAAAAGAAATAAATCAATTGATTTCTTTTATACATTCTTTAACAGATACAATAGGGTTAACCAAAAAACCTGCTTTTTTGCCTTTCACAAGCGATTTAAAGTACAAAAACAGAGTAGTGGGAGGAGAATATTAATCCTCCCTCAAACTCTTCATACAGCGAATAGAATTCCCTTGTTTCTTGTAAAATTTATCTCTTATTATATGAGTACCCATATTCCCAATGGAATAACTATATGCCGTTTCTTTATATTGCTCATCCATAGACCACCAACAAGCTCTGATATTCTCCTGATTTAATATCCCAGAGATTTCTACAAAGCCAGAGGGTAAAGCATTAAAAATAGTTGTCTCCATCATTTTTGTAGTATCTCCCCAAGCCATTAAATTTTTCATTTTTAAACCTGCTTTTTCGCTGCCTCCTAAAGAAAGAATTAATTCATTAAAGTCTTTTTGAGTTGGTACTTTCCATCCTGAAGGACAAACTCCTTTTTTATCATTAACTACATACCAATTGTAATAGACTACTTTATCATTTTTTAATTTGTGTTGCATGTATTGTGGTAAAGTATCATGATTCACCCATTTAGATGCTTTATTTGCGTTAAGTATCTTATCTCCATTTGTGTAATGGGTTGTTTTTAAATTGCTTTCAAACCATAATTGATCTTTAATTTTAATTGTTGTATAGATATTCCCGTCTACATCCTTTACCTGTTGTGAAAAAACTAATGTATTAAAAATCATAATACAAAGTGGTAATATTAATCTTATGTTCATCATTTGAATTATATAGAAATAAAAAAGGGACTGGCATAGCCAGTCCCTTACATGATTAAGAAAATTAGTTTTTGATAATTGGGTAACTTAAATTCAATTTACCTCTTGAAACTCTTAATTTGTAGTTTCCAGGATTTAATTCTGAACCAACTTGAATTGTTTTTTCAAACTTTTCAATCGGTTGATTGATTAACAATTTACCTTCGTTATTAAAGATTTCAATCAAACCTGAATGCTCAGTTTCAGCATCAAATACCAATTGTAATTTTTCGGTAAATGGATTAGGGAAAAGTTGTAGGTTTTTATTTTCAATCTCGTTGATTCCTAACTTACATTCAGCGTCTGATTTAATAGTTAAGTTCAATTTTAAAATTGAATCACAACCAGTTGCTGTTTTTCCTGTCCAAGTATATTGACCTGTTTGTGTTAACGTCATCCCGTTCCAAGAATATGGTGCACATTCCGTTTTTGAATCAGTACTAGAGATAGATTTATTTATTGTTAGCTCTAATGTAGCGATAGAATCACAGCCTGCTTTGTTTGTTGTTGTAAACGAATATTTACCACTTTCAGTGTAAGTTTGACCATTCCAAGTATACGTTTCACAAGCAGCATGTTGTGTAGTAGACTTAGAAGACTTGTTAATTGTTAACTCTAACGTTGCTGTTGAATCACATCCAGCTTTATTAGTCGTTGTAAAATTATATTTACCACTTTCAGTGTATGTATTTCCATTCCAAGTATACGTTTCACACGCAGCATGTTTTGTTATAGATGCTGTCGGTGCGCAACCTAAATTGCGGTTTCTAGCAATAACTAACATCGTACTTGTATTAAAAGTCAATTCATTTCCTGATGCATCAATTAATTTAGTTGTGTTTGATGAGCTTGGGTTTTGCATCGAAATGAACATGTATTTATGATCTGGTGAGAAAGTCATACCAGTAGGCTCCGAACCATCAGGTGTAGTTGCAAATATCTCAACTTGAGGGTTTAACTGTGTGTGACCTGGTCTAACAACCCAAATATGATCTTTTGTTCCATCTTGTAATACCCAAAGATTCCCTAAATCATCAAATGTAAGGTTGTCATTTCCAGTTCCCCATGGCTCTAAAACTACACCGTTTGGAGTATTCACTAAATAATCTGTTCCACCTACAAATGTTTCGAAATTTTCAATTAATGAATCATTTTTTTCTGTGAATTTGTAAGTTCTACTGTTTCCTTTTGCAGTGAAGTAGATATCGCCATTGATTGGGTTTATTTCAACATCTTCTACACCACTGAAATAAGTTGCACCTAAAGCACTTGCATTGCTATAAACTTTGTTGCGTTCTTCTTTTGTTGTATTTGGAACTTTTACCCACTTACCTTTAGCAGTAATAGGTTCGTTATTTACCATTTGAGCATCTAATTTTAGAGCAAATAAAGTTCCTTCAGACAAGTTTCCTTTTTGATTAGCAACAAATTTATATACGTGTCCATTTCCAGCATCTTCACCATAGTAAGCGGTTACACCATCATTTTTAATAACAACGTTTTCGTGGCTCATATTACCCATTGCCCATAATTTAGCTTCCCCTTGTCCGTAATCAACAACCTTATTTGTTTTTGGATCTATTTCAACGAACCAGCCTTGGTCTACATATCCATCTTGATTAGCATCCGTATTCCCTCTAACTTCCTCTGCTGTAATCACTGTTCCCCAAGGAGTTATTCCACCAGAACAGTTTCTAGATGTACCTTGTACTTTAGAAAAATCGATTGCCTGCGAACTATCTACAACCCAAAGTTGGTTTGTTTTATCCAAACGTACATCAAACATAGAAACAGCACCTGTTGAAAGTTCGTGATTTAATGCTATATGTCCTTTTTCGTTGCTAGTCATATTTTCTGGTACAAATGCAGTAAAGTCAAAGTTTGTTGTGATAGAACCTCCACCTTTAGTGTATGGCATTCCACTTTGTGCTAACATTTGCATTTTGTGAGTAGAAGGTATTACCAAAGATTGACCTTTAGTTGCAGGTCCTACAGATTGAAAACATCCAATATGCTCAGGGTTGTTTTTACAGAATTCAGCTGAATTGTATGCTTTTGGAATATTTGATAATTCTAAATCAAAGGTTAAATCTGAACTATTTACTTCATTTTGATGTACTTCAACAGCAATTACATTTTCTCCGTTTACTAAAAAAGTTTTAGGTATCATATACGATTCATACACTCCTTCCGCAGCGGATGATTTTGCAAAAGTAGTGTAGTTAATAGCACCCTCTGGCATATTTGTTCTGATAGCTTCTTTTCCATTAATGTATACTACTGCACCATCATCTTTCATGATTGCTAGTTTCAATGTATCTGAAATTGCGTTAACATCTTTCACATTGAATCTTTTTCTGAAATAGTTAGTAATGTATTTATTGTTGTTATCATCACCAAAAGAAACTATTGTAGAAACAGGGTCAGTATAACCTAGAATTGCTGGTCCATTGGCCCATCCTTTATCTTCATAGTTTAAATTTGTCCATGCTGTTCCTAAATCAATTCCTTGATCATGAAATAACCAGTTGTCTCCTTTTTTGATTGGAAATGAAGCTGTTGTTGGATAAGGTAATTTACCAATTAATTGTAGGTCAAATACCACATCTGCTCCGTCGATTGCAGCTTGGTGTAATTCTACAGCTATTACGTTTGTGTCATTATCAATCAAATTGTTTGCAATTACTACGCGTTGATATTTGTTGTTTGTCTTCTCAGAATTAGCTAATGTTGAGCTATTCACTATTGTAGGCAGGTTGTCTTTGTGTACTTCTTTACCGTTTATATAAACAATTGCACCATCATCAGCAAGTAAATAAAGTACTAATGAGTCAAATTTATTACTTCCCTTGGTAATAAAGTTTCTTCGTAAATAAGTAGTTGTATGTTTTTTTGCAGCATCTGAACCAAATTTAAGTTCTGTTCCCAAACCTGCTTGTCCATAGCCTAATTTTCCGTTTCCAAACACCCAGTTTGTGTCATTATTATAAACAATTTCTTTCCAGTTTTCTTGATCTAAAGATTCACCTTGATCGTTATATTTCCATTGAGAATTTCTATTTACTGGGAACGAACCAACTTCTGCTTTAGGTTTAGGTTGTTCTTTGTCATTTCCACTTAAAAGTTCAACAACTAAACGAGGCGCTTTAGACGGATCACGATCATATGCTTGTGCAACTCTCGCACCCACACCATTAATTATAAATGATACTGAGTTTCCTGATTTCCAATTTTGTTTTGATAAAATTTTGTTTAATAAACTTGCTAAATTCGGTGTTTGTTGTTCTTTACCTGCTTCTCCATCAACAGTCCATGCTGCTGTCGGATTCCATAAAACAGAGTCAAGAACTAACTTTCTATTTGAAATAGTTCCAATTGCTTCTGTATAAGTAGTTGAGTTTTCAGTATCCTCAATCTGTATCACCAATTTACATGGATCTACATTAGTTACTTCATCAACAGTGAACTGAATATAAGCATTTTGAACTTCCATTCCTTGTGGAATTGTTAATTTGTCAAAACGTAAACCAATAATTTGTTTTGATGTTTTATCCATCGTTAATTCCAAATCTGATGAGGTCAAGTCACCAGCAGTTCCTTTTGGTTTTTCTTCCGCATCGTCAGAACTCGATAAGATAGAGAATGTATTTTGCGTAGGTACAAAGTAATCTACAACTAATCGCGGTGCTTTAGCTGGGTCACGATCGAATGCTTGAGCTACTCTTGATCCTTCTCCAGTAAAAATAAAAGCCATTGCATTTCCTAGTTGCCAACCATCTTTCGATACAATTTGTTGTAATAAGGATGCAATATCTGGTGTGCGTTGATCCAAACCAGCTTCTCCATCTATCGTCCATGCAGCTTTAGGATTCCATAATACAGAATCTATCATTGTTTTTCTGTTTGAAATTGTTCCTGCAGCTTCCGTAAATGTTGGAGCATTCGTATTATCTTCTACCTTTATCTTTAGGTTACATGGGTCAACATTAGTAACTTCATCTACACTAAATTGAATGTAAGCATTTTTAATTACTGCATTTTTAGGAATACTTAATTTATCAAAACGAAGTCCTAAAGTTTGTTTAGATGTTTTATCCATTACAAACTCTAAATCAGAAGAAGTTAAATCTCCAGCTGTTCCTGTAGGCTTTTCTTCTGCATCATCTGAACTTGAAAGAATAGAAAACGATTGATTAACAGGAAGAATATATTCAATAACTAATTCTGGCGCTTTAGCAGGATCACGATCGAATGCTTGCGCTACTCTTGCTCCTTCCCCTGTAAATGCTAAAACCAATGAATTTCCAGAATTCCATCCTGAATTATTAATGGTTTTTTTGATTAAACTCGAAATGTTTGGTGTACGTTGTTCTAAACCTGCTTCACCGTCTACAGTCCAAGGTGCTATTGGATTCCATAAAATCGAATCTTTAATAAATTTTCTATTAGAAATTGTTCCAATTGCTTCTGTAAAAGTAGAAGGATTTAAATTATCCTCGATTTTAATGTAAAGCTTACAAGGATCAATGTTAGTAACTTCATCAACAGCAAATTGAATGTACGCATTGTAAATCAATGCATTTTTAGGAATACTAATGTTATTAAAGCGTAAGCCTAGAATTTGTTTTGATGTTTTATCCATCACAAATTCTAAGTCTGAAGAGGTAAGATCTCCAGCAGTTCCATACGGTTTTTCTTCTGCGTCATCAGAAGAGGCATTGATTTTTGCTTTAAACACACTCTGAGCAGCTAGCTCGTTTGGCGATAAACAAAAAAAAGAAAGTGCTCCTAATAGGAAAGCACCTTTTAAATTCATCAAATTCTTTTTCATGAAATTATTTTTTTTCAAAGGAAAAGAAACGATATAAGTTTATGTTATTGTTACTGTTATACTTTGTTTATCTC
>JBKCEW010000081.1:0-5466 GCA_046304235.1 Crocinitomicaceae bacterium | reverse complement strand
CTAATGCTTCGTAAAAATAGACTTGGTTTTCATTTCTACATCATTTACAGTCTTTTGTCTTTTACATTTATCTATTTTGTAGTGCCTATTAAATTGGCTGCTCAAAATGAATTAATAATCGGAGCATTATTTTCTGCTATTTGGATATTTTTGTATGCTAGGCAGTTGAAGAATATGAATTAATAAAGATTAGTCAAAAAATGAAAATGAGATTTGGGAAACTGAATCTCATTTTTTGTTGTTAGGATTCCCAAATACGAAATTGCGTACCTTGTTTGGATTTTACACGGTAGCCAACGGAAATGATTACATCGAGGTTGAAGTATTCTATCTCTCTTTCTACCTCACGATTTCCTTCAATTCGAACTTGTCGGAAATTCCGACGAGTTGAAATTTGTTCTAATTCTTCTTCTTTATATATATTAGAAATATGTTCAGTAATAGTGCTTCTTCCTTTCCCAAAAAGTTGAGCCATTTGCTCTTGCGTAAGCCAAACAGTTTCGTTTTCTAATTGCACATCTATTTTGATGTTTCCCTCTTGATTTTGATAGATTAACAGATTTGATTCGTTTTGAAATTCCATATTGGTAATATTATATTAATTGAGTAGTCACAATTATACCACTAATTATTGATTGTGGCAATAATCAAACGGTTGAATAATTTGAAACCAAAAAATCTTCTGTTCAATTTGTAGCAAAATTCATTCAAATAAGACTGTAAGTATTTTGGCTTTATCATATGGTATACACCCAATAGATTACGTTTTGCATTACTAATTGCAATATGCACCCATTTAAGTGTTGATTTAGTAGTTTCTTTGGTTGACTTTGAAGAAATATGAGTATCAACAATTTCTGAAAAATCAACATAACTTGTGCTTTTATCTGAAAATATGATAGAGTCTTGATGAATGTATTTGACAACTTTTGAGTTTAATTCTTCTTTTTCAAAAGATTGATTTACTTTCATTTTAAAATACCTACAATGAGTCGATTTATGTCCTGTTTCTATATTTTCAAGAGGTGTAGATTCTGCCATAACAGCAACATTTGTTTGTCGTTGACTACCTCGACCTCTTTTTAATTGAGTGTCATTTTTAACAGCATGCTCAAAATGACCTTCATCAAATTCAACAAAACCTGATAGATTATATTTGTCATCTCTTAAACCCATAGCATTTCTGATTTTATGCATTAAATTCCAAACAGTATTATACCTTTTATGACCTAATTGTCGTTGCATCTCCAACGCCGAAAGTCCTTTTTTAGAAAAACTCATAAAAGACATACATAAATACCAAGTCAAAATAGGTAAGTTAGAGTTTTCCATAATAGTACCACTTCTTAATGTAGTTCTAAATGAGCAATTTTTACATTGCCATTGCCATTTAGAAGAAAGCCAGTAATGTTCAGTTTGTGAACACTTTTTACAGATTACTCCTTCTTTCTCTCGCTCTAATTTAAAGTGTAACTTACAACTTTCGTTTGTTGGAAATTGCTGTGTGAATGCTAATATTGACATAATCATTACTTTTGAAATGCAAAGATTATGTACAGAGAACGTAAACTATTTAAGTCCTGGTAAGATTGCGACTACTCAATTATATTATTATTTCTTTGCTATGCCTTGGATTATTTTGTCTAAATCAGATAAGTATTTTTTATCTTGTTCAATTCTAAATTCTTCAAATTCGTTATGAGCTTTTTCAACTGCTTTTTCATGTGAAATTGATCCAGCATTTGGTAAAACATCCAAACTATTACTTTCTAAAAATTTATTCGTTCTTACTAACCAATCTTTCATATTCATGAGTTGTTTTCGTCTTGCTTGAAATTCTGCCAAATCTAAATATGCACTAACTAATAAATTCAAATCTCCGATTTCATTTTCATTCAAATAATTTTTTGCTACCGTAACGTCACTTTTAAGAATTTTACCTTCTGGTGCGTTTTTCCAAGTTGATAACCCCATAAATTCTTTGTTTTTATCGACACGATTATAAATAATTTCAGCGGCAGTTTGTCCTGTTATTGCAAAATGTAATTTATTTTGAACCATTTTATAAAATAAAATTGCTTCATCGGAATCCTTTTTATAATCGGCACTACATTGCTGGAAAATATCTCCCAATTTTTGATAAACTCTACGTTCGCTACTTCGTATTTCTCGAATACGTTCCAATAGCTCATCAAAATAATCTTTTCCAAATGCTTTTCCATTTTTAAGCATTTCTTCATTTAAAACAAAGCCTTTTAATATGTACTCCCTTAACGTGTTTGTTGCCCATATTCTAAATTGTGTCGCTTGCTTTGAGTTTACCCTATAACCAACAGCAATGATTGCGTCAAGGTTATAAAATTCAACGTTTCGTTTTACATTTCTCGAACCTTCAATTTGAACTGTTTCCAAAATGGAAATAGTTGCTTCTTTTTGTAGTTCATTACTTTCATAAATATTTGCTAAATGCTTACTTATAGCAGGAACTTCTACTCCAAAAAGCTGTGCGATATTTTTCTGAGTTAACCAAAAACTTTCATTATGATAAGTAACATTTATGTTTACATTACTACTTTCTGTTTGGTATAATATGATTTGGTTTTCCATAATTTGTTAGTATTTTGAACTAGTTTTTTTGCTTTAAACGTATTTAAATGATTATTTATTAATCTAATTTAATGATTAAAATAAAATATAGTTTTACTTCTTTTGATTTAAAGAAAATCACTCAAGAATTACTTAAGTTTTTCATGGTTTTATAGTATTAAGTTGGTTTTCTATAATTTTCCTAAGTTCTTCTTCATTTGGAAGGTATAATTGGTATTTATTTATAAATAATTGAGATGTCATATTATGCATAGCATATTGAATTAATAAATCATCTTTTTCCTTTGCTAATACTATACCAATCGGAGGATTGTCATCTTCTCTATTTTCTTCTTTTTCAAAATAACCTAAGTACATATTCATTTGACCGATGTCTTCATATCCAGCTTCTTCTCGTTTAAGGTCAATAAGTACAAAACATTTAAGTATTCGATGATAAAAAACTAAATCCACATAAAAATTTCTATTTCCAATTGAAATTCGATATTGACGTCCGATAAAAGCAAATCCTTTTCCTAATTCTAAAAGAAAATGTTCTAGATGATCTATTAATTTTGTTTCAATTTCTGATTCAGATAAGTAAGCTGCCTCGGGTATTTTTAAAAATTCTAAAACACATGGGTCTCGTAAAATATCTGTTGGATGCTGAATTTGATTACCATGTTCAGACAAGGATAGTATACCTTCTTTATCTTTTGTGGATGCAAGTCTTAGGAATAAGGACGATTTTTTTTGACGTTTTAATTCTCTAACATTCCAATTTTCTAATATCGTTTGTTTTTCATAAAATGAACGTTCTAGTTGGTCGTTAATCTTAACTAATTCACAAATGTGAGACCAATTCAATTTGTGAGACACTGTCTCACAAATTGGATAACATTTATAAAACAGCCGCATATAGTTAAGGTTGGAACGACTAAAACCTTTCCCATGTAATTGCATTAAATCTATTGATAATTTTTCTAAAAGAGAAGTTCCATATTTTGCTTTTTCATTTCCTTTTTGTTCAAATTCAATAATATATTGTCCTATTTTCCAATAGGTAGTAACCATTGCTGAATTTATTGCTTGTGATGCTTTTTGAAAACCTCTGTTATAAGTATCTGAAATATGTTCTACCAATCCATGGTATTCATTTGTAGTAGAGTTATAGTTTGAAATCATTTAAATTAGTTTTGATTATTTATTAATCTAATTTAATGATTAAAATTTAATTATTTTATCTTTTTTGAAATTATATTACAAACTTTCTTCGTTTTGTAACACCTTAAACTTATTATTTTTCAAACGCTTAAAGTTTAAACTGCGTTCTCCGAAATTAATAAGTAAGCCTACTTCTAAATTATATGCCTCTAAATAATTTATAGCCTGTGCAAAATGTACATCTTCCACTTTTGTTACCGCTTTTAACTCTACGGATAAAATTCCTTCGACTAAAAAGTCTACCCTACGTGTTCCAATTCGTTGATTGTGATAATATATAGGCATTTCAAATTCTCTTGAAAATGGAATCTCCGCTAAGGATAATTCTATTTGTAAAGCTCGTTGATAAATGACTTCTTGAAAGCCATTTCCTAATGCTGAATGTACGCGCATAGCGCATCCTATGACTTTTGAAGTTAGTTCTGAATATTTGAAATTTGTGTCAATCATGGTATGTTGTTTACTTGAAGTTAGGAAGAAAAACTGAAAAAAGCCCATACCCATCCATCAATACTATGATTTTTGTGATTTAAATGATTATTTTGATTATTTAGGATAAAGCGTAAAATCCTTCAATCCCTTCAATCCCTTCAATCCACATCAATCACAATCCCTTTTTACACCCAAAATCCCATAATAACCCTAATCAAAAAAAATCATTCTCCCTCCACAATCTTTATCTCCTCCTCCGTTAACCCATACAACTCATACACCATCTGGTCAATTTCTTTGTCGGTTTTGGCTATTTCTGCTTTGAGTGCTAAGGCGTTCTTTTTGTTGTCTTCAAACAACTCCATCCATTCAAATTCATCTTTTTTGGTTAAAGGTGTGCCTTTGGCTGTTTTGATGGCTTTGTTTAGTTCTTTGATAAAATCTACAAAAGACAACTCGTACCATTTTTCTAATTTTCCAGAGATTTTTTCAAGGTGGTATTGGGAGGTGAAATAGGTGGTGAATTTAATTGAAAATGAATTATATTTATCTCCAATTTCATTTATATATAGTACTATTTTCTCGAAATTAAGTTTATTTATTTTTGGTAACGGAACCTCACCTAATGTGCTTTTATTAAATACATAAAAACCACCTTGAAAAGGTGAAGCAAATTGTTTGATATACCAATAAATTAATTTTGAGTTTAAAATTGCTAATAGTTGATATTTATTTAATTCTTCAGAAACTCTAATACCATATCCACCTGCTGTACCTCCACCTACAAAATAATAATCACCTTTCGAATCTAGAGCTAAAGAAGAATTTTTACATAGAACTTGTGTTAATATTTTAGGTTTAGAAAATTCCGTCATATTCTTAAGGTAGACATAGCCATACCATATATCATTTTTCATTTTACCGTTTTCTCTACCCTCAAGTTTTTCTTTACATTCGTTAAGATAATTCCAAATATCAAGATAATTATTTTCCATTTCATTTTTTGAAATAAGTTCAATTGATTCATTAATGATTTTATATGGAAAAATGATTTTAAAATTAGGTATTGGTGTTGAATATCTTTTGATTTCTGCGCCTTTTAATAAAGGTTTTATAATATCATAAGAATTAAAATTATAAGATTTCTTAGTGAAATTTGAATATAATTCATCTCCTTGAATTTCAAGAATAAACACAGGGTCAGCACTTGTTTGTAATCCTACA
>JBKCEW010000080.1:0-7766 GCA_046304235.1 Crocinitomicaceae bacterium | reverse complement strand
AACTTATGGATATAATTACTTTTAGTAGAAATATTCTGATCGATAAACACCCGATTTTTTTTAGTTTTAATGAAAACTAACTCTTAATTCAATTATAAGTTAAAAGGAGTGATTATTCACTCTTTTTTTTTGATATAAAATAATTACATTTGTAAACAAATTAAAAATTTTGTCTATTCGTTTTAAAATTAACAAATGTAAACAAATACAAAATGGATATTAGAGATAGACTTCAGATAATTATTTCAAAAAACAATTTAAATGCTAGTTCATTTGCAGAAAAACTAAAAATACAGCGTTCAAATTTAAGCCATATTTTATCAGGAAGGAATAAACCTAGCCTTGATTTTATAGAAAAATTCATATCAAACTATCCAGAGGAAGATGTTTTATGGCTAATCACAGGAAATGAAAACAAAAACAAACTTAACATAGCCAAGAATAATCAACAAAAGGAATCGATTAATAACAATCAATATATTACAAAAAAAGAATCAAAACAAAACAAAAGAGAAATTAAAATAATTACTTTTTATGAAGATAATACATTTGATGTTTTTTACCCTAATTCATAATAACACCAGAAAAAATCAATTCATCTTCTAAATAAAAAGCAGCAAACTGACCTGGAGCTATCCCTCTTTGCAATTCATTAAAGAGCACATAAACAAAATCCCCTTTTAAAAGTACTTTCACAGACTGTAACGGTTGTCTATAACGAATCCTTACAAAACAATCAAAAGCTTGGTTTTCAAATAATTTATACCTTTGGTTAACCACATGAAATTCAGCAGCCTTCACTTTGAGAGCAATTCGATTAAGCCCCAAATGTGATTCTCCTTGACATGTATAAACAATATTATTTTGCACATCTATTGAAATAACAAAAGAAGGTAATGGACGTCCTCCTATATGCAAACCCTTTCTTTGCCCAATAGTATAATAATGAGCACCAATATGTTCAGCAACCTTAATTCCTTCATCCTTTGAAAATTGAAAAGGATTGGTTAAGTTTTCAATAAAGTCTAATTCAAATGGATTTGAATGATAGTTTATTATTGAACCATGACTTTCTTCTACTTCAATAACATCTCCCTGTCTCGTCTTTAATTGTTGCTGCAAAAAAATGGGCAAACTTATCTTCCCAACAAAACATAAACCTTGTGAATCTTTTTTCTTAGCTGTAATCAATCCATTTTCCTCAGCGATTTTCCTCACTTCACTTTTTTGTAGTTCACCAATTGGAAATAAAGCTTTAGATAATTGATTTTGATTTAATTGACACAGAAAATAGGACTGATCTTTATTTTTATCCAAACCAGACAGTAAGCTAAAACTCCCATCATCATTAATGAGTTTTCTACAATAATGACCAGTTGCAATATAATCAGCACCCAAATCTTCCGCCGCTTTCAAAAAAACATCAAACTTTATCTCTCTGTTGCACAACACATCTGGATTGGGAGTCCTACCTTGCTCATACTCATTAAACATGTAATCAACAATACGCTCCTTATATTCTTTACTCAAGTCTATAACCTGAAACGGTATCCCTAACTGATTAGCTACTAACAAAGCATCATTTGAATCATCAATCCAAGGACATTCATCAGAAATAGTCACCGACTCATCATGCCAATTCCTCATAAACATACCAACCACATCATAACCTTGCTCTTTCAACAAAAAAGCAGTTACACTTGAATCAACCCCGCCAGATAAACCAACTACAACGCGTTTACTCATGATCTATTATTATATTTTAAAATTACAAAAAAATGACAGTTTATCACACAAACATTTGTAACAAATAAATCACATTTGTAAACAATTGTGAGCTTAACATTTGTAGACACGTTTTAAATTAGAAATATTAGTTAATTTTAATTCCATGAAGATTCATCTAACTATCCTTTTTTTTATTGTTTCCAAATTATCAATTTCTCAATGTGACATCATATTTATCAAAGGAAGAGTGATTGACACATCCTTAAATCAAAACTTTTATAATATGATGTTGATTAATAAAACATCAAACAAAGGGATATTTGGTAAACCCGACGGCTTTTTTGAAGCGAGCATCAATCCAAAAGATACATTAATTATATCCATTTCAGGGTATGAAAAGATATTGTTTTATAGCACAGACTTAAATAAATGCAGTTATGATTTAGAATACATCCTTAAACCAAAAACAAAAAAATTAAAAACCATTATAATAGAACCTTTAAAATCAATTCAACAAATTAAAGAAGAAAGACAAAACTTATCGCTTAAAGAAAATAAAAAAATGGTTGAAGGTATTGCCACTATTCAAAGCCCTATAACCGCGTTGTATGAAAGATTCTCTCAAAAAGCTAAAACAGAAAAGAAAATAAACGAACTAAAATATAAAGACAGTAAAAATAAAATTTTAAAAGACCTATTATCAATCTATGTGATTTACGAAATAATAGAGTTAAACGAGAATGAGTTTTCTCAATTCATCAACTTTTTAAATATTGACGATACTGTTTTAAAAAACATGAATGACATTGAACTTTCGATGATGATCAAAGATAAATTTGAACACTTTAAAATCTTTAAACAAAAAAAATAATTTGATTAAAAAAATTACTTATTTTTGCTTAAATATTAATCATCATGATTGGGGTCAACTTAAAACTTCTGAGAAAAAGAACTGGAAAGTCACAAGAGGAATTATCAAGTGATATAAATCTTACAAGATCAACTTATAGTGGCTATGAAAATGGAGTAGCAGAACCTAGTATACATACATTAATTTTAATTGCTGACTACTATAAAATTGATTTAAATACACTAGTAAGAAAAGACTTCAGTAATTTCAATGATAAAGATTGGGACGCCTGTTTTTCAACCCTAAAAACAGATGTACAAGGGAAAAACATTAGAGTACTTACAACTCTTGTAGATCAAAATGACGAAGAATTAATCGAGCTCATACCTCAAAAAGCTAGCGCAGGCTATACTGCAGGATATGCTGATTCAGATTACTTAAAAGTTTTACCAACGTTCAATCTTCCTTTTTTATCTAAAAATAAAAAATATAGATCTTTTCCTATTTCCGGTGATAGTATGCCTCCAGTTTCCGATGGTTCTTTCGTAGTGGGGGAGTTTATTCAAAATTGGACCACACTACCTAATGGTACTCCTTGTATAGTAGTAACTAAAAATGAAGGGATTGTTTTTAAAATTATATATAATTATTTGAAAGAGAAGGAATCAATACAACTTGTCTCAACTAACCCAATATACAAACCCTATTTTGTCCATGCTGATGAAATAATTGAAGTTTGGAAATTTGTTAATTATATATCTTCAGATATACCTGAAATCAAATTAGATGAGGAAAATCTTAAAAAAACATTGATAATTTTGCAAAAAGAAGTTTCAGAAATAAAAAATCTTTTTTCAAACAAATAAGATGGAAATAGGGAAAGAAATCAAGTCAAAATTCAAGACTCCACAACAAAAGGCATTTGTCAATCTGAGATACACATCGAATTGGATTTTAAAGAAACAAAACAGTTTCATGTCAAATTATGACTTAACAATGCCTCAATTTAACATTCTAAGAATACTTAGGGGAGCAGGAGAGGGTGTGTTTTTATCTGTTAACACAATAAAAAGTAGAATGGTTGAAATTTCACCAAATACAACGAGGTTAATGGATAAACTTTACGAAAAAAAATTAATTGAAAGAGAAAGATGTCCAAATGACAAACGAATTGTACATGTTTCTATTTCTCAATCAGGTATGAATATACTTTCTGATATTGACAAACATTTTGATGAAGAATTGAATATGATCAATTTTTTAAGTGATGAGGAAGCTGAATTTTTAAGTGCTATTCTTGATAGACTTAGATCTTAAAACCGATAACCAACCACTAATCTGTAAGATATTAAATTTGAATTTATTTCAAAGTTTGAAAATTGTATATTACGCTGTTCTAAATCTAGAAAATTCATCAAAAACATTTTTTTCTTGTTGTAGCCAGCGTATATATGAAAATCATATCTAGGGGAAAGACCAATATAATTTTCAGTTTTATAATTTGATGATAAATCTCTCTTTATTATCACCCCTCCATAACCAAGCATTCCACCAATTTGAAAGTGTTTTTTTAATTTAAATGCATAAGCAAACCCACCGAGCAAACCTAACTCAATGGCTTTAATAGAGTTGAAATCCATCAACGATGAATGAACTAAATTAGACACAACAGATGGCACAATAGGAGTAGAATTTTGAATCGATGTAATGGCATTTGTATTTTTCAAATAAAATGTCCAGCTATTATTTTTAACTGCCTGTTTTATTCCCTTTAAAGCATGATGCGAAAATTTTTTATTTGTGAAAAACCAGTTATTAAAGGAGTATGATTGAAATTTTAAATCATCTAATACTGTAAACTTAGATAGACCAAGTAAAGAATTATCCATTAAGGTATACCCTTTTAAACTATAGTAAGTAAGCTCAAATAAATATCTTTTGTAAAAAAATTCAGTACCAATTTTAAAAATTTTAGTATAACCATAATTATCCAACCCTTTTAAACTGTAATTTATCAAAGATCCTATCCTGAGGCCACCCCACTTGTAGACAATTCCAAGACCAATAAAAGGTTTTATATTATTTCGATACTTTAGGGTCCCCATATTTTCAACTTTAACATCAAAAGGACATGAATAATAACCTAAATCTGAGTACACTACAACATTATTGTAATATATTTCATTAACAGTATCTGACTGAGAAAAAGAATAAAAGCTAAAACAAAATAAAAACAGTAAAGTATATGTTTTCATAATTTTCAAATGTAAAGAGATTTTATAAAATCATAGTAAAAAAATTGTTTATTTTAAAAATGTAAGTAAATTTAAAACATTATATATCTATAAACATGCAGAGGTATTTCATAACTCTTTTACATATTTTATTCTTTAGTCAACTTTCTTTTAGTCAGACAAAATTTAACCCCGTTGTAAAATGTTTTGTTAACGATGAAACGAATGATCGCTTTGCATCACAAAATCAAGAAAAATTAGAGCTTCAAGCTTGTTTTTTCACCAAAAAAAATCAATTTTATAAAGATTCTGTAAAGCTGACTTTCGATAGTTTATCATTGCCACAAGGGTATACTTTAAATGAGTTTGAAATAGAATGGAAAATTGAAGGTGTTGGTTTTTTTGAAGAACAAGATGTCTATTTTAAACCTATTGAATCCGGTGGTTATTTTGTGAATTTATTTTTACTTTCCAAAGACAATAAATATGTTGGTAGAAGAACATGTAAATTGAAATTTTCTGCAGTACCCATTTTTCATGCATTACAAAACCTACCTGATTCCTTGTGTATGGATAAAAGCGTTACTTTTCCTTTCGAAATAAAGGATGGAACAAATGAGAATCATCCAATTACTTTGAATATGTTATCTTTTAATATGGGAGGACTTAATAAAGTATTAACGAATCTTCCAGATGCCCCCTCTGGAGGTTTCGCAAAATACGAATCTTCTATAGAAGTTGATGATTTTGGAACAGGTATTAAGTTAAGTTCACCAAAAGATATTAACCAAGTATGTTTGTCGATTGAACATTCTTCCCTATCTGATTTAGAAATGGTATTACAATGTCCCAGTGGTCAAGAAATTGTTTTGTTTAATAGTTATGCTGGAAAAGAAGGAAAAGACCTAGTGCCAGGAGGTTTTATGGGTAAGGATGTTGGACTTGGAAATGACTTAGATGAACCAGGTTTTACAGGAACTCCAGTATGGCAATACTGTTTCTCTACTAAAAAAGCAAATTTTGGAACAATGGCAGATGAATACATGTTGCAAAATTTCAAGTTAAACATTGTAAACAACTTATCCATGAATCCCAATGGTATATACACACCAGAAGAGACCTTTGAGAAGTTAATTGGTTGTCCAATAAAAGGAACTTGGAAAATTAAAGTTCAAGACAATCAATTCCTAGATGATGGATTTATATTCAACTGGGGTATTATGTTTAACGCTGAATCATTTCCTGTTTTGGATACTTTTCAAAACAGTATTAAAACACAATATTGGAATAATAAATTATCCATTTTACAAACCGATACAACGACAAGTATTACACCAAAAATTTTAGGTCATAATGAGTTTAAATATAGTGTTGTAACCGATTTTGGTTGTGTTTATGATACGGTAATTAAAATAGGCACAAAGCTCTGTCTTACAATTCCAAATATTGTAACTTTAAGTTCTAAGAATGGAAATGACAAATTTTTCATAAATACTGGAGATATTAAAAATTTCAAATTAGAAATTTTTAATCGTTGGGGAAATTCCGTATTTTTAACTAATGACTTATCTCAAGCGTGGGATGGGAAAACTCCAAAAGGAAATACCGTAGAAGAAGGAAATTACTTTTATGTGGTAAATCTTGAGTATAATAATGGAGAAAAATTCACAAGGAACGGCACGTTTTTATTACAACATTAAAAATTTAAACTATGGAAAATCAAGTCAAAATTGTAGGAGTAAATGGGTTTGGAAGAATTGGTAGGTATTTTACACGTTTAAGTTTATCAAACCCAAATGTAAATGTTGCAGTAGTAAACGATTTGTCTGATATTAAAACACTTGCACATTTACTCAAATACGATAGTATTCATGGTGGAGTAGGGCTAAAATTTGAAATTCAAGATAATACTCTCTTATTTGAAAATGGTAAAAAAGTCATTTTTATTCAAGAAAAAGACCCTTCATTGATTCATTGGGAAAAATACAATGTAAGTTATGTTCTTGAATCAACTGGTTTATTCTTAACTCAAGAAAAAGCAAGTAAACATTTTGATTTAAACCCAAATTTAAAGAAAGTCATTTTAAGTGCGCCAGCAAATGATGATGAAACAAAAACCGTAGTACTTGGTGTAAATGAATCTCTTTTAGATTCTTCAGATAAAATTATTTCCAACGCTTCATGCACCACCAATTCAGCT
Organism: Crocinitomicaceae bacterium; assembly: GCA_046304235.1. Classification (GTDB taxonomy): domain Bacteria; phylum Bacteroidota; class Bacteroidia; order Flavobacteriales_D; family Crocinitomicaceae; genus CANHVK01. Next base: position 754 of record JBKCEW010000080.1, on the reverse strand, counting down.
GCGCCAATGATTGAAGTAATAAGAAAACTTACTCATATTGAAAGTGCATATATTACTACCATACATAGTTTTACAACAGATCAACGTTTACATGATTCACCACACAAAGATTTAAGAAGAGCTAGAGCAGCCTCAATGTCGATTGTTCCCACTTCAACTGGAGCCGCTAAAGCTTTAACTAAAATATATCCAGAACTTGAAAATCATTTTGGAGGATGTGGAATGAGAGTACCAGTACCAGATGGAAGTTTAACAGATTTAACATTAATAGTTTCAGATCCACCAACTGTAGAAGAAATTAATCAAGCTTTTAAAAATGCGTCAGAATCATATATGAAGGGTATTCTTAGTTATACAGAAGATCCAATTGTATCTGTTGATATTGTTGGAAATTCTTCTAGTGTAATCTTCGATAGTGAATTAACAAGTGTAATTGGAAATATGATCAAATTAGTCGGTTGGTATGATAATGAAGCAGGTTATTCAAATCGTTTGATAAATCTTATTGAAATATTATAGTATTAGGGAGGTTTTTATTTACCTCCTTTTAATTATAAATACTATTTAACATAATATTAATTATAAGACAAACTATAATTCATCTAAATATACCCAATGATTATTTTCTTTTATAAATCTAGAATGTCCATGAATGAATTGAATTTTAGAATCTTCTTCATAAAATGCTTTGAATTCTACAAAACCATTAATGTCACTCACTAAGCCATTCTTAAGCGAGATTATTTCTAATTTT
>JBKCEW010000079.1:0-10587 GCA_046304235.1 Crocinitomicaceae bacterium | reverse complement strand
GGTAAATATTTTATGTATTAGATAACTATAATAGACTAAAAATGAATTACACTCAATGTCTTACCGATACTATTTTTGAAATCTGAAATGTTTTCTAATTGATTTTCTTTTTAATTGGTTTTAATTCATTAAGCTGTTTTATTCCAGCTTTGTTTGAGTAAAGGTGTTGCTGAAAAACCTAAAGAGTAAGTATTTATTTATTTTTAAAAGTGCAGAGTCAGCACATTAAAAACAGACTAAAGATATGAGAAAAGTGTTTTTATTAGGTTGTATTTTTTTAGGTTTAAAATCGTTTAGTCAGCCTCTAGTTGAATTATCTAAAGTTGAGTCTGGGATTTATTTCTCTGATGGAAAAACCATAACCTCGGTCGATCCTACTGTTGTAAATACGATTAAGTCTGGAAGTGTTTTGTTGTCAATTTATGGTATTAAACAAAAATGTCTTGCACAAATAGATGGTAAAGAAGCAAATTATATATTGCCACCAACAACCAAATTTTATTTTAAATTTCAGCCTGAATCAAAAGAATTAAATTCAAGTAATTCAAATGCAACTAATAAAGTTGGTGAGCAAAATTATATGAATTTATTACTAAGTGGTTCAAATTCAAAAGCAGTAAGTCCAAATGAATTTAAATTGGTCAAACTTAAACTAAAAAAAGGTAAAAGAACATTTATAAATGGTAAGTACGATCAATTGGGTCTTACGTATCAACAGTCAATCAAAGCGAAGTCGATTGTTGATTTTAAATATAAAAAAGTAGGAGATAACTTATACGAAATCAATTTTCCTAATGGTTTAACAATGGGAGAGTATTGCTTTGTTTACATGTCAGGTGTAAAAGGTCTAAATCAATTTATAGAATTACAATCTAATTTTAAAGTGTTTGATTTTAGTATAAAGTAATTTTCAAAATTAAATTGTATATAATACAAGCAAAGTACGAGCAATCGTACTTTTTTTATTTCGGTGCTAAAAGTTTTGAAAAAGTTATTTTTATCACCAAAATATTTTTTAATTAAATAAACCTAAGATTGTTAAAGATTTGTAAGGTAGAGTTTTAGTGTATTTGTATGATTTAGCTCTAAAGATCGAAATTAAACAATTACACAAGCTTGTTTTTGACTTTATAGAAACAATATTGCTCCTTTTTTATATTTTTTTTACATTTTTCATAGTACCTTAGATTGTTTTAACTCACTTCAAAATGAATTATTTCAACGAAAAAATTATTGATTTACTTAAAAACCAAGTGTTAAATTTAAGTGTAGATCAAATAAAGGAGATTTATCAAGTTTTTGATAATGGAGGAATAAAAGAGATAGAAAATCAAGATGTACATCAAGTGTTTCAAGATTTTTTAAATCAACATGAAGTTGTAAAAAAACAATTTGATCTACCTTTTTTTATCGATAACAAAAAAAAGAAAATGTTGATGATTGTAGGGATGGATGCTAAAGCAAGTCATTCGGGGAATCATATAGTGTTAAGTACTCCTTATTATCTTCAGGCTGAAGGAGGAAGAAATACAAATGCGAATGATTATTGGAAAATAATAGAGGTATTGAGTACTGAATTCAATATTTATTTAACGGATGTGTATAAAGCATATTTTGTTCAAGAAAATACGATAAGCAATACACTCCCTTCTTATACGAGTAATTCGATTCATAAAGAATTGATGAAGAAAGAGATCGTTGAAGTAAGGCCGGATGCATTGCTTTGTTGGGGAAGAGAAGCTCGTGATTTAGTTGCTGATTTATTAGATATTAAGTTAAAATCAACCATCTCAAAAGATGATATCAGAAATCCTTATGTCAAGGAAATTGAAGGTGTTTCGTTTGCATTTTTAGCAACACCTCATCCTTCACGTTTAACAAGACCTAAAAGTTGGGAATCCTTCTTTTCTGTAAATCTACCAGGTGAAGATTATTCAGACTCAAAATTACGACCGAAAAAATTAGCTAATTTTATTATTTCGGCTGTTAATTAATGATTTATTTCGGTGCCAAAAGTTGTTTAAACACCCATTTTTGGCACCATAATAATTTCATTTTAAACAAACAATTCATTTATAGTTATTGAATTAGATAAAATCGCATTGCTGTATTCGTTCGGTTTTATTCCGAAGGTAGATATTATACATGTATAGATGCTTTTTTTCGTACCAGTTGTTTTTCTGAATTCGTTTTCTTTGTTTCGAAGTTGTTTTAACATGGTTGAATCAAAAGAAACTTCTTCATTGTAAAATTTCAGTTCACAGAGTGTGATTACGCCATCATTTCTGTCTATCACAAGGTCTATTTGTGCGTGTTGGTTGTTCCAATGGTAGTTGGTTGAGGCTATTTGATCGCATTTGAGTGCTTTTTTCAAGGGTTCGATGTGTTTCAAACAAATGGTTTCGAAGACGTATCCACACCAAGAAATATACGATTGACGCTGAAATAGGCTATTCCAAGAAGAACCTTTGTGTTTTTGGATGAATTGTAAATGGAACAAACAAAACTCATCGTAAATGCGGTATAAAACGACTTTTTTGTTGTTTTTGAAGGCTTCGTATTTTAATATAAAACCGGATTGGATTAGGTCTTCTAACGAATTACTAAATTTCCCTCCCGATGAAATCCCAAGTGCTTCAATTAATTCATTGCGTGTGATACCTTCTTTTCGTTTATCGGCAAGTACATTCATAATGCGTTGGTGGTAGGAATATTCATCAAACAAAGATTTGAATACTTCGTCGTATTCGTTTTCTAAATAAGCACCCGGTTGAAAACACAGGCGGTCTATGGTTGCGACTACCGATTCACCCGCTTGTATATGTTCTAAATATTCTGCGATACCGCCAATAGACATATAGAGTTTTAGAAGTTCATATTCTTCCATTTTGATGCCTTTGTATCTCAAGAAATCCTTGGTTTCTTTCAGTGTGAAAGGCATTAGTTTTATTGTTTGTGTGATGCGTTTACTTAATCCTTTGACATTGCGAATGATTTTCTTGACCATGTACGAAGCTGCTGAACCACAAATCACGACGATTAAATCCGTTCGAGTGGTGCAGTAATCGTTCCAAAAATTTTCGAAGGCACTTAGAAAACCTGATTTTTGTGAATCTATCCAAGGGAATTCATCGATAAAAATCACTTTTTTCTTTTTCGTTTCTTTGATTGTTTTTAAGTGTCTTTTTAGTAAGCTAAATGCTTCTAACCAGTCAGTTGGTGTAGGTTCGTTTTTAAATTTGTTGTCTGTGTATTCGTTTAGTTTCAGGACAAAGTTTTTGATTTGTTTGGTTTTGCTTTCGTCACTTAAACCGATAAAACTAAAAATGATTTTTTCGTTAAAAAACTCTCTGATAAGATATGTTTTTCCGATGCGTCTTCTGCCGTATACGGCTACTAATTCAGAACGATGGCTGTAGAGTGTTTCTGTGAGTCTTTTTTTTTCTAATGTTCTGCCTAGTATCTCTTTATTCATTTTATTTTATGTTATTATGGTGCCAAAAGTAGTTATATTTTTTATTTTTGGAACCAAAATAATGTTTTTTTTTGTGTTTATTTTGGTGCCAAAAGTGGTTGGAAAATGAGTTTTTGGCACCAAAATAAAATAGGGTATACTCATTCTAAATTAGTTTTTTGATTGAAAATTTAACAAAGTAGTTAGCAAATTATCCTTAAATACTATTTACCTTTAATTTATGAAAATAACCAACGTATATTTTGTGATTCTGTTTTTTTTGGCAACCCTGGTGCCGACTGAATTATTCCATTATATGCATGTATTTGGTGATTTAACGGAGCATTACGAGCATCATCAAAACTTGTCTTTTAGTGAGTTTTTAGATCATGCTTTAGGTGAAAAAGGAACGGACAAATCTCATCCAGAACATAATCATTCTCCATTTCAAAAACACCATTCGCTATGTGCTACTTCATTTGTAAGTGTGCTTCCTGAACAAGGTAAATTAGTGGTGGGAAATCAAATTTTATTTAACGAAGAAAGTGTTAAAGGAGTTAAAAATTCAACTCATTCATTAAAAGATATTTATCTATCCATATGGCAACCGCCTAAATTAAGCTGATTGATTTTAAAAATCTGATTTTTAGATTTATTAATCTGCTTAATTAAATTAATATGTTAAATAAAATAATAGAATTTTCTGTTAAACAGAAATTAATAGTTGGTTTATTCATTCTTTTCTTGATAGCATTTGGAGCGTATGAGGTTACAAAATTACCCATCGATGCTGTTCCAGATATAACCAACAATCAGGTGCAAATTATTACAAGTGCACCAGCCCTGGGAGCTACCGATATTGAACGGTTAGTTACCTTTCCAGTCGAACAATCCAATAGCAATATTCACGGGTTAAAAGAAATCCGTTCTTTCTCTCGTTTTGGGTTGTCAGTGGTTACGTTAATCTTCGATGATGCTACCGATGTTTATTGGGCAAGACAACAAGTGCAAGAACGATTACAAAATGTAAAAGACCAAATTCCAAAAGGAGTCGGTATTCCTTCAATGGGGCCAATCACTACTGGATTGGGAGAGATTTACCAATACATGGTTAGGCCTAAAAAAGGATATGAAGGCAAGTATGATGAAACAGAATTGAGAACCATTCAGGATTGGATTGTGCGACGTGAACTACTCCGAGTAGAAGGAATTGCGGATGTGAGTAGCTTCGGTGGAAAGTTGAAACAATTTGAAATCGCAATTGATATCAATAAATTAAATGCATTTGGAATTTCAGTAGATGATGTGTTTAATGCAGTCGAACAAAACAATCAAAACACAGGGGGAGCGTATATCGAAAAGAACAATTCAGTGTTGTATATCCGCACTGAAGGATTATTGAGTTCGATTGAAGATTTAAATCAAATTGCCATAAAGACGACTAATGATGGGGTTCCTTTACTAGTAAGAGATGTAGCAGAGGTAAAAATCGGTCATGCGATTCGCTATGGTGGAATGACTTACAACGGAAAAGGGGAAGTTGCGGGGGCAGTTGTAATGATGGTGAAAGGTGGGAATAGTTCGCAAGTTATCAAAGATGTAAAAGCTAAAATTGAAGAAATTCAAAAAACGCTACCAGAAGGAGTGGTGATAGAACCGTTTTTGGATAGAACAAAAATGGTAAACAATGCTATTAGCACGGTTGAAACGAATTTATTAGAAGGGGCATTGATTGTCGTTTTTATCTTGGTGCTTTTCCTTGGAAATTTCCGCGCGGGGTTATTAGTTGCGAGTGTGATTCCATTAGCGATGTTGTTTGCGATCATTATGATGAATGTCTTTGGGGTGAGTGGGAATTTAATGAGTTTAGGAGCATTGGATTTTGGGTTAATTATCGATGGTGCGGTTATTATTGTAGAAGCAACTATGCATCAATTAACACATAGTAAGAAATTTAAAAATGTTTCTAAGTTTAGTCAAGGCGATATGGATGGTATAGTCAAGCAAAGCACTACTAAAATGATGAATAGTGCCGTTTTTGGACAGATTATTATTTTGGTGGTCTATTTGCCAATATTCACGCTACAAGGCATCGAAGGGAAGATGTTCAAACCAATGGCTCAAACAGTGGCTTTTGCTTTGATAGGCGCGTTTATTTTGTCTTTAACGTACGTTCCAATGATGAGTGCGCTTATATTATCTAAAAAAGCTTCTCATAAGCCTAATTTCTCGGATAGATTAATGGGAAGATTAGAACGAATTTATCAGCAAAGTTTAGAACGCGTTTTGAATTTTCCAAAAACAGTAATTTCAATAGTATTGGGGTTGTTCGCAATAGCAGTTTTGGTGATGATGACATTAGGGGGAGAATTTATACCTGCACTGGAAGAGGGTGATTTTGCGGTAGAAACACGTGTGTTGACCGGAACAAGTTTACAAGGTTCGCTGGAGGCGTGTTTAAAAGCGGAAAAAATCTTGTTAGAACGTTTTCCGGAAGTCATAAAGGTGGTTGGAAAAACGGGAAGTGGTGAGATTCCAACAGACCCGATGCCAATGGAGGCGACGGATTTAATGATTATTCTAAAAGATAAAAAAGAGTGGACTTCTGCTAAAACGTTTGATGAATTGGCAGAAAAGATGGGGAAAGAATTGGAGGATGTTCCTGGAGTAACTTTTGGTTTTCAATATCCTGTACAAATGCGATTTAATGAGTTAATGACAGGTGCAAGGCAGGATGTAGTTTGTAAAATTTATGGAGAGAACCTGGATACATTGGCGCATTATGCCAATAAATTAGCTGCAATCGTATCGGGAATTTCGGGTGCTGCTGATTTGTTTGTTGAACCAGTTGTTGGAATGCCTCAAATTGTCATAAAATACAATCGTTCAGCAATTTCACAATATGGATTGACAATCGAACAAGTTAATCGAACAATAAATACTGTTTTTTCAGGTCAATCTACAGGTATGATGTATGAAGGAGAAAAACGTTTTGATGTTGTTGTGAGAGTTTCTGAAGAGAAACGAAAAGATGTGTCAGACGTTCAAAATATGTTAGTTAGCACTCCTTCGGGATTACAAATTCCATTAAGTACGTTGGCAAAAGTAGATTTGATTGATGGTCCGAATCAGATTCAACGTGAAAATACGAAACGTCGTATTGTCGTAGGATTCAACGCGCGTGGGAGAGATGTACAAAGTTTGGTGGAGGAATTGAGTGGAAAAGTAGAGAAACAGATTAAACTTCCAGTAGGATATACCGTTGAGTATGGAGGTTCTTTTAAAAACTTAGAAGAAGCCAAACAACGCCTTTCAATTGCAGTTCCGTTGGCTTTATTATTAATTTTCTTATTGTTGTATTTCGCTTTCAATTCGTTGAAACAAGGCTTGTTGATTTTTTCAGCCATACCATTGTCTGCTATTGGAGGCATTTTTGCGTTAGCGATTTTAGATTTGCCATTTAGTATCAGTGCTGGGGTTGGATTCATTGCCTTATTTGGTGTTGCAGTATTAAACGGTATCGTCTTAATTGCAGAATTTAATAGACTGAATAAAGAAGGGATAACTAATTTAAAACAAGTAGTTTTGATGGGGACAAAAATCAGGATGCGTCCCGTATTGATGACCGCTTTTGTTGCATCTTTAGGGTTTTTACCGATGGCAATGAGTCACGGAGCAGGTGCAGAAGTGCAAAGTCCTTTGGCATCGGTGGTTATTGGTGGATTGTTGTTGGCTACCTTTTTGACTTTGTTTGTCTTACCAATTTTGTATGCGATGTTTACCAAAACTGAAAATTCAAAAGGGAGCAATACACTCAATGCAACCTTAATAATCATTTCTTTATGCTTATTTGGTAATCAAGCAAACGCACAACAAACCATTTCTCTGAAAGCCTCAATAGATAGTGCCTTATTAAACAACGATGCATTAAGAAGCGAGCAACTTCGAGTATTATCACAAAAGCAACAAGTTAAATCAGTGAGTCCATTTTCTACTACTGATGTACAGGCTGAATTTGGTCGACTAAACAGTAGGTATTACGATAATCGATTAAATGTGAATCAGAATATCGACTTTCCACTAGTGTATAAACGCAAACGTGAGATAGCACAAGTAGATTTAGGAAAGAGTAATTTACAATTGGAATTGAAACAAAAGGAATTAAAGAAACAGGTTTCCATTTCTTATTTCACATATTTGATTTTATTGGAAAAGAATCAGTTGTTAAAACAGGCTGATAGTATTTACGCGGCCTATTTATCGAAGGCAGAAATGCGTATTCGTTTGGGTGAAGGAATTTTATTAGAAAAAACAACTATTGAAAATCAACGTATTCAAATTGCTGGACAGTTAAAACAATTGGATGATGCTATTGAAAATGAAGAAAGACAGTTTCAATATTTGTTAAATACAAAAAAGGAGTTTATTCCTGAAAAAGTGGCTACTAAAAGTATTGTTAATCTTTCGGGTCAAAAAAACACGTTTGAAAGTCACCCGACTATGAAGTTGTTAGATGCCGAAATTCAAATGGCAATAAGTCAATACAAATTTGAAAAAGCAAAATTATTACCGCAAATCCAATTTGGTGTAGTATCAGGAACAATGTATGGTTATGGCGCAGACAATGTGTTTTATACACATACAAGCCGATTCACATCGGGACAAATTGGTATAACTGTTCCGCTTTTATCGAAGCAAGGTAGAAGCATTAAGTCTGCACAACTTCATACACAAATGACGGAATTTGCGGTGAAATCAGAAAAGCGAAAGTGGCAAATTGAAATGGATAATAGGATTCGTCAATTCCAAACACAAACTGAAATAATTTCAAATTTGGAAGAAAAAGCATTACCCAATGCGAAAATTATTTTTGAAACAGCAAATAAACAGTTTTCAAATGGTGAAATCAATTACCTTGAATGGGCGATGTTAATTAATCAAAGCATTGCTATTCAAAGTGATTATCAAGATGCATTGATGAGATATAATGAGTTAGGTATTGAAATGATTTATTTAGGGAATTAAAAATCTCCCTCCTTGAGGAGGGATTGAGGGAGGTGATCATAAAAAAGTCACCCACCTTGATCCTCCCTCTAGGAGGAAATAAAAAAATAAAATTTATGAAAAATATAGGGTATATAATTGTGTTAGCCGTATTAGTAGGTTGTAATAGTAAAACAGAAGAAGTTAAAACAGAAGTTGCAACAGAATCCACAAAAGAAACGCTTGTTTCGTTGTCAAAGGCTCAAATGATACAAGCAGAAATTAAAGTGGGCAATCTAGAAAGCAAAGAGATTTCTTCGGTTTTAAAGTTGAATGGTAAAATAGATGTTCCGCCACAAAATTTAGTTTCGGTGAGTATTCCGATGGGAGGATATTTAAAATCGACTGAATTATTACCAGGTATGATAGTCAGAAAAGGGCAGGTAATTGCGATGTTGGAAGATCAGCAATATGTTCGTTTACAACAAGAATATTTGTTGGCCAAAGTAAAACTCAAAGTAGTGGAAGGAGAATATTTCCGTCAGAAAGAGTTAAATGCAAGTAAAGCAGCAAGCGACAAGGTATTACAACAAGCAGAAGGTGAATTTAAAAATGCTAAAATTAACCTAAAGGCGTTGGAGGAAAATTTGGAGTTAATTGGTATAAATCCAAAGCGATTGGATGAAAATAAAATTTCCAAAAAAGTCACTATTACGTCGCCAATCAATGGGTATGTAGCTAAAGTTAATGCTAATATCGGTAAATACTTAACCCCAAGTGAAGTCTTATTTGAATTAGTTAATGTGGCTGATATTCATTTAAATGTATCTGTATTTGAAAAAGATTTAGCTTCCTTAGCGATTGGTCAACACGTAATTGCTTATTCCAATGCAAATCCGGACAAAAAATATCCATGTGAAATAATTTTGATTGGACATTCATTAACAGTTGATAAAAATACAGAAGTGCATTGTCATTTTATAAATTACGATAAATCGTTAGTGCCAGGTATGTATATGAATGCTGAAATTGAGTTAAAAAATAAAAAAGCACAAACCGTTCCCGAAACAGCAATCGTTCGTTTTGAAAATAAAGAGTATGTTTTTGTTCAACACAACGAAGGAAATTTTGAAATGATCGAAGTTAAAACAGGTGCGAAAGAAAATGGATTTGTAGAGATTGTAAATTCAGAGGTAATTGGAAAAGAAGATGTAGTTACAAACGGTGCTTATTTCTTGTTAATGAAATTGAAAAATACGGAAGAAGAATAAGTAAATGTTTAATTTTTAATGGTTAATGTTTAGTTTATCCTCCTCTGTCAGCCTGAGCTTGTCGAAGGCAAGGAGGGGATTTTTTATTAACCATTAACCATTTAGCATTAAAAATTCAATTAATCGTCCCCGTAAATATTGTCCATCGAATTTTTCTCCATGTTCGCTTTTTCTGTTTCAATTCTACGCTTGACTGTGTAGAGTGTTTTTTCTACGGTTTCTAAATCACCGTTGGGTACAGGTTTTAAAGCAGGATATTGGTATATCATCCCTTGGTCATCAAGAAAGATGTAATCTGGATAACTTTTGATTTTATATTTTGAATAAACATCATTAGTTGAAGGTACTATAATTTTTTTCCAAGGAATTTGTTGAAAATACGCTTGTTGTTTCTTTGTGAGTGGAGCCGTTTCATCAACGATTGTTAGGAATTCTATTTGACTTTTGTATTTTGCATACATTGGCTTAAGTATCTCAATGTGTTTTTGGCTTTCTTCTAATGACAAATCAACAAATTGGATATAAAGGTACTTTCCGTTAAATGATTTTAAAGAAACGCTATCCGTTTTGTTCATTCCGAGAAAAAAATCAGGGGCTTTCATTCCTGATGAAAGTTGTGTAAGTCTGAATAAGATATTTTTAGCCACAATCTTATTATCATAAAATAACGGCTTTCGTTGAATGCTATCTAAGATCGTGATGATATTTGCTTTTGGATATTCGCTTCCATAATACACTTCTGAAAGTGCTCTAATCATTATCAATTCTCTTAATTTCGGATTTTTAAGGGTGACATCTTCACTTAATGTATTTGAAAGCATAGAAGGACTCGAGTGTAAAATAGATTTATAAATTTTAGTATTTAGTTCTGTTGGATAT
>JBKCEW010000078.1:0-3062 GCA_046304235.1 Crocinitomicaceae bacterium | reverse complement strand
AATATATAAGACACTTTTTAATTAGTGATTTTTTATAAGACTATTGTAAAGACCAATAATGCGTTTTCCTGTAAACAGTAGTTTTATGGGTAGGGGACCTTTTGTAGCTATTTATCACAAAAAGGCTTGTTTTTAAAAGGTAACAGGCAAAATAAAAGCCAAGTCGTTCAAACTTGGCTCAAATAATCAAAAATCAATTTTCGAAAAGTCCATAGAATAGGTTTCGTTCAACAGCCCTTTCATCGCTTGTTTGGTTATTGAGCCTGCCGAAATACAGACACGACGAAAGGTTAGTTGTTATGATGCGTTATTTTTATACCGATAATGGGTTTATTTGCATTTGACCACCTATTGCTTTTAATACTTTCATTATCGTTGCAAATTGAGGTTTTGCACCTTCTGATAATGCTTTGTATAAACTTGGTCTACTCATTCCTGTTTCTTCAGCGATTTTTGTCATTCCAATAGCTTTTGCAATATGACCTATAGCGTTTATTATGTCATCATTATTGCCTTCAATTAATACAGTATTTAAATATTCAGCAATCATTTCTTTGCTATCTAAATAATCTGCTATTTCAAATTTTGAAGTTCCCATTTTCTTATTTATTAAGTTTTTTCCAAATTTCCTTTGCTTTTTTGATGTCCTTATCTTGTGTAGATTTGTCCCCTCCGACCAATAAAATTATGATTTTCCCATCTTTTTCTTTAAAGTAAACACGATAACCTTTTGCAAAATTTATTCGCAATTCACTGATTCCATCTCCTACAGGTTTACAATCTCCAAAATGTTCATCTTTTTCTAATTTTTGTATTCGAAACAAAATTTTAGCTTTTGCTTGTAAGTCATTTAACTTTTTTAGCCATTTATCAAACTCTTTGGTTTTTTCAATAAAGAACATATTTAATGTATCTATTTGGATACAAAATTAATCAATTTCTTTAATGTTTCAAAAAATTATATGATTGTTTTTATTTGATGCTGGATATTTTATATAATGAATCATAACGTTTTGCAGCTTGCCGAAGGCGGGGCTTTCGAAGCACCATCTGTCAAGCTACCACTAATGTTTATTCGGAGCCGAAAAGTTTCTGCCACCACGTCTTCCCCGCTTTTGGCAAGGTGCTGTTATTTGTAGTGTTTTCTGTCAGCTTGTTTATTTGTCTGACAAAATTTGAATATTTCAGCTCGTCTTTTTTTATTATGTCAATATCTCTCCAGTCGTCTTTGGTTTTAGTCCGAAATATTAGCCATGAGTCTTTGCCGTCATAAACTAAACGCTTGTCTTGTCTTTCGATTAACCATGAACCAAATGCTTTGTCATTATACTCTTTGTTTTTAATGTCTTCGTCTAATAATTTCTGAACGGCAAGGTCGTAAAGAAATAAATTCCAGTTCTGAGATATTTGTTTTTCAATGTCAAATGCGTCACCGATTGCTTTTTCAATTGTTTCGTCTGTTGCGTTGTCTATAATTTCAGCTTTACGTCCATAAGCATCTGTCAACGTCACTTTAAAGACGCCATTTGAAATTTCGTCAATATTTATTGTCCAACCTGGGATTGATTTTTTATTCATATGGTCGTCATAACATTACACATAACGTCAGTTCGTCTAAAAACCTCTTTCAAAGTCTAAATTCGAACCTAAATTCACTTAAAAATAGCAATTATAAGCGACTTTAAAATTCAGTTCTTGAATTTTAGTATTTAAAAGATTTGATTTTATAGTTAGTCTAAAAGTCTTAAAATAACTTGTCAGAGTGAAAATAAATGAAATAAGATCTTTTAGATACTTTTTTAGTAAGTTTTGGTCAAGGATATTGAATATTCGTCGCAGATTATAACAGGTAAATATCAATCCAACATCAGCCGTTGCATGTTTGATGGATTTTTTAGTCATGATGTAATAAAAATCCCACTGACGTTTGATTATTCCAAAAGGATGTTCAACGATGGCTTGTCTTTTTCGGTACATTTCCATGTTTTCTGCTAATCTTTTTTTATTTGCGTCAATCAAATCCATGTGTTCTGTCCGTTCGATTAGTCTACCCGTTTTGTTTTTGGTACATTTTTCAAAGTAAGCACATGTTAAACATTCTTTTGTTTTGTAATGTTTGATTCTGTTTATGGTTTTACCGTGAGACTTGTTGTACCAACGTCCGTTAGAAGTAAGTTTATTTCCTGCAGGACACGTGTATTCATCTAGCTGTTTGTTGTATTGAAAATGTTCTACATCAAAAGCAATGTCAGGAGCATGAGATGCAACATCTGGAAATGCGACGATTACTTCTACATTTTGTTTGTTAGCATAATCAAATTCAGTACCTGTATGATATCCTTTATCGTAAAGAGCCGTGAAGTCATTCCTGCCTAACACTGTTTTTGCTCTACGAACCATAGCACCCATGGCTTTAGAGTCGTTTTGATTTGTGACTTTAAAATCAATAGGGATGTTGTGTTTTGCATCCACTGTAGCTTGTACATTATAAGCGACTTCTGTAATGTTGTTTCTTGTAATCATTTGCCTACTATCAGGATCAGAAGTGGATATTTGAACACATTCAGTTTCTTTTAATACCTGTTGCATTTCTTCATATTTCGCTCTATGATGCTGATGCTTAACAATTTTTTCTTGAATTTGAACCTTGTTTATTTTATCATTATCCTCAGTTGATAGTAAAGAATTATATTCCTCTAAACGAGCATCAATATAGGCAATGTGTCGTTCTATTTTTTTCTCGTTAAAGTTGTTTTTCTTTGAGTTTTGAGCCCTAAGTTTAGTGCTATCACCAGCAATCAAATTGCCTCCGATAAGTTCAAAATGCTTAGCTATTTGCACTGTATTACGAAATACTTTTTGAATCGCCCTTGGATTATTTTTTCGAAAATTAGCAATGGTATTATGGTCGGGAACTAATCCACGCATTAACCACATTACTTCAATATTCCGTTTACACTCTTTTTCTAATTGTCGTGACGAACGGATACGGTTCAAATAACCATAGATATAAAGTTTTAATAAATCCGAAGGATGATAAGCAGGTCTGCCATTATCAATAA
>JBKCEW010000077.1:0-5513 GCA_046304235.1 Crocinitomicaceae bacterium | reverse complement strand
CTAAATCTATTATTCGAGAATTTAACTAATCCAGCACTATTATTTTTTGTGTTAGGAATTATTGCCGTAAAAGTTAATAGTGATTTAGAGATTCCTCCATCCACTTCGAAATTTATCTCTTTATACTTACTATTTTCAATTGGATTTAAAGGTGGTCAAGAATTAGCTCATAGTTATTTTTCTATGGAGATAATTTGGACCTTACTATTCGGAATGTTACTAGCAATAGTAATTCCATTATACACTTTTATAATTTTAAAACGAAAATTAAGTATAGAAAATTCTGGTGCAATTGCTGCAGCCTACGGTTCAGTAAGTGCTGTGACTTTTGTAACTGCCTTAGCCTTTTTAGAATTTCATAAATTAAAGTCTGATGGTCATATGGTAGCTGTTATGGCATTAATGGAAGCGCCAGCTATTATTGTTGGTGTGGTATTAATAAGGTTGTTTAGTAAAGAAAACAATCACACCACAAAAATTAAAGATTTGATTATTCATTCATTTACAAATGGAAGTGTATTGTTAATTATCGGAAGTTTAATCATTGGTTTAATTGCTAACGACAAAGCTGCTGAAGGAATTAAACCTTTTACAACAGATTTATTCAAAGGATTTTTGGCAATTTTCTTACTAGATATGGGTATATCTAGCGGCAAGAAATTAAGTGACTTCTTTAAAAACGGTTGGTTTACAACAGCATTTGCAATTGTAATCCCACTTATTAACGGTTGTGTGATCGCTTACCTCAGTCAATTTGTCACACCAGAGATTGGTAATCGGTTTATATTAGCCGTACTTGCTGCAAGTGCTTCTTATATCGCTGTTCCTGCTGCAATGAAAATAGCAGTACCAAAATCAAATCCGAGTATCTATTTACCTATGGCTTTAGCTTTAACCTTTCCTTTCAATATTACAATAGGTATGCCTATTTATCTTGCTGTGATAACTTGATTATCAAAAAAAAAAGAGTACTCTAAACTTAGAATACTCTTTTAAAAATCACTACTAACCAAAACAATTTTAAAGTATAAAACTTTAGAATTCAAAAGTAAGAATAATACAGTGTATTTATTACAGGTATAAATACTTGTTTTTAACTTATTATTTCAGGCTTTCTTTTTTCTTACTATTAAACCCTTTGAAATTTCTATTGTTTGGTTTTTTCTTTTTATTCGGATTTCCTGCTTGTGGTTGATTCGTTTTTGGTCTTTCACTTCTTTGAGGTTTCTCTGCTTTCAAAATTTCAAACACCTGCATAGGATAAAAATGTGAATCATTTATATTGATTTTCAACTGAATCAACTTCTCAATATCTTTCAAATATGCTTTTTCTTCATAATCACAAAATGAAATTGCTTTTCCTGCGTTTCCAGCTCGGCCTGTACGACCTATACGATGCACATACGTTTCTGGAATATTAGGCAATTCATAATTCACCACGAAAGCAAGTTCTTCAATATCGATTCCTCGTGCTGCTATGTCGGTAGCAACCAATACACGAATATCTCCTGTTTTAAAATTTGCTAATGCTTTTTGTCTTGCATTTTGAGATTTATTCCCATGAATAGATGCGGCTTTTATTTTATTTTTTTCTAAAAAACGAACCACTCTATCTGCTCCATGTTTTGTCCGAGTAAAAACCAATGCAGCCTTGATAGTTGTATCTTGAAGAATATCAACCAATAAAGCACTTTTATTCTTTTTATCTA
Organism: Crocinitomicaceae bacterium; assembly: GCA_046304235.1. Classification (GTDB taxonomy): domain Bacteria; phylum Bacteroidota; class Bacteroidia; order Flavobacteriales_D; family Crocinitomicaceae; genus CANHVK01. The sequence goes on along the minus strand of JBKCEW010000077.1, from coordinate 3,804 downwards.
CAAAATAGACTTCTTGCGAAATAATTTCAGCAGTTGAAGAGACAGGAGTAACTTCAACTCTTTCAGGATCTGTCAAAATAGAAGATGCCAATTGCATAATCGAAGGTGGCATCGTTGCAGAAAAGAATAAAGACTGTCTTTTCTCTGGGATAATTTTTATAATCTTCTTTACATCATTCACAAACCCCATGTCCAACATTCGATCTGCTTCGTCAAGAACAAAAAACTGTAATTGATTTAATTTAATAAATCCTTGTCCAATTAGATCCAATAAACGCCCTGGTGTTGCTATTAATACATCCACTCCATTTCTTAATGCATTTACTTGCGAACTTTGTGTAACCCCACCAAATATAACGGTATGTCTAATTTTTAAATGTCGACCGTAACTTGCAAAACTTTCACCTATTTGTATCGCTAATTCACGTGTTGGAGTTATAACTAACGCCTTAATCCCTTTTTCTCTAGGTTGGGAACTTAGCATTTGAATGATAGGAATCGCAAACGCTGCCGTTTTTCCTGTTCCTGTTTGAGCACAACCTAATAAATCTGTTCCTTTTAATATAATTGGAATGGCATTCTCCTGTATTTGTGTTGGGTTGGTATAACCTTCTTCGTTTAAAGCCTGTAGAATCGGCTCGACTAATTGTAATTCGTTAAATGTCATAGAATAATTTAAGCAAACCTTTATGAATTTAAAAGATTGCTTTACGAAGATAACTATTTAAATTGAGCTATTAAATAAAATAATCAGAAGCCAATCGATACGTATTCACATGGGCATTTACAATATGACGAATATCTTTACTATAGCCACCTCCCATGGAACAAACAACAGGAACATCTAGCTTATTTGCAAATTCAAAAACCATCCTATCGCGTTCCAAACATCCTTGTTGAGTAACTCCTAATTTTCCTAATGCATCCGTAGCCAAAATATCAACCCCGCACTGATAGAAAATAAAATCAGGGGTGAATTGTTTTTCAATTTGTTGCAAAGATATTTTAAGTAAATCCAAAAACGTAACATCATCGCATCCATCTTCAAGAGGGACATCCAAATCTGAAACTTCTTTTTGTAATGGATAATTATTCCTACCATGCATACTAAACGTAAAAACTTCCGTTCTATTTTGGAAGATTTCAGCGGTTCCGTTCCCTTGGTGCACATCTAAATCAATGATTAAAATACGTTTAACATCTGTTTCATTCAATAACCATTGTGATGCAATTGCTTGGTCATTTAACAAACAAAATCCTTCCGATCGATTTGTAAAAGCATGATGTGTTCCTCCTGCAACATTAAATCCAATCGACTTATTTTTGTATGCATATTCAGCTGCCAGTCGTGTACCTTCCATTATTACCAACTCCCTCTCGATCAACAATGGAGAATGCACAAATCCACTCACTCGCTGTTCTCTCGGTGTGAGTAAACCGTTATATAATCGATGTAAATAATCAGCATCATGTACTTTGGCAACCAATTCCAAATCTATTTGTTTCGGAGCCACAATTTGGCTTTCAGATGTAATCCCTTCATAGACCAATTGCCTCGGTATTAAATCATACTTCTCCATTGGAAACTTATGATTTTCAGGAACCGGATAAACGTATATGGGAGAGAAAGAGATTAACACTTTTGAATGATGATTAATTTTTAATGGTTAGTGGTCAATTGTAAACAAATTAAGTAAATATTAGTTTATTTTATTAAACATTAATCATCAATCATTTAACATTACTGCCATCATTAGTAATTTCCTCCACAATCTTCTCCACCGCTGGACAAACCAAAATATTTTTGGCTGTTAAATCTAAAATCTGATACATGTTTTTACGATCCGTATGTGGATATTCTCGACAAGCCAGAGGTCTGTCTTCGTAAATTGAACACGTATTGTCTTCGTTTAAAAAAGTACATGGCGATGAATGAAGTACATAATCTTGGTCTTCATCGATGCGTAAATAAAATTCGATGAACTTTTGTGATTTCATTCCCAAACGCTTCGAAATGCGATTGATATCTACATCGCGAAAAATTGGACTGGTCGTTTTACAGCAGTTAGCACAAGACAAACAATCTGTTTTTCTGAATTCTTTTTCGTGTGCTGAATGAAATAGTTCATCTAACTTTCTCGAATTCATCTTTTTCAATCCAAGAAGTTTTTTCTTTAATTGAACGTAGGAATCATCCGAGTTTTTTGGTTTTCTTCTGCTCATCCGAATTAAAATATTTTCCCCGGATTTAAAATCCCTTTTGGATCAAATACGTTTTTGATAGAACGCATCAAATTCAATTGTACCTCATTAAATGCAAGAGGCATATATGGTTTTTGAACCAATCCTATCCCGTGTTCTCCAGAAATCGTCCCTCCTAAAGCTATCACTTCTTGAAATAATTCTGAAATCGCTTTAGTGAGTTCGTTGTTCCAAAATTCATCTGATAATTCACCTTTGATAATGTTTACGTGTAAATTACCATCACCAGCATGTCCGTAACACACCGATTTAAAACCATACTGATTTCCAATACGTTTAACCGCTGATAATAACTTTGGTAATTCATACCTTGGTACAACCGTATCTTCTTCTTTGTAAACTGAATGCGCTTTAACCGCCTCTCCTACTTTTCGTCTCAACTTCCACAGTTGGTCTTTTTGAGCCTGACTTTCAGCAAACATGATTTCATCCGTATCAAAATTTTCCAACACAATCATAATATCCTCACAGGTTCTCATCAATGCATCTACATCAAAACCATCCACCTCGATTAATAAATGTGCTGCGTGATTGTCTTTCACTTCTATCGTTGCTTCTGTTTCGTATTTCATAGTCCATAACAAAGCATCACGCTCCATAAATTCCAATCCACTTGGCGTAATTCCAGCTCTGAAAATCGCTGCAACGGCTTCACATGCTTTTTCAGCATCGTAAAACGGAACCAACATCAACAAATCATCCGTTGGATGTGGTATCAAACGCAACACAATTTTTGTCAATATTCCTAATGTTCCCTCACTTCCTACAATTAATTGAGTGAGATTATATCCTGTAGCGTTTTTTAATACATTCGCACCTGTCCAAATAATTTCACCAGTAGGTAGTACGACTTCTAAATTAAGCACGTAATCTTTAGTTACACCATATTTTACCGCTTTTGGTCCACCTGAATTTTCAGAAACGTTTCCACCAATAAAACAACTTCCTTTACTTGCAGGATCTGGCGGATAAAACAAACCAACTTCACGAACTGCTTCTTGTAGCACTTGTGTAATTACCCCAGGTTCAACTGTTACCTGATGATTTTTTTCATCAATTTCAATGATTTTGTTAAAACGTTCCATAGACAACACTACCCCACCGTGTATAGGTAAAGCACCTCCACTCAACCCAGTACGAGCACCAGAGGGAGTAACAGGAATGTTATTTTCGTAACAAAAACGCATGATTTCAGAAACCTCTTCTGTCGTTTCCGGTTTTAAAACTACCTCCGGAACAAACAACAAATCTTCAGTATGATCGTGACCATAATCGACTCTTAAAACTTCATTGGTAATACATCTTTCACCAAGAATTTGCTGAAAATAAAGGGTGTGGTTTTCTAAAATCGCTTGAAATTGCATAGTTGTTGATTTTAGATGCAAATGTAAGGATTTGAAGGGAAATCAGAATCTATCTTTTTCTTATATTTACCCTTTGATCTTTACAACTTATGGCTTCAAGTTTTTTCGCTTTACTAGATGATATAGCCTATTTGATGGATGATGTGGCTACCATGTGGAAAGTAGCTACAAAGAAAAC
>JBKCEW010000076.1:0-26166 GCA_046304235.1 Crocinitomicaceae bacterium | reverse complement strand
TTCTTAATATAGGGACCACAATTTATTAAACTATCTGTTTTAAATGATGAATCCCAAAAAGTGGAATATAAATTGCTTTAGATTAGCAGTAATAAAATGTCTTTTACTTTATTTTTTCATATTTGGGTTTAATTATATTGGATTTAGCCAAAAAGAAAAAAAATTTAAGTTTTTAGACAAAAAAGATACTGTATCCAAAAAAGCAGGATTTTTCTTATTTCCTCTACTTTATTATACACCTGACACTCGAATAGCAGCAGGACTTGCAGGAGTTTATTATTTCAATACAGGAAGGTCTGACTTACTACAAAAGACACGATTATCTTATACTAAATTACTGTGTGATTATACGCAGAATAAGCAATTGGATTTTTGGACATCGTGGAATATTTTTACAAATCAAGAAAAATATTTACTCAAGGGAGAATTTAGATATCGTAATTTTCCTGATAAATTTTATGGAATAGGAAATTCATCTAATATTCTAAACTTAGAAAAATACACCTATGATTTGTTTAAATTCAAATTACTAGCAATGAGACAAGTAGCATCTAAGTTTTTTATTGGGTTGGATTATCAATATGAAAATCAATTTAACTTTTCGCATCAAGTTGGTGGCGAACTTGAAACTGGTTCGCTAACAGGTTACAAAGGCGGCATAGGTAGTGCTTTGGGGCTGGTAGCTACGCACGACACACGAGACAATGTAGTAAATGCTTATTCTGGACATATTCTTGAATTTTCTTCTTACTTAAATTCGAGTTATCTAGGTGGAAGTTTTAATTACGTCAATTTAAATTTTAAGTTTGGCAAATATTGGGAGCTGAAAAAAAATAATATTTTAGCGGTGAATGTTATCATGAATTCAAATTTTGGAACAGTTCCTTTTTTAGCTATGGCCAACGTTGGTGGAGACGATATGATTCGTGGTTATGCAAGTAATAGGTTTAGGGATAATCATTTTCTCGGCGCACAAATTGAGTATCGTTTTCCTTTGTGGTGGAGGTTCGGAATGGTAGTGTTCACTGGTGTCGGTGATGTTTATCATACTCCTTCAGATATTAAATTGAATACGTTGAAATACACTACTGGAGCAGGAATTCGACTTGCAATTAATACGAAAGAAAGATTGAATTTTCGCTTTGACTACGGTTTTGGAAGAAAAAGCAATGCATTCTATATCATGCTAACAGAGGCGTTTTAACTTAGATTCATTACAGGAAAATTCATTATTCACTGATCTGACTTGACTTTTTTCACCATGAAGATTAAATGAAGAAATTAAGGATGCTAGTAAAGATGTTTGTTATACCTTTGAACTTCTGAAAAAAATCAATTATGGCATTCGAAAAAGAACTTATTATGCGCAGTAACGGTTGTTGTGAACTTTGTGCAAAAATAGAAAACCTATCTTCATTTGAGGTTGCCTCATCACCAAACAACGGAAGAATAGACGATTTTATTTACATATGTGATACGTGTAAGTCTCAAATTGAAAATCCTGATAGTATGGACGCAAATCACTGGCGTTGTCTAAATGATAGTATGTGGTCTGAGACAACTGCTGTACAGGTAGTTGCTTGGAGAATGTTACAACGTTTAAAAAGCGAAGGATGGCCTCAAGACTTGTTAGATATGCTTTATTTAGATGATGAAACTTTAGCTTGGGCAAAAGCAACGGGAGAAGGAGAAGACAAAGAAGGAGAAGAATTTCACAAAGACGTGAATGGTGTTCGCTTACAAGCAGGTGACAATGTTGTTCTTATCAAAGATTTAAATGTAAAAGGCGGTGGTTTCACTGCAAAACGCGGTACAGCGGTTCGTAATATTTCATTAGACCACAACAATCCAATATATATCGAAGGAAAAGTGAATGGTCAGACGATTGTGATTATTACAGAGTATGTGAAGAAATCGTAGGCTTCGAGATCTAGACACTAGAAATCAACCAATAAAAAAGGGCTTCCTAACGAAAGCCCTTTTATATGTTATAATCAATAGAGATTATTTTTTGTCTTGTACCTCTTCGAAATCTACATCCGTAACTTCATCTTGTGGATTTGTGCTACCTTGAGGATTATCTTGTGGCCCTGCGTTGTTTGCAGCGTTATACATATCTTGAGAAGCCGCTTGGAAAACTTGATTTAATCTTTCCATTGCTGCATCTAAGTTTGCGTAATTTTTAGCTTCAAACTCTGCTTTCAATGATGCTAATGCATCTTCGATAGGTTGTTTTTTGTCAGCAGAAATTTTGTCTCCGTACTCTTTCAATTGACGCTCTGTTTGGAAAATCAATGAATCTGCTTTGTTGATTTTTTCAACCTCATCACGTTTTCTTTTATCTTCTTCCGCAAATTTTTCTGCTTCAGCTTTCATTCTTTCGATATCAGCATCACTTAAGCCTGATGACGCTTCAATTTTGATTGATTGAGATTTTCCAGTTCCTTTATCTTTTGCAGAGATATGCATGATACCATTAGCATCAATATCGAATGTTACTTCAATTTGAGGAACTCCTCTTGGCGCTGGTGGAATGTCTGTCAATTGGAAACGACCTAATGATTTGTTATCGTTTGACATTGGACGCTCCCCTTGTAACACATGGATATCAACCGCTGGTTGGTTATCTGCCGCTGTTGAGAAAGTTTCACTTTTCTTTGTAGGAATAGTTGTATTTGCCTCAATTAATTTAGTCATCACACCACCCATTGTTTCGATACCTAACGATAATGGAATAACATCTAATAATAATACGTCTTTCACTTCACCTGTTAATACCCCACCTTGGATTGCTGCTCCTAATGCAACTACCTCATCCGGGTTAACTCCTTTAGAAGGTGCTTTGCCGAAGAAACGCTCAACTGCTTCTTGAATTACAGGGATACGTGTAGAACCTCCTACTAAAATCACCTCATCAATATCACTTGCAGATAAACCTGCATTTTGTAATGCTGTACGACAAGGAGCGATCGTTCTTTCAACGATAGTTGCAATTAATTGCTCGAATTTAGCACGTTGTAAAGTTCTTACCAAGTGTTTTGGAATACCATTTACTGGCATAATGTATGGTAAGTTGATCTCAGAAGAAGTAGTAGAAGATAATTCAATTTTTGCTTTCTCTGCTGCTTCTTTCAAACGTTGTAATGCCATTGGGTCTTGACGTAAATCAACTCCTTCGTCATTTTTAAATTCGTCTGCTAACCAGTCGATGATTACTTGATCAACGTCATCTCCACCTAAGTGTGTATCTCCATCAGTAGATAATACTTCGAAAACTCCGTCTCCTAATTCTAATACAGAAACGTCATGTGTACCTCCACCGAAGTCAAATACTACGATTTTTTTATCTGTTCCTTTTTTATCTAAACCGTATGCTAACGCTGCAGCTGTAGGCTCATTGATGATACGTTTGATAGTTAAACCAGCGATTTCGCCTGCTTCTTTAGTTGCTTGACGTTGCGCATCGTTAAAATATGCTGGTACAGTAACAACTGCTTCTGTAACTTCGTGACCTAAATAATCTTCAGCTGTTTTCTTCATTTTTTGAAGAATAATTGCCGATATTTCTTGCGGTGAATATTGTCTGTCGTCAATTACAACACGAGGAATATTATTATCTCCTTTAGCCATTTCATAAGGTACACGGCTGATTTCTCTTGAAGATTCATCAAAAGACGCTCCCATGAAACGCTTGATTGAGTAGATAGTTTTTTTAGGATTTGTGATTGCTTGACGTTTAGCTGGATCTCCAACTTTACGCTCACCACCTTCAACAAATGCTACAATCGAAGGAGTAGTTCTTTTACCTTCAGAATTCGCTATTACTACTGGCTCATTACCTTCCATCACTGCGACACACGAGTTTGTGGTACCTAAGTCAATTCCAATTATTTTTCCCATAGCTGTATGATTTTACTTTTTCAATTTATATTCTCTTTTCAATCTTTGTGCCAAGAGAATTTACTGCGATTTTTATGTCAATTTGCATATTAAGATTTATTTGGGGGATTATTTTTATGACATTCTGTCGCTTTTTATGACAAGATCTACTTCACCTCCACCAACACCTTATTCATATCTCCATCCGAAATCAATTTTACAGGAAATCCCCAGAGGTAATGTACATATTCAAGTACTTTCTCCGCTTTTTCTTTGAGAATATCTTTTGCATCGTTAGGGGTATAATCTAACGTAAGGGTTCGATCTCCCATTACGGCAACTTGAAATGCTTGAATATCGGGAACATATTTTGAACGATTATAGGTAGCCGCTAAATGTGATCGTACCGCTTTGTACCCTTGTTCGTTGTGAATATGACTGATGGTATAAAAATCTTTTTCTTGTAAATCTTCCACTTCAAATAAGCGGAAATCACGAATAACTTTTGGAGACAAATATTGTAAAACAAAGGTTTCGTCTTTGAAATTCTCAACAATGGTTAAAAAGTCATTCTTCCAATTTCCTTTTCCTGCAATATTAGGAAACCATTGTAAATCCTCGGTAGTAGGTTCCAAACTCATTCGTTTAATATCACTGAAAATAGCAAAACCCAAGGCATAAGGATTTATTCCAGAATAGTGTGGCGAATCAAAAGCAGGCTGATAAATCACATTCGAATGATGATGCAAGAATTCCATCATAAACCCTTCATCAACCATTCCTCGTTCATTTAATTGCTGTATAATTTCATAATGGGTAAAAGTTGCACATCCTTCGTTGATGACTTTCGTTTGTCCTTGAGGATAAAAATATTGGGCCATCTTTCGAACAATCCGAACAATTTCTCGCTGCCATTCTTTCAACACAGGTGAATGTTTTTCAATGAAGTACAAGATATTCTCTTCGGGTTGTGCAGGGAACTTACGAATATAGGTATGTTCCTCTTTTTGATTGGGTAAAGTCCGCCAAATATCATTCAACAAAACGCGTTCGTCTTCCACCTTTTGTTTAAACCGTTCACGTTCATCTTTTGGGGAAATGGATTTCGGTTTTTTATATTTATCAACTCCGTAATTCATCAATGCGTGACAAGCATCTAGCACCAATTCCACTTCTTGATATCCGTATTTTTCTTCGCATTTTGCAATGTACTTTCGAGCAAACAATAAATAATCAACGATACTATCCGCATTCGTCCATTGTTTGAAAAGGTAATTGTTTTTAAAAAAATGATTGTGTCCATAAGAAGCGTGTGCCAAAACCAACAGGGTCAAACAAGTAGAATTATCTTCCATATTGTATGAAATACAAGGATTGGAATTGATTACCAATTCATAAGCTAATCCCATTCTTCCTTTTTTGTAGTTGTTTTGATTTACGACAAAATCTTTACCAAATTTCCAATGATGATACGAAATGGGTAAGCCAACCAACGAATAGGCATCCAACATCTGTTCAGAGGTAACAATCTCAAATTGATTTGGATAAGTATCTAACCCCAAATACTCTTTGGCAATATGACCAATGATTTCGTCTGCTTCTAAAATGGTTTCTATGTTCCAATCAGGGCGACAAAACAAATTTCGATAAAAATCTACATTCTTCATAACACAGTCGTTTTCTTCTTGTAAAAATCTTGAAACACTGACCATATTTGAGAAACTTCGTGAATTTTACCAATTTCAAAATTGTTTCTTTTCGACTTCACACTTTGGTACACATCCCACAAGTCGCTTGGTGTGTTTCTACATACTTCAATATAATTCGCGTATTGAATTTTATTCAATAACTCATTCAACATCAATTTACCACAATCTTCTGCGTCGGACTTATTCCAAACGTCTCCATCGGAAACTTGTGCTGAATAAATATTCCAATTGGTTGCATATCTTTCGTTGATGATTTTTCGCATTAATTCTAATGCTGGAGCAACTACAGTTCCCCCGCTTTCTTTGGAATTAAAAAAATCAAACTCGTTAACTTCTTTCGCTTCAGTATGATGACGGATAAATACAATTTCAATTCGTTCATATTGTTTGGTCAAAAACAAATAAAGCAACATAAAAAAACGTTTTGCAATGTCTTTTTCTTTTTCCCCCATCGAACCAGAAACATCCATAATACAAAACATTACAGCAGAAGTAATCGGTACAGGATATTGCTCAAAATTGTTGTAACGCAAATCCGTTTCTTCCATAAAAGACATGGCATTTTTGAGTTTAAGAAGTCGATCAATATCCATTTTAATCTTGGTGATTTCCTCCTCTGAAAGGGTTTCTTCCAACAAACGTTTTTCTAGTTTTTCAATTTGCTTATCGAAATACAAGGCTCCTGCCATTCTGCGAGACATCGAGTTTTGATACGAGCGTACTATATTCAAACGGTTTGGCGTACCTTGGTTAGAATATCCTGTTCTTTTTTGTTTAAAATCAACAATCGTGTTCAGGTGTTTTTTGACCATATCAGGCAATTCCAAATCAGCAAAAAAATAATCCAAAAACTCTTCTCTACTTACTGAAACAAAAAAATCATCTTCACTTGGTGATGGGTCATTCGAACCTTGTTGACCACTACCACCTCCTCCACCACCACCTTTTGGTGGTTTTTTAAACGTATCTCCAGGGGAAAATTGTTTGTTTCCCGGTTGCACGTGATGGTGATTTCCCGTTCCAGGTTGATACGAAAACTGTGGCTCACCCACTCCTTTTATAGGAATTTTCACTTGCTCACCCGAACCTGTTATGTCTTTCACATTGGTATTCTTGATAATATCAGGCAACGCCTTTTGAATCTGATTTTCCAATCGTTTCAGCAAACGTTGTCTGTTTTCCGAAGATTTCCCTTTGGGATTGTTTCTTCGGTCGACAACTTGGATGCTCATTGCAGTACGTATTTAGTTTGACTTTCTTACACGCAAATACCACTCTGTCAACAATTTTATCTGTTTGAATGTATATCCTTTCGCGTGCATTCTTTCAATAAATTCGGAATGTTTTTTCTCTTCATCACGAGAAGCCTTGGAAGAAAATGAAATCACCGGAATTAAATCTTCTGTTTTAGAGAAAATGCGTTTTTCTATCACATTTTTAATTTTTTCATACGAATCCCATCTAGGCGAAATACCATTTTTGGCTCTGTATCTCAAATAAAATTGTACCACATCGTTTCTAAAATCTTTTGGATTGGCAATTCCTGCAGGTTTTTCAATCTTCTCTAATTCTGCATTTAATAGTTGACGGTCAAATTGCTCCCCTGTTTCTGGGTCACGGTATTCGTTATCTTGACACCAATAATCAGCATAAGTGATGTAACGTTCGAATAAATTTTGTCCATATTCTTGATAAGAGTCCACATATGCTTTTTGAATTTCGTCTCCAATAAATTCAGCATAACGAGCAGACAACATCGACTTCAAAATATTCAAATAAAAATCTTCCGTTTCTTTTGGCAATTGTAACTTAATCACCTCTTGTTCTAACACATAGAATAAATGAACCGGATTTGCCGCAATTTCCTCCGAATCGTGATTAAACACTTTTGAAAGCACTTTAAAAGCAAAACGAGTAGAAATCCCTTGCATTCCTTCGGTAATTCCAGCATCATCTCTGTATTCTTGTAAGGATTTCGCCTTCAAATCAATCTCTTTCAAATTCTCACCGTTGTAAATACGCATTTTAGAATACAACGAAGAATTCTCTGTTTTTCTCAAACGGGTCAATACCGAAAATTGTGCTAATAAATCCAAAGTCATCGGTGCACAAGGCGCATCAGCCAAGGAAGAATTTTTAATCAATTTTTGATAGATAGCGACCTCTTCATCCACACGAAGACAATAGGGAACACGCACAATATTTACACGATCCAAAAAGGCTTCATTCTTTTTATCATTGGAAAACACCTCCCATTCACTCTCATTTGAATGCGCTAAAATAATTCCCTGAAAAGGAATAGATGGCAAACTTTCAGTTCCATTATAATTCCCTTCTTGTGTGGCAGTTAACAATGGGTGTAACACTTTAATGGGTGCTTTAAACATTTCAACAAACTCCATCATCCCTTGGTTTGCCTTACATAAAGCCCCAGAATAATTATATGCATCCGCATCGTTTTGAGGGAATTCTGCTAATTTCCGAATATCTACTTTCCCTACTAATGAACTGATATCTTGGTTGTTTTCATCTCCTGGTTCGTTTTTAGCAATTCCGATTTGTGAAGAAATAGAGAGTTTAAATACCCTAACTCTAAATTTAGAAACATCCCCTCCATACTCCATCAATCGTTTAGTTGCCCAGGGTGATGGACACGCAGGAATATATCTTTTTGGAATACCATACTCGGCTTCAATTTGTTCTTTATAACCTGAAAACAAACCCAAAGGACTTTCCCAAACCGGTGAAACTTCACCATCTGCAACCAGCACATAAGCCGTGCTTTGCTCCATCAACTGTTTTAAACGTTCTGCCAACGAAGATTTTCCGCCTCCCACAGGACCAAGCAAATACAAAATCTGCTTTTTTTCTTCTAATCCTTGCGCTGCGTGTTTGAAAAAAGAAACAATTTGTTCGATGGTTTCTTCCATTCCATAAAACTCAGCGAAAGCGGGATAGCGTTTGATCACCTTATTGGAATAAATTCGACACAAACGATCATCCAACTTGGTATCGATTAATTCTGGTTCTCCTATCGCTTTTAAAATACGTTCGGATGGTGAAGCATATAAAGAAGAATTCTCTCTACACTGTGAAAGGTAATCTTCCAAAGACCAATCAATCATACTGACAGAAAAGTCTTTTTTGATAGAATCTAACAAACTCATGACTCAAAGAATAAAAAGTGAAAACATCTGTTGCAAACTTGTTTCACTGCCTTACATCCTCGATGAATGTTCTCCCTTCTAAAGCAACGAAACACTGCTCATTTATACAATTTACGCTGATATTCGATGAAATGCTAATTTAAAATGTTAAAAAAATAAATTTTAACATTTGGGGATTTCTTGAGAGATTCAATCGATAATCTAAACCATTAAAAAATACCGAATTTCAAATTCAATTCATTCCTTCAAATAAATAATAAACCCTTATCTTTGGGAAAAATTGCACAAAATCAAACGTATGACAATCCAAGAAATCAGACAACGTTTTTTTGACTTCTTTGAAAGCAAAGGACATAAGATAGTTCCATCTGCCCCTATGGTAGTGAAAAACGACCCTACATTAATGTTTACCAATGCAGGGATGAACCAATTCAAAGATTACTTTTTAGGGAATGCTGTACCAAAAGTGACACGTATCGCAAATAGTCAAAAATGTTTACGTGTATCTGGAAAACACAATGATTTGGAAGAGGTTGGAGTGGATACTTACCACCATACTATGTTTGAGATGCTTGGAAACTGGTCATTCGGTGACTATTTCAAGGAAGATGCAATTACGTGGGCTTGGGAATTGTTAACTAACGTTTACAACATTCCGAAGGACCAATTATACGTTACTGTTTTTGAAGGTGACGCAAAAGATAATGTTCCAAAAGACACGGAAAGTTATGAGATTTGGAAACGTTACATTGATGAAGACCGCATTTTATTAGCCTCTAAAAAAGATAATTTCTGGGAAATGGGTGACACAGGACCATGTGGACCTTGTACTGAAATTCACGTGGATATTCGTTCTGAAGAAGAACGCAAATCTGTTCCAGGAAAAACACTAGTAAATCAAGACCATCCGCAAGTAATTGAGATTTGGAACAACGTGTTTATGCAATTTAACCGTAAAGCAGATCAAAGTTTAGAGCCACTTCCTGCAACTCACGTGGATACAGGAATGGGATTAGAACGTTTGGCTGTTGCTTTGCAAGGAAAAACATCAAATTACGATACTGATTTATTCCAAACGTTGATCAAACATATGGAAAAAGTTTCTGGTCACGCTTATGGAAAAGACGAAAACACAGATATTGCACTTCGAGTTATCGCTGACCACGTACGTGCGATTGCGTTTTCTATAGCTGACGGACAATTACCAAGCAATACCGGTGCTGGATATGTAATCCGTAGAATATTAAGACGTGCTGTTCGTTATGGATACCAAACACTTGGTTTAAAAGAACCTTTCTTATCCGATTTATCGGTTGTTTTAGGTCAAACGATGGGACAAAACTTCAACGAATTAGTTACACAAAAAGACATCATTCAAAAAGTAATACAAGAAGAAGAATTAAGTTTCTTCAGAACCTTAGAACTTGGAATCAAACGCATTGAAAATTTAATTAAAACCGCAAAAGAAAACAATCAAACGATACTTTCTGGAACATCTGTTTTTGAATTATACGATACTTTTGGCTTCCCTGTGGATTTAACTTCTTTAATTGCTCGTGAAAACGGAATAAGCATTGATGAAGAAGGATTTAACAAAGAATTACAAACACAAAAAGACCGTTCTCGTGCCGCAACTGCAATCGAAACTGATGATTGGGTACAAATTCGTGAAGAACAAGAGACTGCATTTATTGGTTACGACAACTTAACAGCTGAAATCGAAATCATTCGTTATAGAAAAGTGAGCCAAAAACAAAAAACCTTTTTCCAATTAGTATTTAACCAAACACCATTCTATCCTGAAGGAGGAGGTCAAGTTGGAGATAAAGGAAGCATCGAATTGAATGGCGAAAAAACAATCATTTTTGATACGAAAAAAGAGAACAACCTAATCATCCATTTAGTAGAGAAATTACCAAGCAAAATTGAAGGTGTTTTCAACGCACAAGTGGATGCAACAAAGAGATCATTATCTGCTTGTAATCACTCAGCTACACACTTATTACACCACGCATTACGCACTGTACTTGGAACTCACGTTGAGCAAAAAGGATCTTTGGTAAATGCTGAATATTTACGTTTCGACTTCTCTCATTTTTCAAAAGTGACCAATGAAGAATTAAAAACGATTGAAACCTTAGTAAATACAAAAATCCGTGAAAACATTGCGTTGAATGAATACCGTTCAATTGCCATTGATGAAGCAAAAGAAATGGGTGCAATGGCCTTATTTGGAGAAAAATATGGCGACCACGTTCGTGCAATTAAATTCGGTGAAAGCATTGAATTATGTGGAGGTACACACGTTCCTACAACAAGTACAATTGGACTATTCAAAATTACTACGGAAACGGCAGTTGCTGCTGGTATTAGAAGAATTGAAGCGATTACAAATGTTGCTGCGGAAGAATTTTATCGTTCTCAAAATGAAACGTTAGATCAAATCAAAGAAATACTTAAAAATCCAAAAAACATTGTTGAGTCGATTGAAGATTTGACAAAGAAAAACGCTGCACTACAAAAACAAATTGAAGCATTCCAACGTGAAAAAGCGCAATTGGTAAAACAAGATTTAAAATCAAAAATTGAATCTGTAAACGGTATCAATTTCTTAGGGACAAAGATTTCATTAGACGCTGGAAGCATTAAAGACATTGCTTACCAATTGAAAAATGAAACAACAAATTTTGTAGGTATTTTTGGAGGGTTAGATGGAGACAAGTGTTCATTGACAATTATTGTTGACGAAACATTATCCAAAGATAAATCCATCGATGCAGGAAAAATCATCCGTGATATCGCTAAACACATCCAAGGTGGTGGCGGTGGACAAGCGTTCTTCGCTACTGCTGGTGGGAAAAATGCAGCAGGATTAGACAAAGCAATTGAAGAATTTAAAACTCTCACAGTCAACTCTTAATTTTGTTGAAAAAGGTTTTAATCATATCTTATTATTGGCCACCAAGTAGTGGCTCAGGAGTTCAGCGCTGGATGTATTTTGGTAAATATTTAGCTGAATTCGGCGTTGAACCTACTCTTATTACGGTGGACGAAAAATACGCCTCCTACCCTGCTCGTGATACAAGTTTTGAAAAACACGTATCTCATTTAAGAACATTCAAAACAAAAACACTAGAACCCATTCGTTTTTATTCGTTTTTAAAAAGTGGTAAAAAGGATCAAATTGTTCCACAAGGGAATTTAGGTAGTAGGAAAAAAGGGATCATAGATAAAATTGCGACTTATGTTCGTGGTAATTTCTTTATTCCTGATGCGCGTGTAGGCTGGAACAGATACGCTTATCAAAAAGCTGTGGAATTATTAAAACAAGAACATTTTGATTTAGTAATTACAACTGGTCCGCCACAATCTACCCATTTAGTCGGATTCAAATTAAAACAAAACTTGAACGTTAAATGGATAGCTGATTTCAGAGATCCTTGGACAGAGGTTTATTACAATAATTTGTTCCAAAGAACTAAAAAAAACGAAGCTAAAGATAAAGCGATGGAATTGAGTGTCCTTAAAAACGCTGACTATGTGCTCACTATTGGCCCATCGATGAAAGAATTACTTGAAAATAAAATACCAGAACAAAAATCAAAGTTTCATTTTATTTACAACGGATATGATCAAGATTTATTTTTAGGTAAATCCAAACAAAAATATCCTGAATTCACCATTGCTCACATTGGTCTTTGGTCAAAAAATCAAGCGAACACTGAAATTATAGAAGCTTTAAATACGATTACAAAACATCAGCCTGAATTAAAATTTCGTTTTGTCATTGCTGGCACTGTGGATGAGTCAATCAAAGAGGCTTTGAAATCCATTCCAAATGTTGTTCTAGATGATAAAGGAAGAGTATCTCATCAAGAAGCAATTCAAGAAATGTTGAATGCGGATCTATTACTAAACTGTTTTGCACTATCTGATATCTCTAAAATTATGATTTCAGGAAAATTAATGGAATACATCGCCTCTAACAACCCAATTGTTGTAATCGGTGACAAAGAAGGTGACGCAGCAAACCTACTCAAAGAGGTTCCAAATGGAAATGTTGTAAGCCCAAATGATGTAAATACTTTGATTCAAATAATTGAAAATGTGATTCAAAATCAATCGATTGAAACAAATTATAAACCAGAAAAATATAGCCGAAAAAACACAACCAAAGAACTAGCTGACTGGTTAAAAGGGATTTGATTTTTCACTCGAGGAGGGATTAAGGGAGGTGACAATCATTTAGTTTTAATTATCTTTACTTTATCAATTTGTTTAAACTATGCGTTTTCTTATTTTTTCAATCATCTTATTGATCTCTAATTCATTTTTAGCACAGAAATTTACTCGCCAAGATTCATTAAGAGGTAATATTACTGCTGAACGTTCTTGGTGGGATGTAAAAAAATATGATCTTGTAATCGAACCAAATATTTCGAAACACAAAATAAAAGGGAAAAATACGATCACTTTCGCTACCATGAGACAAGGTAAGCGCATGCAAATTGACCTACAAGAACCTATGAATCTTGATTCTGTTTCGTTTGCTGAAGAAAAAACTACTTTCAAACGTGATGGAAATGTGTATTATATTGAATTTGAAAACGAATTATATCCGGGGAAAAACTATCAAATCAACCTCTATTTTTCAGGAAAACCAAAAAAAGCAGTAAATGCCCCTTGGGATGGTGGTTGGATTTGGAAAAAAGACACACAAGAGAATCCTTGGGTTAGTGTTGCTTGTCAAGGATTGGGAGCAAGTGTTTGGTATCCTTGTAAAGATCATCAAAGTGACGAACCTGATAATGGTGTAAAAATAGCCATTACCGTTCCCAACGACCTAACAGCAATTTCAAACGGAAAATTTATTGGAAAAGATAATATAAAAGATAAATCCACTTATTATTGGGAAGTGAAAAATCCAATTAACAATTATAATGTAGCTGTTTACATTGGAAAATACACGAATTGGAGTGATCAATTTCAAGGAGTAAAAGGAACATTATCTATTGACTATTGGGTACTAGAACCAAATATAGAAATCGCTAAAAAACAATTTACTCAAACGAAAGGAATGTTAACTTGTTTTGAATATTGGTTTGGACCTTATCCATTTTACGAAGACGGTTATAAATTAGTCGAAGCACCTTTTTTAGGCATGGAACATCAAAGTGCTATTGCTTATGGAAATCAATTTAAAAATGGGTATTTAGGTACTGATCGTTCAAGATCTGGTATGGGAAAAGATTGGGATTATATTCTTGTACACGAAAGTGGTCACGAATGGTTTGGTAATAGCATTACAAGTAAAGATATTGCTGATATGTGGATTCAGGAATCATTTACAACCTACTCCGAACTTCTTTACGTAGAATGTACCAAAGGAAAAGAAGCTGCTAATTTATATTCATTAGGCGACCGTTTAAATATAGAGAATGACAAACCAATCATAGGTATCTACAATGTAAACAACCAAGGAAGTGGAGATATGTATTCAAAAGGTTCAGCTATGATACATACCATTCGTCAACTGATTAATAACGATGAAAAATTCAGACAATTACTCCGAGATTTAAACAAACACTTTTGGCATAGTACAGTTACAACTGAACAAATAGAAAAATTCATCATGGAAAATACAGGATTACCCTTAGAACCTGTTTTTAATCAATATTTAAGAACCATTCAAATTCCAATTTTGGAATATAAAATCAATGGAAATAAAGTGATATACCATTGGACAAATTGTATCGAGGGATTTAATATGAAAGTGCAATTAAAAAATGGAAAGTGGATAGAACCTATAGAATCTTGGAAAGAAATCGAGATTAGTAACGAGGATTTTAAACCCAATCCAAACTTTTTTATTAAAACAATAAATATTTCTGAATAATTAAGAATATTATTAGAATTGATATAAAGGTTATTCCTATTTTTAAAGTCAAATTTAAAAGTGCATGTCTTCAAGTTTAGTCATCATACCTACATACAACGAAATCGAGAACATTGAAAAAATGGTTCGTCAAGTATTAGGATATCCTCATAACTTTCATATACTTATTATTGACGATGGATCGCCAGATGGAACTGCACAAAAAGTAGAAGAATTACAACAAGAATTTGAAGGAAAGTTATTTATAGAAAAACGTAAAGGAAAGCTAGGTTTAGGAACCGCTTATATCCATGGATTCAAATGGGCTTTAGCAAAAGATTATACCTACATATTCGAAATGGATTGCGATTTTTCACACAATCCTGATGATTTGATTCGTTTACGCCAACCTTTAGAGACAGGTAAATACCAATTAAGCGTAGGCTCAAGATATGTAAAAGGTGGTAATACAGTCAATTGGCCAATAGGTAGAAAATTAATGTCTTACTTTGCATCTGTATATGTAAGAATGGTACTTTTTATAACTATTAAAGATACTACTGCTGGATTTAAATGTTACCACAGAGACGTACTTTCAAAAGTAAACTTTGATGCAATAACTTTTAAAGGGTATGCTTTCCAAATTTGCATGAAATATGCAGCTTTAAAACACGGATTCAAAATCATTGAGGTGCCAATTACATTTATTGACAGAGAATTTGGAACTTCTAAAATGAATTCAAGTATTTTCAAAGAAGCCTTATATGGTGTATGGAAAATGCGTTTCTTGAAATTATAATATTCATAATCTTATCATAATGAAAACCTTATTAAAAGGAGCTAAAATTTACAATGAAGGAACTTCTTTCTTTGCAGATATACTAATTGATAATCAACGTATTGAAAAAATTGAAAGCAATATCAGTGCAACTCCTGACACAGAAGTAGTAAACTTAGATGGAAAATGGATTTTACCTGGTTGTATCGACGATCAAGTACACTTCAGAGAGCCTGGTTTAACACATAAAGCAAATATTGCTACTGAATCTCAAGCTGCTGTGGCGGGGGGAATTACCACCTTCATGGAGATGCCAAATACGGTTCCAAATACGTTGACTCAAGAATTATTAGAAGATAAGTACACAATTGCTCAACATACATCTGCGGCAAACTACTCTTTTTTCATGGGAGCTTCAAACGACAATTTAGATGAAGTTCTAAGAACAAATGAAAAAAATGTGTGTGGAGTTAAAATTTTCATGGGTTCTTCTACCGGAAATATGTTGGTAGACAATGAAACTACATTAACCAATTTATTTTCACAAGTTCCTTTATTAATCGCTACCCATTGTGAAGATGAAGCAACGGTAAGAGCAAATGCAGCGCTTTACAAAGAAAAATATGGAGAAGATATTCCTATTGAAGCACATCCTCTTATTCGTTCTGAAGAAGCTTGTTATTTATCTTCTTCAATGGCAGTTGAATTAGCAAAAAAATACAATACTCGTTTACATATACTTCACATTTCTACGGCAAAAGAAGTTGCCTTGTTTGAAAACACTTTACCACTAGAAAAGAAAAGAATAACTGCTGAAGCGTGCGTACACCACCTTTGGTTTACTGACGAGGATTACACTAAAAAAGGAAATTTCATCAAATGGAATCCAGCGGTGAAAACCGTAAACGACCGCGATGGAATTTGGAAAGGTTTATTAGATAATCACATTGATATCGTAGCTACCGATCATGCTCCACATACATTAGAAGAGAAATCGAAATCATACAATCAAGCACCATCCGGAGGTCCGTTAGTGCAACATGCTTTTTTGGCTATGTTAGAAAAAGCGAAAGAGGGAATTATCAGTGTGGAACGTGTCGTTGAGAAAATGGCTCACGCTCCTGCAACTTGTTTTCAATTAGCAGAGAGGGGATTTATTCGCGAAGGGTATTATGCAGATTTAGTAGTGGTTGATCCATCGGAAGAAATCACTGTTGAAAAATCAAATCTTCTCTATAAATGTGGATGGTCTCCATTTGAAGGAGTAACTTTCTCCCACAAAATCGCAGGAACTTATGTCAATGGAACTTTGGTTTATGATGGAAACCAAATCGTTTCTGAACAAAAAGGAATGCGTGTTTTATTTAATAGATAAATGAAATTATTTTCAGTCATACTATTCAGTTTAATTGTAGGGGGGTGTTCCGAATCATCCCCTTTTACTGCTGAAAAACCTGAAAATTTACTTTCTGAAACGAAATTCAAATCCATACTTTCAGAAATGGTACTTTCAGAAATGATGGTGCAATCTAAAATTACCTCCCCAAAAAAAGTAAATGAAGAAGTAACTCGATTGGGTAAAGAAATCCTTAAAAAAGAAGGTGTAGACTCGACAGAATACGCTCAATCATTTGATTATTACGCATCTGACAAAGATAAGATGGAACGAATGTACAATGAAATAATTAACGGATTTGATAAAAAAATAAAAGAATTAAACTAATTACTTTTTCCTCTCTGGATTGTTTTTCAAAAACGATTCCCAAGAGTTTCCTCCCGCTTTATTATTCTCTCCTATTCCTTTAGAAAAATGATGACATACTGCCACGCCTAGTCCATCAGTTGCATCTAAATATTTAGGCATTTCATCAAAATTCAATAAAGTTTGTAACATCGCTGCCACTTGTTCTTTGGAGGCATTTCCGTTCCCTGTTATCGCTTGTTTTACTCTCTTTGGGGTATATTCCTCAAAGGGAACATTGTTCTTTAAAGACGCAGCAATTGCCACTCCTTGTGCACGTCCCAATTTCAACATCGATTGAACATTTTTACCAAAGAAAGGGGCTTCAATCGCCATTTCATCAGGTAGGTATTCTCGGATTAATCCATCCACTCGATCGAAAATGCGTTTTAACTTATCAGGATGCGAAGCAAGTTTAGACAATTGAATGATTCCAAAGTTGAGCATTTCAATTTTTTTGCCTTTTATGTGAATTATTCCATATCCCATCACACTTGTACCGGGGTCAATTCCAAGAATTATTTTATCTTCAACCATTATTTTGAAATGCTTTGTACAAAACTATTAAAAATAGCAGGTTTTCACTCTTTTTTTTGAAAGGAACCTTGTTTCTTTTTGTCGCTTTTTTGTTTTATAAGCAACTTTCTAAAATCACTTCCGAACAACTTTCCTCGATTTCAATTGCTCTACCGCTTGCCTTTCTATTAGCTATTTTGTTGGTGATCCCAAATCAATGGTTTGAATTTAAAAAGTGGAAAAAAATCGTGCATTCATTTTCAACAATCACTTCAAAAACGACTCTTGTAAAATCATATTTCGCAGGAAATATCACCGGGCTTGTTACACCCAATTTGATTGGTAATTTCATCGGAAGAATGTATTATTTCGAAAGGAGATACAGACCTAAAATTATCGTGCTTACACTTTTAGCAAATGGAATTCAATTTTTAACAAGTATCTATTTTGGACTGCTTTCTATTACATTGTTTGGTTTCAAACCATTTCAAATCCCTCCATTAAACCCTATATACCTTACTGTATTTATTTTAATTACACTTATACTTTATTTTACATTTGAGCAGCTTTTAAAAAATTTCCAATTCTTAAAAAAAATAAATATTCACTTACTCAATAGCTTTGAAATACGCTATTCTCTTTTGCTTTATAGCTTAATCAGGTATCTCATTTTCAGCTTTCAATACTTTTTAATCCTATGTTCTTTTGGGGTTCCGATCGACTTAAAACTTATCCCTATAATTTGGTCTATCTATTTTTGGAGCACCCTTACCCCATCTTTGTGGTTTGGTAAACTGGTCATTCGTGAATCCATTTCCATTTGGATTTTAAGTCAATACATAGAAAACACAGGAATAATTCTCATTGCTTCAATCTCCCTTTGGTGTATCAATCAAGGAATTCCAGCAATCATCGGTTTTCCATTTCTAAGAATGCAAAAGAAATGATTTTGTTGATCGGATATATCGTGTTTTGCATTGGCCTGTTCACACTTTATCTTTTTGGGAAAAAGAAAGCAACCCAGAAATCAAACAACCTAATAGGTGAAAAATATCAATCAGAATGCATTTCTGTAATTATTCCTTTTCGTAACGAAGAAAATAATCTACCAAAATTAATAAAATCGATCCAACAACTTTCTAAACAACCCCTTGAATTTATTTGGGTGAACGACCATTCAACCGATAATTCTGTATCTATTTTAAGAAACAGTTTACCCTCACAACTTCACCAAATCAGAGAACTTCCTGTAAATCTTTTAGGCAAAAAAAATGCGTTACTTTCTGGTATTGCTAAGGCAAAAGGAACCTATATTCTCACTTGGGATGCTGATATTTCGATTCAACCAAATTACTTCCAAAAGTTAACATCCTATCCTACCACTCAACTTGCCATTTTACCCGTTGAAATGCAATCAGCAAATAGGTTTTCTCACTTTTTCGCTACCGAATTTCAATTTTTAGGTCAACTGAATACAGCTATCTATGGATTAAAACGACCGATACTAGCCAATGGTGCGAATTTAATTTTTGACAAAAATACATTCGACTCCTCACAACCTTTTAACTCAAACATCGAAATTGCGAGTGGTGATGATCAATTTTTATTAAAACGATACAACGACCTAAACCTTTCCATTTCTTTAATTCATGACCACGATTTAATCGCAACAACCTCTACTCCAACATCCATTTTTGAATGTTTGAAACAACGGATACGCTGGGCATCCAAAACTAAAAAAGTAAACGACCTCTTCGCTAATTTCATCGGTATCATAGGAGCCATTTATCATTTCACTCCGATTTTATTTCTTACTTCTTCAACTACCTCAATTCTAATTATCTACACTCTAAAAATCACGTTGGATTTTATCATCCTAAGCCAACATTTCAACCTAAAAAACTTGCTGAATGCAGCATTCTTCTCTTTAATCTATCCTGTTTATGCTATTTGTTTACTCATTTATAGTTTATTCGGAATAGTAGAATGGAAAGAAAGGAAGTACCTAAGTCAATAGATTTTTAGTCGTTGGTCATTAGTCAGTTGAAAGTGAAAAGTAGAAAATAGAAAGCAACGGCCACTTTCCAAACTTTCAATTCGGGCTTCTTCAAGTTTGAAAAAGTTTAGCGAATGGCTCGGTGCTAGAAACAAAAAAGTCGCCCTTTCGAGGCGACTTAAAACAAATTCTTACTATTAATTAGAAAGGTAGATCATCATCAGAGCTGTCTACTAACTGTACTGGAGTAGCTGTTGGAGCAACCGGTGCTGCAAATCCAGTATTCGTATTTTGACTTGGTGCAACAGAACCATTCAAACGATCGATTCTCCAAGCATCTAATGAATTAAAATACTTCACCTCACCTTGAGGGTTTGTCCACTCTCTACCTCTTAAGTTGAAAGAAACTTCGATTGAATCATTTTCATTCACTCCGTCTAGTAATGTACACTTATCTTGTGTTAATTGAAACAAAATATCTTGAGGATACATTCCTGTAGATTCTGTAACTACAAATTCTCTTTTTGAAAACTTTTCTGAAACTTGTACTGTTGGGAAAACTTTTTTTACTGTTCCTGATAATTTAAACATAGGTATTTATTTAAGATTAGTTATTAAATGCTAATAATGTTTTCCAAGCATCTTCTACATTATTTTCAGCAAGAAGATTTTTGGCGTATTTATGCAATTCCAACTCTAATTCAGCTGGCTTGTCATATAAATTTACGAATAAATTATTTAATTCTAACAATTTAAATTCATTTACATCTGTTTCATTCGGCAATGTTTCAATTCCTGCTAACAAGCCTAAATCGTTTTTAGTTAGAACAGTAGAGTCTAAAATATCTTTCGGTAAATTGTCAAAACCGATACCAACAGTTGTCAATGGTTTTACCACTTCAAACATAGAAGCCTCATTTGCGTGACAATACCAGTTACCCCCCATTCTAGAAACTAAATTGATTTTGTGTTGGTCTATCAAACCATTTGCATCCATTATGTTTTCATCAATATGAAATTTCACTACTTCACAAATAATTAAATTTCCTGCACCACCATTTTCCCCTAGCTCAATCACTTCATTCACCTTACATTCAAATTGCACAGGCGATTCAGCAACTCTTTTAGGTTTTACCAAATGAGAATCCAACGCGGTAAATCCAGCCTTAACGAATTCATCCACGTTTGGTGCATAAGGAGAACTACTCAAGCTCATTTGTTGCACGATATCGTAAGTCACAATATTAATTACAACTTCTGGTACAGCTTTCACATTTTTGTAGGTATCCTTTGTTTCATTTGTTCTACCACTTCTAGCAGGAGAAAAAATTAAAATTGGAGGATTAGCGCTAAAAACATTGAAAAAGCTAAACGGTGATAAGTTATGATTACCCTCAGCATCAATCGTAGAAGCAAAAGCTATAGGTCTTGGGCCAATAGCTCCTAATAACAATTGATGTAATTTTGGAATAGGTAATTCCTTCGGATTAAATTCTAACATACGAGAAAATATTATTCCTCAAATTTACTTTGTTCTATTGATTTTTAAAATTCGAATTTTCATTATTTATTAACACAAGCAAACATTAAACAAAAAAGGCTCCATAAAGGAGCCTAATTAGAAATATTTAAAAAATTAATTAATTTTAAACTCCTTAGGGAATTTCAAAACAAACTCTGTTCTTCTATTAATTTGATGTAGTTCTTCCCCACATTCTACCCCATCTTTACACTGATTTAGTAATTTTGTTTCACCAAAATTCTTCATGATCAAAGATTCTTTTTTCACCCCTTTTTTAGTCAAGTAGTCATAGCAACTCTTCCCTCTTGAAGCTGAAAGTTTATTATTATATTCATTTGAACCCCTACAATCTGTATGAGAAGATAAATCAATCTTTACATCAGGATTCATTTTCAGGAATTCAGCTAAAGTATCAAGCTCTGCTAAACCTATATCGCTTAAATTAAACTGATTAAATTCATAAAGAATGTTTTCCATTCTAACCATAGGTGCATTTGGAGTCTTTCTAATCGCTAAATCCTTAGTAATTTCATTCACTTTTTCTTTAGTTTCAATTTTAGTCATTACTGGATCGTAACCTTCTTTACCTGTCGACACTTGATATTCTTTGTTTCTATCTAACTCCGTTTTTATATTACCAAGCGAATCTGATACAATTTTAAGAGAATCACCAGTAGCAACATCTATAATTTCTACAGCATTTCCTTTAATATCATTCCCTGTTTCTTTATCCTTAACCGCTGCAAATAATTCTATTTTATCATTCAAAACAATTTCATCAGGTTTCCCTTTTTTAAGCGTGTATTTCTTAACAAATTTCCCTGATTTTTCATAAGCTAGGTAATCAAACAAATATTGATTCTGAGAATTCACAAATTCCATTTTAGATGTTCCTGCTAGTGCGGGGTCATATTCGAAATTGACATCTGTAGAAGTAACACCATCTGCTTCTTTTGGAAAAATAGGCGTATTTACAGCTAACGCTGTTTTTGCTTCTACTCCTTCAATCCCAACATGATACAAGTCCATCCCTCCTAAAACACTATGTCCATTACTTGCGAAATATAAAAATCCTCCTTTTTCAAAAGGAAAGGTTTCATCTTTTTCTGTATTAATGATTGGACCCGCGTTAATTGGTTCTCCCCAACCTAATTGGTCTTTTACACAGTACCAAATATCTAAACCTCCAATACCACCTTCTCTGTTTGAACTAAACCATAAAACTTGTCTAGAGTCAGACAAACTTGGATATCCCAAAAAGTGATCCGGTCTATTATAAACAAATACGTCTTCTTTTTTTGTTTTTTCATTAAAAAAGAATAATCCTGCAGTTAAAGGGTCTGATTTTTTATTTACAGTTCTTGAATAATACCACATTCCACCCAAAGAATCATAAAATGCAGCTCCTTGATGTTTTTTACCTTTTAACTGCTTATTCTTGATAAACTTTGAACTACTCTCATCGTAAACAAAATGCGTAAAGAAGTCATTTGTAATATCTACCCAAGGAGTTTCTTTCACGGATGTTTTATCTTTGATTAGCTTTGCAACCGGTTGAATAAACTCTATAGCATATTGATTATAAAATGATTTATAGAAATCAAAATCAAATTTATATCCCTCCCCTTTTTCTAAAGAATTTAAATTAAACTGATCTATAAACTGTTGTAGTCTTTCTTTTTTAACGTCTTTATTTTCTGATACTACAGATTTTGACATAATATTTTTAGCATGTGTAAGATCGCCAACATACAATAAAAGTAAAATGTGATTGTAAGCATCTTCAAAAGTATATTTATCGGAAATACTAAATTGATCGAAGACTGCAACAGCGTCATAAAATTGATTTGACTTAATAAGTGATTCAATACTATGTTTGAAAACTTCACTATTCGCAGACGGATCTATACGATCATCTAATGTTGCTTTTTTATAAAAATTACTAGACTCAAAATATTTCTTCTGTGTAAATAAGCTTTCAGCTTGTAGTACATTTTTATTTTCTTGAGAATAAGCAAGGTTGGATAAAAAAATTACTATAAAAGTAGATAATACAGAATATACCAATGAAAGATTTCGCATCTTTATTATAATTTAATTTAAACAAAAGTAATTCTATTTATTAATACCCGAAAATGAAATAGTTTAAAATTTGAAAAACAAAATGTTAGTAAACTTAAAGTTTTCAATTAAAAAATTTTTCTATTTTACCAATTCAACAAATCCAAATTCTAATTCTGTTCCATCTCCTTGTTTATCTATTACATAGTAATAAGTACCTGTTGGAAGTTCATTTTTACCAAGCGCTTGTGAAACACTTGGCTTTCCATCCCAATCATCCTCATAAGGTTGACTTTCATAAACTAAATTCCCCCAACGGTTATAAATCTGAACTTTTACTCTTGGATAAGATGATTTATAATTTATTTTCCAGGTATCGTTGCTACCGTCATTATCAGGTGTTACTAATTGAGGAATTTCAGGAGTAGTACATGTCATACTAATTGGTGGAGAAGATATAACTTTACAACCAATAGCATCTTCCGCCTCTACTAAATAAGTCCCATCAGATACTCCAACTAGTTTTGCATTTTTCCCTAAAATTTGGCCATCTGTGTTTGACCAAGTATATTTGATTTGCCCGATTCCATTTACTGCTTGAATTACAATCTCACCATCTTGTTTATTACATGTAGCAGCCTTTTTGGAAACTAAATTCAAAGACATTCTTGATAAATCAACATCAATTTCTACTCGATCACTTTCACATTTTCCTGGCTCTATATTTCCAACATAATACAATCCATCATATAGTTTATCATTTG
The DNA here is from genome assembly GCA_046304235.1 of Crocinitomicaceae bacterium. Classification (GTDB taxonomy): domain Bacteria; phylum Bacteroidota; class Bacteroidia; order Flavobacteriales_D; family Crocinitomicaceae; genus CANHVK01. The sequence goes on along the minus strand of JBKCEW010000076.1, from coordinate 2,158 downwards.
TATTTAATAAAATTCCTTGTTGATCATACCATACATAACTTGAATTTAATGTTGGTACTAAACTACTCGCTTTATCTCCTTCACAGTATTGCTTTTTCACTTGGTTTGCATCTGGTTTTATTGAATATAAGACATCTTTCACTACAAAAATTTCAGATGTGTCTTTACAATTATCTTTAGATCTAACCACTACTTTATAATTTCCTGGCGCTAGATTTTCAAACTTACCAGTTGTATTAAAAGTTGTAAAATAATCAATGGAATATGCATACCCTAGTTTCGGATTTAGATAATTAATAGAAGAAGTTTTGTTACTACATGTCATATCAGTAAAAGAAAAGTCGGAGCTATTACCAGATAAAATAACTCTTTCTTTTACAGAACCAATTGGAATCTTCTTGGAAGATTCACAACCATTTGAAGTGTTTTTAACACTGATAGTATACAAATTATCCGCTAACAAATTTCTAAAAATTGTCGAATCTTTATAGTTTTCTTGATCTATTTTATACCTGTAAGCATCACTTGGCTTTACATTTTTAACATTTATCTTACCTAAATCATCGTAACAACTTGGTTGTATTGTATCTACTTCAAATGTGATTTGAGGATGAGTGCCGATTGTAATTTTAACACCTGATTTAGAACAATTATTTGCATCTTTTATCGTCACAAAATAATCACCTGATGTTAAACCGATCTGGTCTTTACTAGCAACACTCACTCCATTTCCAGTCCAGCTGTAAGAATAAGGAACAACCCCACCTTTTGGACTAATCGTAATCGCTCCATCTTTTACTCCAAAGCAATTCATTTTGATGGAAGCATCAACAGAAGGATTCATCACTAGTGGATCAGGTTGTTTAACTTCGATATTGCTTATCTGATTAGATATACAGCCATTTGCATCTTTAACATAAACACTAACACCCTTAATTTCATCTAAAGGTTGTTGAATATTCAATAATTTATTATTAGTGATAATTTGTTGATTATTTGGAGTTACTGACCAATAATACTCATACGGTGCCTTACCATTAGAAACTATTGCCTCAATGCTACCATCAGCATCTCCCCAACATTTGATGTCTGTTATTTTAGTAGATAAGATTGGTGAAGATAAAACTTCAATAGTTAATGTTGTAGTCGTTGCACAATCACCTAAGGTTGGAGTAAAAGTATATGTAGTTGTTTTTATATTATCAAAAACAGGAGACCAAGCTCCAGAAATACCATTATTAGAAATTAATGGTAATGAAATTGATGTACCAGAACATATTGGATTTATAGTATTGAAGTTTGGTATTATTGCTATTCCTTTATTTACCCAAGAACATGATGTCGTGTTAAACTGGTAATCATCCCAACAGTTTACTACTGGTGGTTGTGGGTCTTGTGCACCTGTATTTTCCCAAGTACAAGAAGTGGTATTAAATACAAAGTTATCCCAACAATTTACTACTGGTGGTTGTGGATCTTGTGTTCCTGTATTTTCCCACGAACATGAAGTGGTATTGAATACAAAATTATCCCAACAATTTACTACTGGTGGTTGTGGATCTTGTGCACCTGTATTTTCCCACGAACATGAAGTGGTATTGAATACAAAATTATCCCAACAATTTACTACTGGTGGTTGTGGATCTTGTGTTCCTGTATTTTCCCACAAACATGAAGTGGTATTGAATACAAAATTATCCCAACAATTTACTACTGGTGGTTGTGGATCTTGTGCACCTGTATTTTCCCAAGAACATGATGTCGTGTTAAACTGGTAATCATCCCAACAGTTTGTTGCTGTTGGTTGTGTTGGTTGAGAACCATTATTTACCCAAGTACATGATGTCGTGTTAAACTGGTAATCATCCCAACAGTTTGTTGCCGTTGGTTGCGTTGGTTGCAAACCGTTATTTACCCAAGTACATGATGTCGTGTTAAACTGGTAATCATCCCAACAGTTTGTTGCCGTTGGTTGCGTTGGTTGAGAACCGTTATTTACCCAAGCGCATGATGTCGTGTTAAACTGGTAATCATCCCAACAGTTTGTTGCCGTTGGTTGTGTTGGTTGAGAACCATTGTTTACCCAAGTACATGATGTCGTGTTAAACTGGTAGTCATCCCAACAGTTTGTTGCTGTTGGTTGTGTTGGTTGCGAACC
>JBKCEW010000075.1:0-6584 GCA_046304235.1 Crocinitomicaceae bacterium | reverse complement strand
CATACAATCCACCACCAAGAACCAATATCGGAAATTTAAGAAACAGGGGTATTGAAATGGATTTGACTTGGAAAGATAGAATTGGCAAATTACAATATTCATTTAATTTTAATGGAGTAAAGTCATAAAGATTTATACTTTCCTCCACTTTATCTATGGATTTTTCAGAGCAAGATGATAACATTAAAAAAATACCTAAAAGGAAAAGTAAGTTAGTCTTCATCAGAATTAAATTAGTTCGTTTTAGAAAATTGAAATAAAATGCAAATATATAGCAATTCATCTTAATTAAACTTGAACAAAATTGGATCCATAAAAAAAAATAGAATCTGAAATTTAAACAATTTTATATTTGTTTTGTTTTGAGTGATATGGGAGAGTATAAAATTCGTGATTTAGAGCAATTAACAGGAATAAAAGCTCACACAATAAGGATTTGGGAACAGAGATATAACTTATTAGAACCATCGAGATCTAATACTTCTGTTAGATATTACTCAGATGAAGAACTTGCATTTATTCTCAAGGTAGCGCTTCTAAATAAAAATGGAGTTAAAATCTCTAGAATTGCTGAAATGACTTATGAAGAAGTTAACTCTAGAGTTGAAAAATTAAACTTAAATAATAATTCTCAGGACCACTATTTTGAAGTATTGTTACTTGGATTAGTACAAATGGATGAGAGACTTTTTTCTGAAACATTAAATGAACTTATTTCTGAGTATGGTCTATTTCATACATTTGACAAGTTTCTTTTAACTTTCCTTGATAAAATAGGTATCATGTGGATAGTAGGTTCAATTAATCCTGCGCAAGAACATTTTGTTACTCATTTGATTAGACAAAAAATTATTGTTGAGACAGATAAAATTCCCATTACTGAATCAGATGATGTGTATTTCATTTATTTGCCTGAAAATGAATGGCATGAGTTAGGTGTTCTTTTTTACAATTATGTTTTAAGAAAAGAAAGAAAAAAAACAATTTACTTAGGTCAAAGTTTACCACTAGACTCATTATTTCAATGTATCAATAAATACAAACCAAGTGTATTGGTAACTTCTGTAGTTACTGCAATGGATGATAAATCTATGGAGAAATATTTTTCTGAGATTAAAAAGGCTTATCCAGATATTCTTATTTATGCTGGTGGATATAAATTAATACATATAGAAGCAGATTTAGAGAAATATGTCACTAAAATAAAAGATTCAACTTCTTTCGATTTAATGATTAATAAGAAAACTAAAAATTAGTTTTAAATATTCAATTTTCTTTTGTCAACAATCAATAACATTTAGACGAAACAATTTTATCTTTACCTCGTATTTGATTTTTTAGTCAAGTAAATGTAAAACCTTTAAACATAAAGAATGAAATTTTTTGTTTTTAATTTGTTGATTTTATCGACTTTTTCTGTCTTTTCTCAAAAAAAAGAACTCACCTTATCTGATGCTGTTCTTCAACAATATAGATCTCTATCTCCTGAAAAAACATACGGTTTTAGTTGGATACCTAATTCTTCATCCTATTCTTTTTTAGATAATAAATTTTCAATGATCTATATTTCTAAAGTAGGTGATTTTACTCCGAAACGAATAATAGACGTAAAAGAAATTTCAGAAATTCTTAAAACTGAAATTAGATACATAGGAGGGTTGACGTGGTTGAATAAGGATGAATTTATGTTTAGTAATGGGAATAAATATTTTGTTTTTAATCCCTTTAAAAAGGAAGGTAAATTATTTTTTGAGCTAGATGAAAAAGCTGAAAATATAATGCTTGATAATAAAAATAAACTAATTGCCTTCACTAAAGAAAACAACCTGTATTATTTAGATGATACAAACCAAATTTCTATCACTAATAATTTGAATAAAGCTATTGTATCAGGACAACATATTGCTAGAAATGAATTTGGAATAAACAAGGGGATTTTTTGGTCTGCAAATAATTCCAAAATTGCTTTTTATGAAAAAGATCAATCTAATGTTGCTGATTATCCCTTGCTTGATATTGAAACAGTACCAGGTAGTTTAAACTCTATAAAATATCCAATGGCTGGTCAAGCTTCGGAAAAACCAAAGATTGGAGTTTATGATTTGAAAACTCGAAAAACCATATATATCTTTCCTAGAAATAAGCCAGATGATTATTTGACGAATTTAGCATGGACACCTGATGAAAAATTCTTGGTTGTAGTAGAAATAAATCGTGAACAAAATCATTTCTGGTTGAATGTATATGATGCTGAAAATGGAGCTTTTGTTAAAACTTTATTTGATGAAAAAAATGAGAAATGGGTAGAACCTGAAAACCCGGTTTATTTTCCCTCAAAATCTTGTAATGATTTTATCTGGATTTCCCAAAAGGATGGATTTAATAATTTATATTATTATGATTGGAATGGTAAATTAAAATTACAATTAACTAATAATAAGTTTGTTGCAAAAAACATCGTTGGTTCAATCAATAGTGGTAAAGAAGTTGTTTTTACTGCCACAGGTTCAAGTCCTTTAGATTTTAAATATTTTTCTGTTTCTCTGAATGGGAAACAACGCGAACTCACAACTGCTTCTGGTACCCATACATTAACGATAGGTTTGGATGGGAAATATTTCTTTGATGAATTTTCGAGTCATTCTACACCCTCGATTTCTCAAATTTTAGATGCAAACGGTAAAATGTTAAAAGAATTGGTTAAAGGCCAAAATAAATTAGCTGAATATGCAATTGGTGAAACTGAAATAGGACAAATCAAAGCCAACGATGGAACAACACTCTATACTCGTTTAATAAAGCCAAGTCATTTTGATCCTTCAAAAAAATATCCCGTAATGGTCTATGTCTATGGTGGTCCACATGCTCAAATGATTCAAAATGAATGGTTAGATGGCTCTAATTTATGGATGCACTGGATGGCTGAAAAAGGATATTTAGTATATACTGTTGATAATAGAGGGTCTGCTAATCGAGGATTTGAATTTGAAAGTGTAATTCATAGACAACTTGGAACAATCGAAATGGAAGATCAATTAGCAGGTATTAAATATCTTAAATCATTAAAGTTTGTTGATACAAACCGTTTAGCAATTCATGGTTGGAGTTTTGGTGGTTTTATGACTACCTCCATGATGTTAAGAAATGCGGGTGTATTTAAAGTTGGGGTTGCTGGAGGACCAGTAACTGACTGGAAATTTTATGAAATTATGTATGGTGAAAGGTACATGGATATGCCAAATGAAAATCCAAAAGGATATGAAAAAGCTAGTTTGTTGAATTATGTAAAAAATTTAAAAGGAGATTTACTGCTTATTCATGGTACTGCAGATGATGTAGTAGTAATGCAACATAATTATGCCTTGATAAAAAAGTTTGTAGAAGCAGGAGTACAAGTTGATTTCTTTCCATACCCCATGCATAAACATAATGTAATGGGAAGAGATAGGGTACACTTGATGGAGAAAGTTCTAACTTATATTTTGGAGAATAACAAGTAAATAGTATGTCACAACCAATTTCAAAAGATATATTTTTAAAGGCTTTTCGTTTAATGGCTACTGCTAAAACGATGGCTGAAAAATACGAAGTAAATAAAGAAATTACATCTAAATATGTACACGCAACTTCTAGAGGTCATGAAGCAATACAATTAGCTTTAGGTATTCAACTATTACCACAAGATTGGGTTGCTCCTTACTATAGAGATGATAGTATTTTATTAGGGATTGGTATGACTCCTTATGAGTTAATGCTACAAGTTTTTGCAAAAAAAGAGGATCCATTTTCAGGAGGTAGAACGTATTATTCGCATCCATCATTGAATAGAGAGGATATGCCTAAAATTCCTCATCAATCATCTGCTACTGGGATGCAAGCTATTCCGACTACAGGTGTTGCAATGGGAATTCAATATAAAGAGAAATTAGGATTAAGTGAAGATTACAATGGATTAAATCCAGTAGTTGTATGTTCATTAGGAGATGCTTCTTGTACAGAAGGGGAGGTGGCAGAGGCTTTTCAGATGTCTGCGCTAAAACAATTTCCAATTTTGTATTTGGTGCAAGATAATGGTTGGGATATTTCTGCAAATGCGAATGAAACGAGAGCTCAAGATATTTCTGGATACGCGCAAGGTTTTCACGGAATCGAAGTAAGGACGATTGATGGAAGTAATTTTGAAGAAAGTTACAATACAATCAATGAGGTAATTGAAATTATTAGAAAAGAAAGAAGACCTTTTATTGTGCATGCTAAAGTTCCATTATTAGGGCACCATACTTCAGGTGTTCGAAAAGAATGGTATCGTGATGATTTAGAAGAGGCTGCATCAAGAGATCCGTATCCAAAATTAATGACGAAATTATATTCATTAGGGATTACACCTTCTGAAATTGATACAATTGAGAAAGAAGTCTCTGACTATGTTGATGGATGTTACGATAAAGCGTTAAATGCCGAAGACCCAGATCCATCTTCGATTCAAGATCATATCTTTGCACCAACACCAATTATAGAAGAATTAGGAGAGAGAGCTTCTCAGGGAAAAAAGAAAACGGTAATGGTGGATAGTGCTTTGTTTGCTGTTAGGGAATTAATGTCTAAACATCCAGAAGCATTATTGTATGGTCAAGATGTAGGTGGAAGATTAGGTGGTGTTTTCAGAGAGGCTGCAACGTTAGCACAAACTTTTGGAGATGATCGTGTATTTAATACACCAATACAAGAAGCTTTTATCATTGGAAGTACTGTAGGAATGTCTGCTGTTGGATTAAAACCGATTGTTGAAGTTCAGTTTGCAGATTATATTTGGCCAGGATTAAATCAGTTATTTACTGAAGTTAGCCGTTCTTATTACTTATCGAATGGAAAATGGCCAGTAAGTTGTATCATTCGTGTTCCGATTGGTGCTTATGGTTCAGGTGGTCCTTATCATTCATCGAGTGTTGAGTCTATTTTGACAAATATTAGAGGAATTAAAGTAGCTTATCCTTCTACTGGAGCTGACTTAAAAGGATTGATGAAATCCGCTTTTTATGATCCAAATCCAGTAGTAATATTGGAACACAAAGGATTATATTGGTCTAAAATTCCTGGAACAGAAGGTGCTATGTCGGTTGAACCAGATGAAGATTATGTAATTCCTTTTGGAAAAGCAAGAGTTGTAAAACAGGCTGATCAATCTGCTATCGAAAATGGAGATTCGTGTACTTTAATCACTTACGGAAGAGGAGTTTATTGGGCGTTAGAGGCTGAAAAACACTTCGACGGAAAAGTTGAAATTATCGATTTACGCACATTAAATCCGGTTGATTTTGATGCTATCAATCAAGCCGTTCGTAAACATAACAAAGTAATATTAGTTACGGAAGAGTCCATTGAAGCAACGTTTACCTTAGGATTGGCAGGTAGAATTCAACGTGATAATTTTGAATATTTAGATGCACCTGTTAAAATCGTAGGTTCTGTTGATACTCCTGCAATTCCATTGAATTCAACATTAGAGTCAGCTTTATTAACTAATGCTGAAAAAGTAAGAGTTTCTTTAGAAGAATTATTTAACTATTAAATATCTTCCTTAATTAACTCATTCAAAACCAAATGGGCTGCAAGAGTAATTTGAGTATAATTCTGAGAAGAATTACCAAAAGCTCCTGCACTTGTAGTCCACATTTTTTGAATTAATTCTTGTCCTCCTGAAGTTGGTTGAATTTTTCTCATAACTGCTGAAACGTTTCCTGATCCAGCATGATATACGTGCATTACAAATAATCTGAACCACAAGTCAGATTCATTGTAAGTAATATTATGTCTCTTTAAGATATTTCTAGCTTCAGGAATACATACTTGTTTGATCAGTTTAGCTGCTCCATATGCTGAACGTTTAAAGTCAGCTCGTTCGTCAATATAGTTATTTACTTTTAGACCATAAGCTCTAGCCACAGAAGGCATCAACTGAAAAGGTCCATATGCTCCTGATTCAGATTTTTTCATTTGTGCAGGACTTTCAATCATTAGGATCGATTGTGCATACCAAGGATCTACCCCTAAATTTCTGAACTCTCTGATTCCATCAGAAATGGTAGGAGTTACTTCCTTAATTTTATAGAAATCATTTTTACCAAAAGTTACGTTAATTTTTATGCTTGGATCTAGACCATAAACTTTTTTTAAACTGTCCTTGTATAAATCTTTTTGGTATTCAGATTGTTTAGTCCAATCTGCAAAAGCCATCTTATGTAAAATTTGTCTAGTATTTGCTACATTTATCAAACAACTGTCTTTTGATAGAGTCAATACTTGTTTCCAAAAAATAGTTTGCGGTAATGCATCCCATTTATCTTGTATTATAATTTGGGGGTTTACTAAAACAAATTGATTATCAGTTAACAATATTTCTTTATCCCACCAGTTTGATGTGGAGAATTGAGATAGAGATTGAAAACTGGTTACAACAAGAACTAAAAACAGTAAATTTTTCATATCTTCAAAAATAAAACAACTAATACTATTTTTAAAATCTAATTTAGAAACCTGTTAACATGTTAATCTTAAAAAGAATCATATCATTTCCTATCTTGTTA
>JBKCEW010000074.1:0-45727 GCA_046304235.1 Crocinitomicaceae bacterium | reverse complement strand
ATATTGATACGAACAAATTGGTTCAAGCGTATGATGCTGCCTTAGCCTTACAATATTCGGTAGGTTTAAATCCATTACCAACGATGGACCCATTGCCTTGGTCAAATTGGAGATTAGCGGTAGCAAATGTAGATACTGTCGGAAACGTTACTGCAAACGATGCTTCGTTAATATTACAACATTCAGCTAAATTGATTTCTACTTTCCCTGCTGATGCTAAAAAACGTGGAGGTGATGCACCAACAGCAAATGTTACCGTAACCCAAGAAGGAAATCAATTGGTATTCAGAGCATCTGGAACCTTGTATGCATTCAATGTATTTATGAAAGATAATTTCAATGTTTTTGGTCAACCAGAAGTGAAAGATAAAAGCGTGATGGTAGCAAGCAACCTAAATACATCAACGTATAATGTTGGTTTAGCATCTACAAAGCCTTTCATAGAAAATGAACCATTTTTAGTGATTCCGATTTTAACGAATGAAAACGTACAAGGAGTAATGGATATCGTTGCCAATACGGAAGAGAAATCGTTAATCTATGGAAAAGCAGCTGGTATTTCTTCTCTAAACAAAGAGGTTGTATTGGTATATCCAAACCCAACGAAAGATGTAGTTACCATCAATAATGCACAAGGTAAAACGTTACGCATTGTAGATGTACAAGGAAAAGAGGTGTATAACCAAAAGGTAAACGCTTCAAGCATGGAAGTTTCAATGAAAACATTAGGTTCTAAAGGAATGTATGTGCTTCATATCGTGGATGCAAATAACGAAAGTGTGCAAACAAAACAGATTGTTTTGGAATAATAATTTCAATTGATAATATCTTAAATAAGAGATATTAGAAATGTAAAAAAAGCTACTCAAAATTAATTTTGAGTAGCTTTTTTTCTTTATAAGTGATGATGATTTTAACTGTTTTGTCTCTCAAAAAACACCAAAAATGATTGACAACGTGTTTTGATGTGAAAATATGCAACACAAACTCATTTGTCAATCAAAAATGGCTAAAAATGATTGACAAATAATCTCATCTCTAAATGAGTTAGTTTTTATCTTTTATAAGTACTCCCAAAAGTTTCTTTGTGAATACCGATTGTTTTTGTTGATTTGTGTCACGCTTCGACGGGCTCAGCATGACATAACTAACTTATCAATTGTCAGCCTGAGCTTGTCGAGTATGTCAGCCTGAGCTTGTCGAGTATGTCAGTCTGAGCTTGTCGAAGGCTGACTAACTAAACGCTTTCCCTTATTTCGTAAAATTCAAATTATAAGTCAATCCAAACGTAATCGTGTGGTTGTTTTCCGCTTGATCAAGGATTGAACCAGAAACTACCTTAGCATTCTTTACAAGGTATTGGTTCATATATCCAGCTTGTAAGGTTAGCGCTGAATTAAATTTAAATCCAAGCGCACATTGTAAGCGGTTTTGATCGAGAATGTTTGTCCCTATACCTTCTCCAAATCCTAGAAAGACCTCATTATTTACATTTAAAAATAAGGTGTTGTTTTCCATTGATTTGTGGTTTATTGGTAAGATCGCCATAAAACGGTAACGGATACGGTTTCTGTAAATTGTACCAGATCGTTCGTAGGTAGTTCCTTGTTTTACATAGTTATCCATAAAACGTTGTTCTAAGCGATACCTGTGTTGAATTTCAAAACGACCGATTGTATTTTTTTGATTAAATTGTTGCCAAATACGATGCTCATTAAATTGATGGTTAACAGGCATATCACCGTATTGAAAGGTAATAATATTACCGTAACCTGCTGTAAAAAAAGCGTTCGGATGCATGTGATAATCAACTCCAATACGTAAAAGTGATTGTTGCCAATGTTGAAAATAATCTGCTCTCCGCCATTGGTATTCAGTATGTAAACCAATTTTTGAAGTTAATTTATGATTCCCTTGATAGGTAATCCAAGCATGTTGCTGATTTGCGATTTCTTTTTGAGCGAAAATTAATTTTGTTGTAAAAACTATGTACAGAAGTAATAATATTTTTTTCATAATAATTAAAAAGCTTACTTTTTAAGTGCTGAAAACTTGTGGTTTGATTTAGATAATGGTGTAAATTCCTCCAATCCATAAATGGTAAAAGACCCTCCTTCATCTTCAAAATCTTCTTTGATATGGTGTAGGTTTTCAATGACTGTATGATCTACTATCTTACAAGTGCTCACATCAAAAATCACATCATCTGTCCTTTTAAAGGTGTCAATCGCCTTTTTAATACCAATGTAATTACTAAAAACGGCACAGCCTTTTACTTTTATAGTATTGTTTTCAATTACTGTTTTAGCATTAAACAAGTGTTTTATTGGTGAACCGTTGTATAAATGAATAATTAATTTTAAAACAATCCCTGCTAAAATTCCAATTAAAATGTCCGTAGAAAGGGTAACAAATATGGTTACGATGAAAATAGCCATCTGTTCAGCACCTATTTTAGCAAGATGTCCAAATGATCTAGGGTGCGCTAATTTATAACCAACACCAATTAACATTGCAGCCAAAGCAGCATTTGGGATATAATCGCTAAATGAAACCGCAAAGATCATAAAGAGTAAAATGAAAACTCCATGGAAAAAGTTTGCCCAACGGGTTTTCCCGCCGTTTGCAATGTTCGCACTTGAACGAGCAACTTCACTGATCATCGGTAATCCACCTAATATTCCTGCTATGATATTTCCTATACCCACTGCAATTAAATCTTTATTGATATCTGATTTACGTTTGTATGGGTCTTGCATATCAATGGCTTTATCCGTTAAAAGTGCTTCTAAACTTCCTACTAAAGCAAACATAATTACATATTTTATGAATGTTCCGGTTTGAGACCAACCATCAAAACTTACGTTTACCCCAAGTATATCAAAGAAACCTTTATCGAAACTAACTAATGGATTAAATGCTTTCACTTTTACTCCATTCTCGATGTGTTCAGGAATGTTATGAATACCTAAAATCATTGCTAATGGAATAGAAACAACTAATACTACAAGTGGAGCAGGGATCTTTTTTAAGAAACCAATTTTAAGCATCGGCCAACCAAATACAATAACGATACTTACTAAGCCTACGATCGCTACTTCTTTATGAACAAAGAAATTAGCCAACGTTTTTGGTATCATTGCAAGTAATTCCAATGGCTCTACCATCGATTTTCCTTCAGGGGTCATTGGATTGACACCAGCTAATACATGAATTTGTTTACTCAAAATAATAACTCCAATGGCTGCTAACATACCATGAACTGCTGAAAGTGGAAAGAAATCACTTAATTTCCCAAATTTTAAAATTCCAAAAATCACTTGAATTATTCCGGCTACGACAATTGTACCTAACGCCAATTTCCATCCATTTTCTCCTCCACCAAATTCGGTTACAGCTCCCGCAACGATAACAATCAATCCTGCCGCTGGTCCTTTGATGGTAAGTTTTGAACCCGCAAGGAAGCTTACAACAACTCCACCAACCATGGCTGTTATCAAACCAAAAATTGCCGGGAATTCGCTTGCTTTCGCAATACCTAAACTCAAGGGTAATGCTAATAAAAACACTAAAAATCCAGATAAAGCATCTGAACTGAAATTCTCTTTCAGTCCTGCGAATCCGTCTTTTGGTATCGTTGTTTTATTTACTGTTTTCATAATTTTTATTTTTTTACACCTCTATAACTTCGACAATCTTAGTCATACATCTCATTGAAATTTGCGTCACACTGAGCTTGTCGAAGTCATGCTGATTTATGTGCTATTGAATGATATGTTTTTACAGGTGGTCCTAAAAATAAGCGCGCATACATTCTTACTAATGCTAATCCATCTACAATCAAACTAATTGACAAGAAAAAAGCCAAGAAATATTGATCTTCTCTAACTGCTGAAAATACTAAATCTTCTCCAATCATGGTAGGTGTAATTGGAAATCCAGCCATTCCTAAACAAGCAAGTAAAAAGACGAACGCTATTTTTGGATGTTCAAATGAATGCCCTTGAAAACGAGCAAGGGTGATTCTCTGTTCATATTTGATTAATTTTTGAATGGTTAAGTAACCAACTAATCCAGCTATTATAACTCCAACTAAATACATGGCTAAGGTAGAATAATGAATATGTACATTCATTGAAATCGCTAAAGCAATCCAAAAGTGATTCATCATTACCATAAACCAACTCATAATCACATTTCTTCTTTCTGTAAAAGCTTTAATTACCATTAATAATCCTACGAATGCGTAAAATCCGGAAATGAAATTAATCCAAAAAGGAGATAAAGAGTCTTTAAATCCCAATAATATCAATCCTGTAATATAGATTGCTGCAAATATTATAACTCCTAAATTAAATTTAAACACTTTGAATTTTCGAGTAAAACGTTGTAAAGGTGCTAAAAATACTTGATAGATAATTGTTTCTAAATTCCATTCTTTCAAACTTAAAATGTAGAAAGAATATTCAATACGTTTTGGCAAACTATCTTCAATCGTTTTTTCTCTTGGTTCATAATGGTATAATTGCTCTTTGATTCTATAACTTGCAATCGATGGTGAAACTAATAATTGATAGGTTCTTAGCAAGGCATTTCCACAAATATGAAAGAGCGCAAGATTATCCCAACCCGCAACAATTTCCAAGAAAATCAATCCGATTTGTGCTATCGATGAATAGGCAATTTGACTTTTTACAGAGGTTTGTACTCTTGCCATCAAACTAGCAACAATACACGTTAACACTCCAATGAAACCAATTAAAATTCTGACCGAAATTTGGTGCTCCCAAAAAGGGTGAGTTCTTAATAAAAGAAAGGCACCAATGTGAACCGATAGCGAACCATAAAAAATAGCACTCGACGGAGTAGGACCTTCCATGGCTCTTGGTAGCCAGGATGAAAAAGGGAGTTGTGCAGATTTAACTAAAGCTGCTATTAAAATCATAAAGGAAATAAAGAACCCTTCCCAGCTGTGTTTTTGTAATGTTTTTGGTGAAGCGAATATTAGAATCAAATAAGAATGAGAGATTTGGAATATATCCTTCATCGTCCTCCTCCTCAATAAATGAAAATAAACAGACTAATCGGGCAAGTATTAGCTTCATTTTAGAAGTTTTTCTGATGCAAATGTATTAAAGAAAGGTTAGAAAAAAACATTAAAAAATGTTATTTTAAAGTGTTTGAAATTTGAGTCTAAAAATTGTTTTTTCTTTTAAGATAGAATTTACTTCAATATCTATTTTGTGTAAGTCAAGTATACTTTTTACGATAGATAAACCGATTCCAAACCCTTCAATTTTTTCGGTTTGTTTAGTACGGTAGAATGGTGTAAATATATGAATCATGTCTTTTTCGTTAATTCCTTCACCCTTATTTACAATTTCGAAAATGATTTGATTTTTATTAAAATTTAAAGACAATTCTACTTTATTATCGTAGGAATATTTCAATCCATTTTCAATAAGATTATTAACACAAGTTTGAAGTAAAGTTTCATTCCCATAGATTTCTAAATGTTCAATTTCATCAGGTAATTTTTCAATTCGAAGTTGTATAATACTATTCGGGTGTTTTTCAAGATACTCCTTTCTAATTTGCCAAATAAATTCATCAAAGCGAATCATTTTGAAACCAACTTTATTTTGAATATTTGAAAATTTTGAAAGTTTAATGAGTTGGTGAGAAATTGCGTTTAAGCGTTGAATGTCTTCCAAGATAGAATGAAGAATAGTTTGATATTCTTTTTCTGAACGGGTATTTAATAGACTTACTTCTATTTGAGATGAAATTGACGTTAATGGATTTATTAATTCATGCGAAGCATATGAAATAAATGCACGTTGTATTTGAAATGCCTTTTCTAGACGATCTAATAATTCATTAAATGTATGAATCAAACGGCTAATTTCATCTTTCTTACCTTTTTTTTCCGTAAGTCGTTGAGATAAGTTAATGGCTGAAATTTCATCTACTTGATTCATTACTTTTGAAATTGGTTCTAGAATTTTTTTAGAAAACACCCAACCAGTAAAACCAATAAAGGTTAAAATCCCAATAAAAATATAAACTAAATTTTTTCTTAAATCGCTAAGTTGTCGTACACCATTAGTATCTTTCGCTCCTACAACTATAACGTAATTTTTACCACCAAAAGGGTAAACTTTACCAACGATTTCAAGTTGATTATACGTATAGTAAGTTTGTTTTATTTTATTTATGTAAGATAATTTTCTAGAAAAATCTGGTATGATGTTCTCAAAATCATACGAATTATTGTTTGTATATATCTTTTGATTAAGATGATTATAAATAGAAATATTTTCTTTTTCTAATAAATCTTTTTTATGAAAATCTAAGGTTTTAAGTAGTTCAGGATTAATTGATTTAACTTTAATCCTGTAGATAGCTCTTGTAGTTGCTTTACTTAAAATATGTTTTCTGAATTCTCTTTGTCTATCATTTACAGAAAAAAAGTAGATAGAAATGAATGAGATTAGAAGCAAAGATGCCGTAATCGTAATAAAATAAAGGTTAATCTTTGTTCTAATTTGCATTATTCATCTTTTAGTAAATACCCTTTACTATGAACTGTATGAATTAATTTAATGTCAAATCCTCTATCGATTTTATTTCGTAAATAATTAACATATACCTCTATGACATTTGTTCCTGTGTCAAAGTGTATATCCCAAACATTTTCATTGAGTTCTTTTTTCGAAATAACCCGATTTTTATTTTCAATAAAATACTGAAGTAAATCAAATTCGCGAGCAGTTAATTCGATTGGTATACCCGCACGTTTTACGGAACGAGACTCTAAATTCATGACTAAATCTTTGATATTTAACTGTATTTTATTAGAATTCGTGTTATGAAATCGCTTATTAATTGTTTTTATTCTGGCAACAAGTTCCTTAAATTCAAACGGTTTTACCAAATAATCATCCCCACCAATTTCTAATCCTTCCACTTTGTTGTCTGTTGTACTCAATGCACTTAAAAAAAGAATAGGTGTTTCAATGCGTTGTTCTCTCAAAGATTTACACATTTCTAATCCGCTTATTCCTGGCATCATTATGTCTGATACAATAACATCATAGATATTTGTCATTGATTTATTCAAACCATCAGCGCCATTAAAAGCTAGTTCAACATGCATTCCTTGTTCTTCTAAACCGACCTTTAAAGATGTGGCCATTTTTTTTTCGTCTTCAACCAACAGTATTTTCATAACTTGTTAAAATTAGGTGAAATCATACGCAAATATTCTTACAAAGATAAATAACAATAATCAAATTTTTGATAATCAAAAAATTATAAAAAAATTAAAGTGTAACATGATTACTTTAAGAGAAAAGTAAAATAAACTATAATTACTAATTTAATAATTAAATCTTGTAATTTATAATATATTCCTTACTTTCACACTAATAGCATAGCTGTTCAAATGAGGATTTATCTTTTTTTATTTGTAATACTATTCAATTCGACTAGTTGGACTCAAGTTGCTGATTTAGGTTTGCCTGAGACGCTTAAAAAAACTATAACAAAAACAGAAGTTTTCCAAGAACTACAACCAATTGATACATCAAATAAAACATCCATTCGAGATAAAGTTACTGAATATGGAAAACCTATTTTCCTTGATTTAGATATACTTGAAAATGCCAAAAAAGACACTTTACCAGACGGAAGTATCGTTTATCAATATGGCTTTTGGTGTAAAGAAGCAATTTCTATCAACGTTGTTTTTTCTCAATTTAAGTTAAAACAAGGTTCAACTTTGTATCTAGTTGGCGCAACGAAGAATACATATATCGGTGCTTATACCTCTTTGAATAATAATGATTCACATTATCTAGGTACAGATTTAATCTATGATGATAAGGTAATTATAGAATTGAAAGAACCCCTTAAAAATAGGAATACTTCGATGCTTAAATTAGAAACGGTTGTGCATGGTTATCAGTCTATTGAAAGAATATTAAAACGTAAATTGAATGATTCAGGTATATGTAATATTGATGTAAATTGCCCTCAAGGAAATGGTTTTGAAAACCAACGAAATGCAGTTGTTTTGATATTAAATGGATCAGGTGGTTTGTGCACGGGTACAATGATAAATACAACGGAAGGGCCAACTCAACCCTATTTGCTAACTGCTTTACATTGTGGAACCAAACCTCAAAGCTGGGTATATCGTTTTAGATGGGAATCACCAAGAGATCAAGCAGACTGTGGCACGAATAAACCTTCGATTGATAGTCCTCAAAATAAAGTAATTAATGGATCATCTTTGGTTGCTAAAAGTAATCTTACTGACTTTTTATTATGTAAATTAAATTCGATGCCAGATCCAATTTGGAATGTATATTTCTCTGGTTGGAATAGAAGCGGCAACATTCCGCAATCAGGTACAGGTATCCATCATCCATATGCTGATATTAAGAAAATTTCTATTGATTCTGACAGCCTGCATTCTGATGCGTTTAATCCTGGAGAACCATCGAATCATTGGCGAACTAATTGGGATCAAGGGATAACCGAGGTTGGTTCATCTGGCTCACCATTATTTGATGAAAATCATTTATTCATTGGTCAATTGAGAGGTGGAGATTCGGATTGCAGTTCTGATTATATGACTGATTTTTATGGGAAATTTTCAGATTCTTGGAATGGTTTAGGTACTGATTCCGTCCGATTAAAAACGTGGCTAGATCCAATTAATTCTCTTCAAGAAAAAGTAGAAGGAGCGTACTCATTTGGAAGTAAATCCATTGAAAGAGATGCTTTTATACCATATGCAGGTACTAGTTTAATAAAACATAATTGTAATCAATTTATTAATCCTCATGTAATTATTGGAAATGCAGGCACGAACCAATTAACAAATGCTACTATTTCTTATCAATATGATAGTGAATTAGTTAATTCTATTAGTTGGTCTGGAAACTTAAACCAATACGAACGTGATACTGTTTTTCTTCCTAAAAGATCATTTGGACAAGGATCTCATTTGTTTACTGCTACTATAAAGTCGGATAACGATGAAGTTTCAAAGAATAATAGTATCTCTCATTCTTTTACACAAATTAATGATTCAAAACAATATACTTTTATGCTGACCTTGGATAATAAAGGATCAGAAACCAATTGGAAGATTACGAATAACAAAGAAGAGATTATTTATAGCGGTGGGCCTTATGATAATAATACACCAGGGAAAGAGATAAAGCAACAAATGTGTTTATCACCTGGTTGTTATCAAATAACGATAAATGATTATAATCACAATGGAATGAGTGAATTCCAAAGTGGGAGTATGTATTTGATTCAAAATAACATGGATACTATCGCTTTTGTTTCCCCTAATTCAACGTTCAAATCAACAATTACTCGTTCGTTTTGTGATACAGTTGGTTTAAATATATTAAATGAAATCAGTGTTTTTCCAAATCCTATAGTTTCTAGCGAGATAACAATTGAATCGACCTATGAAAATATTAATGAAATTACTATTTATGATTTGACAGGTAAAAATATAGTTTCGTTTTCTACTTCTGGAATAGTTTATAAAATGAATACAGATTTCCTTGAAAAAGGGATGTATCTGTTTCAACTTAAGACAACTAATAATGCATACGTCAAACGCATTCTTAAAATTTAGTTATGGCAGGGATTTACATTCATATTCCATTTTGTAAGCAAAAATGTTCTTATTGTGATTTTCATTTCAGTACTACGTTTGAGTCCTATCGAGAGAGAATGATACATTGTATTGTAAATGAATTAATTCATCGTAAAGAAAGTATTCAAAATGATGTTATCAAAACAATTTATTTTGGAGGAGGCACACCTAGTTTATTGACTGAAAATGAGTTAAAAATAATAATTGAAACTATTTACAGCCATTTTTTGGTAAATGATACCGCAGAAATCACCCTCGAAGCGAATCCGGATGATATTGATCTTGAAAAAGTGGAAATGTGGGCGCATTCTGGTATTAATCGTTTGAGTATTGGTTTGCAATCGTTCAATCCTTCCGTAATGAAATGGATGAATCGTGCACATACAGTTGAACAAAGTAAAGGATGTATTCCAATAGCGCAACAAGCTGGAATTAAAAATATCAGCATAGATTTGATTTATGGTTTACCTGATTTAACAATAGCTGATTGGGAAAACGAAATACATACCGCACTACAATTAGGTGTTCAACACATTTCTGCGTACTGCTTAACCATTGAAGAAAAAACAGCGTTGGCATCTTGGGTGAAATCTAAAAAAATCAATGCTCCTTCGAATGAAATTCAAGCACTTCAATTTGAAGTTTTGCAACAAAAATTAAAAAATGCTGGGTTTGATCATTATGAAATTTCCAATTTTGGTTTACCTGATTTTTATTCCAAACACAATTCCAGTTATTGGAAAGGAGAAGCCTATCTTGGAGTAGGTCCGTCGGCACATTCTTTTGATGGAAAATACCGTTCATGGAACATAGCAAACAATACGCAATATATGAAGGGGATTGAAAGCGAAGACCCTGCTTACGATTTTGAATTATTAACCCCCGAAAATCGATTTAATGAATTGCTATTAGTTGGATTAAGAACCCAATGGGGTGTTGATTTACAACAACTTTCATATATTTTACCGTTACCAACAGTATTTAATATCACCTTATCCGATTTCATTGATAAAAGATGGATTACCCAAAATGAATCTCGCATCCGTTTAACAGATGAAGGAAAGTCATGGGCAGATAAAATTGCACAAGATTTATTTGTATTGTAGATTAAATTTTTGTAAATTGTATTAAGTTCATTGAAAAGAAAATTTCGGCCACGAATTAATTATTAACCACTTATAAATTAACTGAATATTAATTCGTTACCTTTTTTGCTATTCACATTTTTGTTTGGAAAACGTAAATGAGTATCCAGTAAACGTGAATGTATTCACAAGTACTTTTAGTAAAAAAACACAGCCATGGCTAAGAAACAAAAAATCTACGTGTTAGATACATCAGTGTTATTACACGACCATCACTCGCTTGTTAACTTCAAAAAAAGCGATGTGGCAATTCCAATCACGGTATTGGAAGAGTTAGATAAGTTTAAAGTAGGCAATGATATCAAAAATTTTGCCGCGCGTGAAGTAATTCGATCAATTGACAAAATCGCCGGAACAGGCAATCTTCAATCTTGGGTTAAATTAGGAGGGTCTGATTTAGGGCGCTTTAAAATCATTCTCGAAAGCAGTCCAAAAGAATACAATGCAGAGTACATCTTTTCTGTTGGTAAAAATGACCATAAAATCATTAACAGTGCCTTGGTTCTTAAAGAAACAGAATCAACAAAGGATGTGATTCTTGTCACCAAAGACATCAACCTTAGAATTAAGGCTAAAGCTCTTGGATTACATGCAGAGGACTATGAAACGGGTAAGGTTGATAGCGATATTCTAGATGAAACAGCATACAGCCATATAGAAAATCTCGATAGTGAAATCATTCGTGACCTATATCTTAAAGAAAGTATTCCTGAAAGTGGAATTTTAGGAAATAAAAAAATAGCGAATGGGTATTACATTCTTAAAAATGGAAAAACATCTACATTGGCTTTTTACAACTCGGTTACTGATAACATCGATCGAGTAGATAAAAATTATGTTTATGGTATTAAGGCTAAAAATGCAGAACAAGCATTTGCTTTGCATGCACTACTAAATAACGACATCAAATTAATCGCTCTAGAAGGTGTTGCTGGAACGGGTAAAACATTGCTTGCGTTAGCGAGTGCATTAGAACAACATAATCAATACCAACAAATTATCCTCGCTCGTCCTTTGGTGCCTCTTTCTAACAAAGAAATCGGCTTCCTTCCTGGGGATGCTAATGATAAAATTGCTCCTTATATGGAACCTTTGTGGGATAATTTAAAGTTCATTAAATCTCAATTTAATGAAACGGAGAAAAAACACCGTGCCATTGTTGAAATGGAAAAAGATGGGAAATTGGTAATCACACCGCTTGCTTTCATTCGTGGTAGAAGTTTGTCTAACATCCTTTTCATCATTGACGAAGCTCAAAACTTAACACCACACGAAGTAAAAACCATCATCACGCGTGCAGGTGAAAATACCAAAATCATCTTTACGGGAGATTTAAAACAAATAGATACACCATACCTTGACGAACACAGTTGTGGATTGGCTTATATCATCGATCGTTTGAAAAATCAGAAACTGTTTGCGAATGTCAAACTCGAAAAAGGAGAACGTTCAGAACTTGCTAATCTTGCGAATGATTTGTTGTGAAAATAAACCATCTGATATTTAAAACAAAAGGCTAATCAAACGATTAGCCTTTTGTTTTGGTTTATACCGAAACTAATTTTTACGGATCAAATTAACTTCCACAATACAAACACTCTTCTTCTTCTTCCAACATCGGATTTTCTGCGATTGCTGGATTTAATTGTTTTTTCAACTCATAAATTGCTTGTTGAGTTTCCCCATCTTCAAACAAATTACCAGTCAATTTTGACTTTAATGTTTCAATTTCTAATTGGATAGCTTCTATATTCATAACACACGATTTAAGTCATTTTCTACACTTCAAAAATAGTGCTGATTCGTCGACGAAAATCATTTTTGGACAGATAAAGTTATTAATATCGTCTGTTAATAAATTCATTAAATTTAATTTGGAATTTTTCTAACCCATGTAAAATCTACTTTTTCCGACGATTAGCTAACCACGGTGGAAGATCACGTTTTTTATCACTTTTCGTATGTGATTGATTTGTAGAAGTATGTTTTTTTTCAGTTTTTTTCGGTGAAGCAAATGACTTTTTTTCTTCTACTTCATCACCTAATAATCTTTCGGCAAGGTCTGGTCGATTCACTTTCTGTAATCTCGATTTGATCCACTCACGGTTTTCACGCTTGTACCAAAAGAAAAAACGGTTTTGATTCAATTTTTCTTCTTTCGTTTTAACTGTTTTTACCGGTTTGAGTGTGTAAGGATGCACCCCAGAATAATATATTACCTCGGCAACAGTCATTGGAGTAGGAGTGAAGTCTTGTACTTGCTCCAATTGAAATCCTAAATCTTTTGTTTCCGCTGCCAAATTCGCCATATCTTCTTCTTCACAACCAGGGTGCGAGGAAATGAAATAAGGAACTAACGGTTGATTCAAATGGTGCTTTTCTGAAATGGCATCGTATTTTTCTTTGAACTTTTGGAAATATTTAAACGATGGTTTACGCATCACACGCAAAGTCGCATCGGATGTATGTTCGGGTGCTACTTTCAAACGTCCAGAAACGTGTCTTGTTACCACTTGTTCGATGTATTCGTCGTGGTTTCCGTCTTCGTTATTTTTGTTAAAGTCATCAACCAACAAATCATAGCGAATACCTGAACCTATAAAAGCTTTTTTCACTTTTGGATGTGCATCTACCTTACGGTAAAGTTGGGTTAATGGCTTGTGTGAAGTATCTAAATTCGAACAAATTACAGGGTGTATACAACTCGGACTCGTACAACGATTGCAAATTTCTTCATCTTTCCCTTTCATTTGATACATATTCGCTGAAGGCCCTCCTAAATCAGAGATATATCCTCTAAATTCAGGGTGTTTGGTAACTTCTTCCAACTCCTTCATAACGGATGCTTCACTGCGAGATGCAATGAATTTTCCTTGGTGCGCAGAAATCGTACAGAAACTACAACCACCAAAACAACCTCTATGCATATTGATGGAGAACTTGATCATATCGTATGCTGGAATGGCACCTCGTTTTTTGTATTTCGGATGAGGTAAACGTGTGTAAGGCAAATCGAATGATTTATCAATTTCCTTTTCCGTCATCGTTTTGTAAGGCGGATTGATAATCAATGTTTGATTACCAACGTGCTGTATAATACGATTCGCTTCCCATTTATTTGACTCAACTTCTACGATTTTAAAATTAGCAGCGTATTTGATTTTATCTTCTAGACAAACTTCATGACTTGCTAATTCTACGGTTTCCCATTGTTTTTTTTTTGGAAGTTCTTCCGATTTATCTTGTAAGAAAGCAACTTGTTTTAGCGTTTTTAACGAATGAAAAGGAACACCTTTTTTTAATAAGCGCAACATTTCACGCAAAGGTTGTTCTCCCATTCCATATACTAACATATCCGCTTTGGAATCGACTAAAATCGAAGGCATCAATGCGTCTTTCCAATAATCGTAATGGGTAACTCTTCGTAAACTCGCTTCAATTCCTCCGATTAATACCGGAACGTCAGGATATAATCTTTTTAGAATGTTGGAATAAACAATCGTAGCATAATCAGGACGGTAACCAGCTTCACCACCAGGGGTGTATGCATCTGTCGAGCGCAAACGTTTGTTTGCTGTGTAATGGTTCACCATCGAATCCATACAACCAGCAGTAACTCCGAAAAAGTATTTTGGTTTACCAAATTTTTTGAAATCACGTAAATCGTCTTTCCAGTTGGGTTGCGCAACAATCGCAATACGGAAACCTTCATCTTCAATGATACGTCCAATCACCGCCGTCCCAAAGGCTGGATGATCCACGTAGGCATCTCCCGAAATCAGTACAACATCTACTTCATCCCATCCACGTTTTTCAACTTCTTGTTTCGTTAAAGGGATCCAATCAGTAATCGGTCTTAATTGCTCTTCCATACCCTACAAAGGTAAGGGATAAAGAAATATTTTGGTTATAATTTATAGATTAAGATTGAGGAATTAATTTATAATCTGTTTGACTTTTTTAATTAAGTACCTTCACGCGCTCACTTTTAACCGATAACTCCTTTTTATATCAAAATTCAACAAATAATTTCAATAAAAAACCCATGAAAATTTAAAATCAAATTCTAAATTTTTATGGGTTTTTTTATCTTTTTATAAACTATTCGTTTATCGCTTTGATACCTGGCAATTCGATGCCTTCCAAGTATTCTAACATAGCACCGCCTCCTGTTGAAACGTAGCTCACTTTGTCTGCTAAATTGAATTTGTTTATTGCTGCAACTGAATCTCCTCCACCAATTAATGAAAAAGCACCATTGTTTGCTGTTGCTTCTACGATAGCGTTTGCTACGTCTTTTGTACCTTGTTGGAAATTATCCATTTCGAATACTCCCATCGGTCCATTCCATAAAATCAATTTGGAATTTTTTAAGATTTCAGCACAATCTTTTGATGTTTCAGATCCTGTGTCTAAGCCCATCCATCCTGTTGGGATTTGGTCTGAAGGAACAGTTTTGCGGTTTGCTTCGTTTGAAAAAGCATCTGCAATTACGGCATCTTTCGGGATGTAAACGTTTACACCTTTTGCTTTTGCTTCAGTTAAAATCTTACGAGCAACATCTAAATAATCGTCTTCTACCAACGAACCACCTACTTCACCCCCTTGTGCTTTCACGAAGGTAAACGCCATACCTCCTCCTACTATAAGGTTATCTACTTTGTCTAATAAGCGCTCGATGATTGTAATTTTAGAAGAAACTTTAGCTCCACCAACAATGGCAGTTAATGGTTTTTCTTCGCTGTTTAGGACTTTATCCACGCTCTTAATTTCAGCTTCTAATAAGTAACCAAACATTTTATCGTTTGGGAAATATTTCGCAATAATTGCAGTACTTGCATGCGCTCTATGTGCTGTACCAAATGCATCATTCACATATACGTCGCCGTGTTTTGCTAAACTCTCAGCGAAACTTTCAGTACCTGCTGTTTCTTGCTTGTAAAAACGTAAGTTTTCTAGTAATAACACTTCACCTGCTTGTAAATTTGCACTCATTGCAAATGCTTCTTCTCCAATACAATCGTTCGCAAATTTCACTTCTGTTTGTAATAATTCAGCGGTGTGTTTTATAATGTGTTTTAACGAAAACTTATCCTCAGGTCCTTCTTTCGGTCTTCCTAAATGTGACATTAAAACTACACTTCCACCCGCACTTAGTATATGTTTGATGGTAGGTAAAGCAGCACGAATACGTGTATCATCAGTAATTGTTAACGTTTCTTTATCCAACGGAACGTTAAAATCTACGCGGATTAAAGCACGTTTTCCTTTAAAGTCATAAGAATGAATATCAGCCATTTTCGTTTTAATTTTGGTTTACAAATTTATTTATTACTATTTATTTTGGAAGGTTATGCATAAACAATTTTGCCACATATTTTCCAATGATATCAAACTCTAAGTTTACAGTATCACCTACTTTCAATTGATGGAAATTGGTATGTTCGTAAGTATACGGAATAATACAAACTGAAAATGTATCTTTTTGAGAATCAACTACAGTCAAACTAGTCCCATTTACCGTAACCGATCCTTTTTCTACAGTTACCTGATCTTCTGGATGTTTGAATGTAAATTTCCAACTTCCTTGCTGGTCTTCAATCGACAAACAAGATCCTGTGACATCTACGTGTCCTTGTACAATATGTCCATCCAAGCGTCCATTCATTTGCATACAGCGTTCCACATTTACTTTTGTCCCTTCTGACCAATGATCAATGTTTGTTTTTTCAATCGTTTCACGGATAGCAGTCACGGTATATTCGTTTCCTTCAATGTGTACGACAGTTAAACATATTCCATTGTGCGCAACGCTCTGGTCAATTTTCAATTCTTGCGTAAAAGCGGCCTCTAATGTAACGTGTAAATTTTCGGCTTCTTTTATTACTTTTTTTACAACTGCCAGTTGTTCGATTATTCCTGTAAACATAATTTATCTTGTTATCCAATTGGTTGGGTTCATTCTATTTATTTGACCATTTAATACCTGATGAATTTCAAAATGTGATACAGATAGTACATCGTCGTCATCTGGTAACAAAGAACCGATTGATTGCTTTGTTTTTACTTTACTTCCTACTCCTACATGAACATCCTGTAAGTTACTGTATACTGTTCTGTAGTTACCATGTTTAATGATGATTACTTTACCAGCTCCAGGAATAGATAATACACTTGTTACTTCGCCCTCAAAAACTGCTCTTACCGATGACCCTCGATTCGTACTGATATCAATACCGTTATTATTTGTATATAAATTTTTAATTTTTGGATGTGGATTTTTACCATAACCTTCAGTAATCGTACCACTTGATACCGGCCAAGGCAATCGTCCTCTGTTGCTTTCAAAATTCTGATTTAAAGCAACTTCTTTTGTTTCGCTAATTGTAAGTGGACGTTTCACTGTTTCTTCTGGTTCGTCTGCTGACGTTGATGAAGCTGTTGTTTTTGATGAAGTTGTTTTTGTGGTAGTGTTAATATTTGCTGAATTCGTTGTGTTATTTTTTGCAAGTCTTTCTTTTTCTTGTTTCTTACGTTCTTTTTCTTCTCTTGCCTTTCTTCTTGCTTCATCGGCTGCAATTTCAGCATTTATTGCTTCTCGAATACGTTGTTTCAAAATGATTTTTTTGTTTTCACTCAATTTCATCTCAGCCGCTAAGCGTGTTTCTTCTTTCTTTAATTTCGTCAGGTTTGTTTCCTTAGTTCGTTTATCGATTTCTAAATTTTCTTTCTCTTTACGTTTTTCGTCAGCAATAAGTTCTTTTTCTTTCTTATCTGACTCGATTTCTGTTTTTTCTTTTGAAATTAGATTTTGATGTTGTTCAATTAATCGTTTTTGTTTGCGTTGTAATTCTGCAACTTTTTCCAAATATTTTTTACGTTTTAACGCTTCATTATAGCTTTTAGCAGAAAATATGTACATCCATTGTCCAGATTTACTTCGATGTTTATAAGCATAAATCAATAAATGTCGGTATTGAAAAACTAATAGTTTAAGCTTTTTTTCAAGATTATCTATTTGTTGTGTTTTTTCTTCTATTTGAATTTCTGCATCTTTGATTTGATCTTCAAAGTTTGCAAGTAATTCTTCTCTGTGTTTTAATTGATTTTCTAGTACGCGTAACTCTGAAATCGTCGCTTGCGAATTTTTCTTTGTTTTACGTAATAAACTTTTAGTAACAGAGATACTTTTTTCTAATTTATCCTGCTCGCGTTTGAGCTTTTCACTCGTTTTTTGCGCAAGGGAAACTTTGGAAAAAAAGCATATAAAAACAAGAAAGAGATATTTAATTACAAACTTCATAATTTTCTGGTATCGAGAAGAAAATATCTTGTGGTTCATTAATTTCTAATTTATCATAATCTAGCTGAACTTCAATGTGATTTTTATCTGTTTTTACATCTATTGTTACTTCAGAAGGTACATTGAACCCATTTTCAACTTGATATTTCAAATAATTGATTATAATAAAGTTGTTATCTTTAGGGTTTTCAATTACTAATTTTTTTAGTGATTTTAAATCGGGGTTTAAATAATATTTTATAATAAAATCGTCCCAATCTTTACGTTCTAGTTTTCTAATTTCTCGTTTTCTATGATTTGAAACGATGTAATCAAAAGGATTGTGAATTTGATAATATTTAGCAGAAGCTTGATAGTTTAATGGAATTCCTAAAAACAATTGTTGTAAGTTCTGAAAGTCGAATGCTACCCCAAATTGTTCTTTCAAATGAGCCAAAGTCGTTTTTGTATAACATTTATCTTTTTTATTGGTAAACTGCAAGGAATCTTTATTGATAAAGGCATTAATTATTGGTATACCTGCATAGGATACTAAAGCTGTAAAAACACTGTCTTTCAATATGGTTACAGATGTTTTAAAAGATAAATTCTGATTAGTATCTGTATATTTTGTACTAATTTTAGAGTAAAAAGTTGTAGGAACTTGTTTAGATAGACTATCTAAATTATGAGTTAATTCTTCCGTTTTTTTTCTGTCTAATTTAACGGGAGTTTCACCAACAAGTTTTTTAGAACAAGAAAATATTCCTGCAACAAAAAACAGAAGATATAGATTTTTAAAACGCAGGATCATAATACGATTTCTTTTCTATCTTTTTGGGTAAACTTAAATTTTTTGAACCGTGTTCTAAAGCTTTTTTCCAGTATTCTACGGCCTCTTTTTGTTTCCCTACTTTGTAATAGCAGTCGCCCAAATGTTCATTGATTAACGGTTCTTTTGGGTTTGAAATAATTGCTTTTTCAAATGTTTCTATAGCTTTTTGAAAATCACCTTTTTGAAATAAGACCCAACCATAAGTATCTAGAAAATGATAGTCTTTGGGATTTACCTCTAATACCTGTAAAATATACTTCTCTGCCTTTTCTAAATCTGTTTTTTCTAGAGCTAAATAATAGGCGTAGTTGTTTAAGTTCAATGTATTAGATGGTGCAAGTTCAATGGCTTCATCATAACTTTTTTTAGCTTCGGGAAGTTTTTTTAGCTTAAAGTAAGCTTGGCCTAGTTGTGCTAAAAACTCTGCTTTAAGCGCTGGATTGTTGGTGATTAAATCTTTCCCAACTTCAAGTAATTCAATTGCTTCTTTGTATTTTTTGATTTGATTGGCTGCAGTACCTGCTAATAAATATACTTTTCCATAGGAAGGAAATAGCTCAACTGCTTTAAGACCGTCATTATAAAGTAATTCATATTGTTGGAATTCATATTCCATCACTAATACTTGTTCGAAAATAGTATACTTTGAAGGGTCTAATTCTATCGCTTTTTTATAAGATGCTAAAGCTAAAACTTCATTATTATCTTTCATTAATAAATCCCCCAACAAAGTATGAGCTTTCGCTTCATCCGGATATTGTGCAACCAGTATATCTCCAAGTTCAATAACATTTTTATCTAATTTTGCTTGTGTATCGTAAAAATACATGAGTAGCCTCGTTTTATTTTCAAGCGTAATTTCTGGACAAACGTATGCTAATTTTAACTCTTTAAACGTATTCTGTAGGTCATTATTCTGCATATAGTGTTGAGCTAGAGTAAGGTGCACATTTCCATTGTTCGGATCAACTTCTGATAATTTTTTTAATAACTCTAATGCCTTCTTATCTTGTTTACTATCAAAGTAATAATCTATTAAAATGGCTAAAATATCTGGGTCATTTGGAAAAGTTTTTAATCCTTCTATTAATAATTTTTCTCCTTGTGTATATTTTTTTTGAAAAAAGAGGATTCTGTACTTTTCTATTATTATATCTGGATTACTACCAATGACTTGCTCTATTCTTTCCATCGTTTGGTAAGACTCACTCATTTGATTGTTTTTGAAATAGCATTCAGATAAGGAAATTAACCAATCTGGATTTTCACTGTTTTCTTTTAATAAATCTTTATATGCTATAATAGCTTGTTTGTAGTTTCCAATCTCGTGATATTTATAAGCCAATTCTCGTTTATACCATTGATTTTTAGGGTCAAGGTTTATTGCTTTTTGCAATGCGTCTATTGAACGTTCTTTTTGTCCAGTTTTTAAATACACTTCAGAAAGAAGGTATAAAGTAGCATCATCTGATTGATTTAACTTCGTACAAGCCTCAAATACATGAATTGCATTGTGGTATTGTTTTTTTTGTTTGTAACGCACACCTTCGTGAAACATCTCTATATAGCGGGATCTTTCCTGCGAATTAGATTGTGTAATTTCTTTAGTCTTACCGCATGATAAAACAATAAAAATCAATAAAATAATACCTATGAATTTATTCATTTAGTCTATGATTGAATAATCGCCCAGACTTATGTCTGTTTGCTTCCCTCTAAATGCAGCAAAATTTCCTATCATAGAGTCTTTTAAGTTTGCGTTAGACACCAACGAATTTTCTTGTACTATCGTATTTGAAAGAACAGAATTTAACACCTTGGTTCCATTACCCAATGAAACATGTGGACCAACAACAGCATTTTCAAGAATAACGTCTTTACCAATATAACAAGGTGGTATAATCACGGAGTTAATTTGTGTAACTGAATTATCGACTGTATTTAACCCTTTTTCTTTATCGAATTCTAGTACTCTTTGGTTTGTATAAACAGTAACTTCTTTATTACCACAATCTAACCATTCATTTACTTCTCCTGGTTTGAATGTTTGTCCTTTTTCTACCAAACGTCTCAATGCATCAGGTAGTTGGTATTCACCACTTTTAATTACTTCATTTTCTAACAAGTAATTAATTTCAGTTAGTAAATCTTGCCCTTCTTTGAAATAATAAATTCCAATCATGGCTAAATCAGAAACAAACGTTTTTGGTTTTTCGACGAAATCAACAATCGCACCACTTTCATTCATTTGGATAACTCCAAAAGCGGATGGATCTTCAATTTGTTTTACCCACAAGATCCCATCTACAGAGCTATCTAATTTAAAATCAGCTTTAAAAAGGGTATCAGCAAATGCAACCACTACTGGTCCATCTAATAATTCCTTTGCACACCATACAGCATGAGCAGTACCAAGGGGTTTATCTTGGTAACAAATCGTTCCCTTCGCACCTAATTTTTCTGCTACTGCGATTAATTCTTGTTCAACTTCAGTACCAAAATCACCAATAACAAACGCTATCTCTTCAATTTTATCCTCACAAACCGCAGCAATATCCTCTACCAAACGGTGAACGATTGGTTTACCACCTACTGGTACTAATGGTTTCGGAGTGGTTAATGTATGTGGACGAAGGCGGCTTCCTCTTCCCGCCATAGGAACAATTACTTTCATTTTTCTTATTTTTTACCTGTACTACCAAAACCTCCTTCGCCTCTTTCCGTTTCAGAAAGCGTTTCAACTTCAGTCCATTCAGCCTGTTCGACTTTTGCAAAAACCAATTGCGCAATACGATCTCCAGAATGAATTTCTACTTTTTCTTGAGATAAGTTAATCAAAATTACCCCAACTTCTCCTCTGTAATCAGCATCGATTGTTCCAGGAGAATTCAATACAGTTACTCCATTTTTTAATGCAAATCCGCTACGAGGACGCACTTGCGCTTCGTATCCAATTGGGATTTCAAGAAACAATCCTGTTTTTACCAATTTACGCTCGAATGGTTTTAATGTAATAGACTCTTCTATAAAAGCACGAATATCTAATCCCGCTGATCCAATTGTCTCGTAAGCAGGTAGTACGTTATTTGATTTATTGATTACTAAAACTTTCATTCCAATAAATAAAAAAGAACGAATTTAATAAAATTTACGGTCTTTTTAAGCCTTTAAATCCTTTGCACTTTCTAATACTGCATTTTTAAGACTATCCATATAAACTGCAAGGCGTTGCAATAAAGCTTCATCTGAAGTAGCAATCATTTTTGCTGCTAAAATTCCAGCATTTTTTGCTGCATTTAAAGCCACTGTTGCAACTGGAATTCCATTAGGCATTTGTAAAATAGATAAAATACTATCCCATCCATCAATTGAATTGCTTGATTTAACTGGTACACCAATCACAGGTAGTGGCGTTAAAGAAGCCGTCATACCAGGTAAATGTGCTGCACCACCTGCACCTGCGATAATTACTTTAATCCCACGTGTATGAGCATTTTTAGCATAGTCAAACATCAATTCAGGTGTTCTGTGTGCTGAAACAACATTTATTTCATAAGATACACCAAGTTCTTTTAATATCGTTGCTGCTTCTTGCATAATTGGTAAGTCAGACTTGCTACCCATAATAATCCCAACATGAGCCATAATTTCATTTTTTTTGTAAAGGTAAAGCTATTTAGTAATGAAATTCATTCTCTTTACGAATGAAATTCACATTCAAAAGTCTAAAACTTTGAATAAGTTTGTAATTCACTACGAAACTTGTATTTTTAACCTCATCGAGAAGAAGACAATAATATTTTCTTTTCAACGTTAAATCATTTTGACTTATTTCAATGCTGATTAAAAAGTTTGTTTTTCTGTTTGTTAGTTTAATTTTAGGAATCTTTTTCCTTTTGAGTTGTTCTACCGAAAGCAATACATTTATCAATCGAACTTACCATAGTACTACCGCTAAGTATAATGGATATTTCAATGCAAACGAATTAATTAAAAATTCATTAAATACCTATCGGGAAAATAAAAAAGAAGATTTTTATTCAATCCTACCTGTTGAATCCAATCCCAATGAAAAAGAAATTGCTGGAATGTTACCCGCAATAGATACAGCAATTGTTAAATGTACAAAGGTTATTCGAAACCATTGTATGCCATCGATGGAACGTCCTGAGGGAAAAAAAGTAGAATATAATCGTTGGATTGATGAAAATTGGAATTTGATAGGACAAGCATATTTTCTGAGAAGAGATTATGAAATCTCATCTAAAAACTTTGAATTCGTAAAAGAATTATTTAAAAATGATAAATCTACTTATATTGCTCGTATCTGGCTGATTAAAAATAAAATTGCACAAGGCAAACAAAACGATGCTCGTAACTTGATTCTTGAAATGGATGAAATTATTGAAAAGCAAGAAAAGGAAGAAGCGGCTAATAAATTCAATTTTATTGAAAAAACCAAAAAGCGGTTTACTAAAAAAGATAAAAATACAGTTAAAGATCCTCCTAAAGTTACCAAAATAGTAAAGGCTGAATATTATTTTACGAAGGCTTCTTTTTCAATAACAGAAGAAGATTATTCAAAAGCGATTGAAGCATTAGAAAAGGCAATTAAATTAACCAATAACAAACAACAAAAAATTCGTGCGCACTTTATTCTAGGTCAACTATATTCCTTGAATAAAAACCCTGAAAATGCTAAAAATAATTTTAATCTTGTCGTTAAATCAGCAGCTTCACCTTTTGAAATGCAATTCAATGCACGCATAAATCGTGCCTTTTTGGGTCGAGATGAGAAAGTGAAAAAGGAGTTGACAAAGTTATTGAAGGATGAAAAAAATGCCGATTATAGAGATCAATTGTATTATGCTTTGGCTGATATTGCTCTTCAAGAAAAAAATAAACTTGAAGCAATCAATTTACTTCATAAATCCACTTACTATTCGACTAACAATAAACGCCAACAAGCCATCAGTTACGATCGATTAGGTACTATTTCGTTTCAAGATAAACAGTATGTAAAAGCTCAAAAATACTACGATAGTTGTGCTAATGTGATGCCTGAAAATTATCCCAATGGGGATGAAATTCGTAAAAAAGCAATTAAATTAAAGAAGTTAGTAGAGTCTGTTACAATTTTTGAAACACAAGATAGTTTACTACGCATTGCTAAGATGTCGGAAAAAGATCGTGAAAATTATATCAAAAAGACAATCAAAAAAATCAAAGAAGATATTGCTCGTAAAGAGCGAGAGGAAAAGGCAAAAATGCAGGCAAAAATTGCCAAACAGATTGCTGAAGAATTAAATAATCCCTCTAGTAACAATTGGTATTGGAATAATGCAAAAACAAAAGCGGATGGAATTAGCGAATTTAAGAAAAATTGGGGGGCACGAGATAATGAAGATGATTGGAGACGTAGCGACAAAATAGTCTTAGTTCTATCTGATACTTCTGTGAAAGGTAAAAATACGCTAACCAATACAACTGAAGCGTCTGATACCCTTACTATTGAATATCTTTCAAAAAAATTACCGTTAAACAAAAAAGATGTCGATAGTTCATTAGCAAAATTAGTTGCTGCTGAATATGAAGCAGGTTTAATCTATAAAGAACAATTAAATGAAGTAAAATTAGCTTCCACTTGTTTTCAAGACATATTAGCACGTAACTATCAGAGCAATTACAATTTGTTAGCGGCTTTTCAGCTTTATAAATTAAATGAAAAAGACGCGAGTAAATCAATTCCTCATCGTAACTATATTTTGACGAATTACCCCACTTCAGATTATGCAAGTTATTTAAGAGATCCAAATTTCTTCATAAAACAAAAGGAATTAGCAAAGAAAAATGAAGAACAATATTTAGTTATTTTAGAAAAATATCGTCAAAAAAAGTACGATGAAGTGATTTCCGCTTGTTTAACGAGAGAAGTAGATGCCAATATTGAGATTAAACCAAAGTTTATATTACTTAGAGCAATGGCAACAGCTTCATCTACAGATGATAAAAAATCAATTTCCCCAATTTTAAGTGAATTGATTAAAACATATCCTACATCATCCGAAGCTAAAAAAGCCAAAGAAATGGCTGACATACTAGATAAAGGATATTCAAAATACGAACCGGTTGTTTTCAAAAAAGAATTTCCTTTCACGTATGAAGAGGGCGAACCACTTTGGATCATTTTATTTTTAGACAAAAACAGTAATTCTAACGCAGCAAAAAATAAAATTTCTTCATTTAATGATGAGGTATTTGAAAAAATGGATATCACTGTTAGTTCTAAATTA
This sequence comes from Crocinitomicaceae bacterium, assembly GCA_046304235.1. Taxonomy (GTDB): domain Bacteria; phylum Bacteroidota; class Bacteroidia; order Flavobacteriales_D; family Crocinitomicaceae; genus CANHVK01. The sequence continues at coordinate 20,484 of JBKCEW010000074.1, read as the reverse complement.
TACGAATCTGATCAAAGTGTGATTATCCTAAAATCATTTACTCAAACCGAGGGAGATGCCTACATCAAAGCATTCAAAACGGATGTTAAATTCATTAAAGAATATACAGGTCTACCGATATATATGATTTCACAGAATAGTTTGAAAATACTTTTTGAAAGTAAAAATCTAGATGTTTACAAAGATTTTTATGTTGAGTATTTCAAATAAAATCAACTAGTTACAATGAAAGTGGCTTAAAGTGGTATAAAAAGTATAGATTAAGCCAAATTGGAAGAGGTTTGAAACAAAAAAAGAGGCCTTATGAGCCTCTTCATTCATCGAATTTTATAATCTTATGCTTCTACTGGAGTAGTATCCAAACATTCTTGTAATTTTTCTACCATTTGTTTTGAACCAATGATGAAACCACAACGTTGGTGTAATTCCGTTGGTTTGATATCCAAGATACGTTGTGTTCCGTCTGTTGCTAAACCTCCTGCTTGTTCTATAATAAACGCCAATGGATTACATTCGTACAACAATCTCAAACGTCCTTTTGGTGCCGCAGGAGTGGTAGGGTAGAAGTAAATTCCTCCTTTAATTAAGTTACGGTGAAAATCGGCAACTAAAGAACCGATATAACGACCTGAATACGGTCTTCCTGTTTCTTTTTCAGTACCTTGACAATATTCAACGTATTTTCTATATCCTGGGTGACAAACAGCAATGTTTCCTTCATTCATTGAATATATACGTCCCGTTTCAGGTGTTTTCATATTTGGATGTGATAAGCAGAATTCGCCAATCGTAGGATCTAATGTAAATCCATTTACTCCGTTTCCGGTTGTGTACACCAACATCGTAGATGAACCGTAAAGCACATAGCCTGCAGCAACTTGTTTATCACCAGTTTGCAACATATCTTCTAGAGTAGATTCTGTTCCGATTGGTGAAACACGGTGATAAATTGAAAAAATTGTTCCAATGGAAACATTTACATCAATGTTAGAAGAGCCATCTAGGGGGTCAAACAACACCACATATTTTCCATTTTTAGAAGTTTCACTTTGAAAAGCTACGAACGTATCGTTTTCTTCTGAAGCAATTCCACATACTTCACCGCCTAATTGAAACATTTTAATAAATTGATTATCTGCTACGACATCCAATTTTTGTTGTTGTTCTCCTTGTACATTTACTTCTCCCTGCGCACCTAGAATATTATCTACCAATCCAGCACGACGTACATCACGTGTTACAATTTTAGAAGCTACTGCAATATCATTTAATAAACGAGATAATTCACCTGAAGCACCTGGAAAATCAGATTGCTTCTTCATGATGAATTCGTTAAGTGTAGTAAGTTTTGACATAGTTTTATATAATATTGGTTTCCCTCCTTGAGGAGGGATAAAGGGAGGTGATAAATAGGTCACCCACCTCAATCCTCCCTCAAGGGAGGAAGTAGAATTAATTAATAACTGTAAAATTCAAATATTTGTGTAAACACTCAGGAATAACAATTCCTTCTGGTGTTTGGTGATTTTCTAATAACGCCGCTACGATACGAGGCAATGCTAAAGCACTTCCGTTTAAGGTATGACACAATTGTGTTTTTTTATCTTCTGTTTTAAATCGCAATTTCAAACGGTTTGCTTGGAATGTATCAAAACGAGAACAAGAACTCACTTCCAACCATTTTTCCTGTGCTGCTGAATACACTTCAAAATCATACGTCATGGAAGAAGCAAAACCAGTATCTCCTCCACATAAACGTAAAACACGGTAATGTAAACCTAATTTCGCTAACAACCCTTTTACGTGATTCACCATCTCTTCCAACGCCTTCGCAGTATTATTTGGATGCTCGATTCGTACAATCTCTACTTTATCAAATTGATGTAAACGATTCAAACCACGTACATCTTTGCCATACGAACCTGCCTCACGGCGGAAACATGGTGTATATCCTGTGATTTTAATTGAGAAATCTTCACTTGGTAAAATCACATCACGGTAAATGTTAGTCAATGGTACCTCTGCAGTAGGAATTAAATATAAATCATCTACCCCAATGTGGTACATTTGACCTTCTTTATCAGGTAATTGTCCTGTTCCGTAACCACTTGCTTCGTTCACAACATGCGGCGGAATAAACTCTTCATACCCTGCTTTATCTGCTTCATCTAAAAAGAAAGAAATCAAAGCACGTTGCAATTTTGCTCCTTTTCCTTTGTAAATTGGAAAACCAGCACCAGTAACTTTCACTCCTGTTTCGAAATCAATTAAATCGTATTTTTTAGTCAATTCCCAGTGAGGTAGAGCCTCTCCTGAAAATGTTGCTTTTGAACCAACTTCCTCAACTATTTCATTATCTAGCTCGGTTTTACCTGCTTTTACCAACTCATTTGGCACATTAGGTAATTGATACATCAATTGTGTGATTTCATCTTCTAATTGTTGTACCACCGACTTTAACCCTGCTTCTTTTTCTTTTAAGGATGCAGTTTGTGCTTTTGCTTCGGTTGCTTCTGCTTGTTTACCTTGTTGAAACAACACGCCAATCTCTTTCGAAATACGGTTCATCTCAGCAGCAATTGTTTCCAATTCGGTTTTATTTGCTCTCCATTCTTGATCTTTTGCCAAGATAGCATCTACTGTTTCAGTAGCGTCTAAATTTCTTTTTTTAAGTCCTTCAAGAACAGATTCCTTGTCAGTACGTAAACGTTGTATTTCAAGCATGAAATATTGATTTAATTTGTACGCGAATTTAATATATTTTGAGGGGAAAAAACATGAAAATAAAAGTTTTTGTCTATTAAAATCTATACAAATAATGATTTTGTGGAGGGTTCTATAGCTAATTGTATCTCCACCATAAAAAATACTACTTTTATAATTGTTAAATTTATAAATATGAAAAAGTTAAAGGGTTTAATTATTCAAAATAGAATAAAATACCTTAAAGGAATATCCATTATGTTCGTGATTGGTGTATTAGCGAATTTATTATTCAAACACCACCCATTCAGTTTAAATGGATTTTTTCCAATTCTTGTAATATTCTGTTACGGAGTCTATAAAGACTATAAAAGTATAGTATAATTCAAAGTTGTTTGATGGTATCAAACGCTTTTGTTTGTTTATATCAAACAGATTTGTATAAATCTGATTATCAACCAAAAAAATGAAAATAAAAAAGGGCTGTAAAAACAGCCCTCAGATTTCATATTGATTCGTTAATTACGCTTCAGTTGACTCAAAAGGTACTACTGATACGAAAGAACGATTGTCTTTTTTCTTACGGAATTCTACAATACCTTCAGTTAAAGCGTATAAAGTATGGTCTTTACCAATACCTACGTTTGTACCTGGGTGGTGTTGTGTACCTCTTTGACGAACAATAATGTTTCCTGCAATTGCAGCTTGTCCACCGAAGATTTTAACTCCCAAACGCTTGCTCGCTGACTCGCGACCATTGTTTGAACTACCTGCTCCTTTTTTGTGTGCCATTTCTTTAAAATTTTAGCTTCACTTGCGTGAAAAATTAAGCTTTAATGTCTGAAATAGTGATAAATGTGAAAGATTGACGGTGTCCGTTTTTCTTTCTGTATCCTTTTCTTCTTTTCTTACGGAAAACAATTACTTTGTCTCCTTTAACGTGCTCGTTTACCGTAGCGGTAACCTTAGCTCCATTTATAGCTGGGGCGCCTAAAGAAATTTTTCCTCCGTTGTCAACTAAAAGCACTTTGTCAAACTCAACGTTTGCTCCTGCTTCAGCTGCTAAACGGTGTACAAAAATCTTTTGATCTTTTTGCACTTTAAACTGCTGCCCTGCTATCTCTACAACTGCGTACATATAGCTTTATTTAAATAATTCGAACGACAAAGATATATCTTTTTCGTGAACTTGATTAATACTTGATAAAAATATTTTTAGGTTCGGTAAAGAAACGTAATGCTTCTAAACCTCCTTCTCTTCCAACTCCGGATGCTTTTACCCCTCCAAATGGTGTACGTAAATCACGCACCAACCAAGAATTCACCCATACAATTCCGGATTGAGCGTGATCTGAAAAACGATGAGCACGTTGTAAATCACTAGTCCATAAGGTCGTTTGTAATCCATACTGGGTTGAATTTGCCATTTGAAGTGCTTCTTCTTCCGTATCAAATGGTGCAATCGTTACAACAGGTCCAAAAATTTCTTCTTGGTTTGTACGACAATTATATGGTAATCCTTCAATAATAGTTGGTCTCAGATAATACCCTTCTTCATAAGGCGCCGCCAAGATCACTCGCTCTCCTCCCGTTAATACGGTCCCTCCTTCTTCTTTCGCTAATTCAATATAAGATAAAATCTTCTCCATGTGTGGTTTAGAAACCACTGCGCCTAAATTTGCTTTAGGATCTTCTGGATTGGAAACAATTGATTTTGCTGTTTTTTCTACGAAATCTTTTTTGAATTTATCGTAAATAGAGCGTTCTACCAAAATTCGGGAACCACACAAACAAATTTGTCCTTGATTTGCAAACGAAGAACGAATCGTAGTTTTTAACATTTCATCGTAATCACAATCTGCGAAAATGACCACTGGGTTTTTTCCACCTAATTCCAACGAAAGTTTCTTAAACATTGGAGCGGCTGTTCTAGCAATATATTCTCCAGTTTTTGTTCCTCCTGTAAATGAAATCGCTTTAATTTTAGGGTGTTTCACAATAGCATCCCCAACTTTGTGGCCTAAACCGTGTAAGATATTCAATACTCCATCTGGTAAACCTGCTTCTTTGGCTACTTCTCCTAATAAAAAAGCAGTATAAGGGGTTATCTCAGAAGGTTTTGCTACTACACAGTTTCCTGCTGCTAAAGCAGGTGCAATTTTCCAAGAAAATAAATACAACGGTAAATTCCAAGGCGAAATGCATCCTACGATTCCCATCGGTTTGCGTAAGGTATAATTTAACCCCATTCCTTCCATGTAATGTGACTCAGAAGAAAAATGGATGATGGCAGTAGCGAAAAAATGAAAATTCGATACAGCACGTGGAATATCAACATGTGCTGCTAACGTCAATGGTTTTCCATTGTCTTTGGATTCTGCCTGAACAAATTCATCCATACGTTTTTCAATTCCTTCAGACAAACGCACCAAAATTTTACTGCGTTCTTCCACAGACATTTTAGACCAAATAGGAAATGCTTTTTCTGCTGCTTCAACTGCTGCTTCAACATCTCTTTCGTCTGAATCTGGAATTAAGGAATAAACTTTACCTGTTGCAGGTTCGAAGTTGTCAATAAATTCATTAGAAACAGGATTTTGATACGAACCGTTTATAAAGTTTTGTAATTTTTGCATGACCTGTATTATTTTGTGTAACCTAATATTTTTAAGAACTCGTCTGCAGTTTGCTCTTGCGAGAAAAGTTCTGTTTTAATTTTTCCGTTTTCATCACGTTTAATTAGTACGTGTTTTGGTTCTGGAATCAAACAGTGTTTCAAACCACCAAAACCACCAATGGTTTCTTGATATGCACCTGTATTAAAGAATCCTATGTATAATGTTCTATGTTTACTGAATTTAGGCAAATAAATAGCGTTGGAATGCTGTTCAGAATTGTAGTAATCATCACTATCACAGGTCAATCCACCTAGAAGAACACGTTCATAATCATCGTTCCATCGATTGATTGGTAACATAATAAATCGTTGATTAATCGCCCATGTATCTGGTAAGTTGGTCATGAAAGAAGAATCAATCATGTTCCACTTTTCACGGTCATTTTGTTGTTTTTGATGTAATACGCTAAAGATAGCACCGCCACTTTCACCCACAGTAAACGATCCAAATTCAGTAAAAATATGTGGTTCTGGAATATCATTGTCAGAACAAACACGTTTTACCTGAGTCAAGATTTCTTTTACCATATAAGCATAATCGAAATCAAATTGTAAGGACTTTTTAATTGGAAATCCTCCACCAATGTTTAGCGAATCCAATTCAGGACATACTTTTTTCAAGTCGCAATAAACACGTAATAATTTAGTTAACTCGTTCCAATAATATGCTGTATCATTAATCCCTGTATTGATGAAGAAATGTAACATTTTGATCTTCACCCTTGGGTTATTGAGTACGATATTTTTATAAAGTGGAACAATTTCACGGTAACGCACACCCAAACGAGAGGTGTAAAACTCGAATTTAGGTTCTTCTTCCGAAGCAATACGAATACCTATTTCAATATCTTTTTCAACACCCTCTGTTGCTTGAATTAAATCAGAAACTTCTTGAATATTATCAACAACTGGGATGATTTTCAAATCAGTTTCAGCAGTCAATCGAGCAATATTATCGATGTATTTCTTTGGTTTATATCCATTACAAATGATGTATCTACCGGAAGTTAATTTACCAGTGTCGTATAAGTTGCGAACAATATCAATGTCGAAAGCTGAAGAAGTTTCGATGTGTACATCGTTTTGTAGTACCTCATCTAATACAAATGAAAAATGAGAACTTTTAGTACAATATGAATAATAGTAATTACCACCATATCCAATATTATTCATTGCTTCACGGAACCAACCTTTTGCGCGTTGAATATTAAAAGATATCTGAGGTAAATAATTGAACTTTAATGGAGTGCCATATTGTTCAATAAGACGCATTAAATCAATACCATGGAAAATCAATCGATCATCTTGCAAATTGAACTCATCCTGCGGAAAGTCAAAAGTCTGATCAATCAAATCAATATACTTTGTTCTCATAATTTCAATTATAGGCTACAAATTTGCCCTAAATAAATGAGTTTAAAAAGTAAAAAAGAAAAATTAATCTACACTTTGTCTAATGCTTGATTGATGTCGGTAATTAAATCAGAATAATGTTCTACACCTACAGATAATCTGATCAGTTTTTCAGTAATATTCATTACTTGTTTGTCAAGTGTTGGAACATCTGCGTGTGTCATTGTTTGAGGATGTTCTGCTAAACTTTCAGTACCTCCTAAACTCACGGCTAACTTTATCAATTTCAAGTTATCTAAAAATGCGAACGCTTCCTTTTCTCCTCCTTTTACATCAAAGGAAATCATAGCTCCATTGGACGAACATTGTTTTTCAAGTAAGGTTTTATTTTTCGGATCGGTTAAGAATCCTAGATAATACACCTTCTCAACTTTTGGATGATTTTGTAAAAATTCAGCTACTTCTTTTGCGTTTCTTGCTTGCTCATCCATTCTCACTTTTAAGGTTTCTAAACTTCGCATCAACAACCAACCTGTCCAAGGTCCTGCCATATTTCCAAGAAATGTACGTAGGCCTTTTACTCTTCCCATCAATTCCTTTGAACCTAAACAAGCTCCTGCGATTACATCTGAATGACCACCAATATATTTTGTTGCTGAATACAATACTAAATCAGCTCCGTGTTTTATAGGATGTTGCCATACTGGACCCATGTAGGTGTTATCTACCGAAAGTACAACTGGTTTTTCATCCGTTGTAAAATGTGCTTTGATTTCGGCGCACATTTCAATATCAATTAGTGCATTTGTAGGATTTGCTGGCGTTTCTATATGAATCATTGTCAAACGATCTGCTCTTCCAGTTTTTATCACTTTTTCAATAATTTCTTCTTTAGAATCGGTAGCATAAAAACCAACTGACTCTATATTCAATTTTTTTAGAAAATGATTGATAAAATGATCTGTTCCACCGTAAACGGGTCTTGAATATAACAACAAATCTCCTGGAGACATAAATTCTAATAATGCAGTCGAAATTGCCGACATTCCACTTTCAAAAACCGCACAATCTTCCGCTTCATCCCATAAACACAAACGATTTTCCAAAATTTCTAAATCTGGATTGTTCAATCGACTATAAATCAAACCTAATTCTTCCCCTTTTTCTTTTTCTCTCAATCCATAAGCTAATTCGAAAAAACGTTTTCCTTCCATAGCAGAGTTGAAAACGAAAGTAGAGGTCTGAAAAATAGGACATTTGATTGCCCCTTCAGACAAAGAAGGTTTATAACCGTAGCTCATCATTAAGCTTTCAGGTCTCATTGATTTATAATCCATGTTATTCTTTATTTTTAATCAAATGTATTCTATTTATCTATATTTTTAAGCATTAAAAGAAAATTATACTATTTTTTCAAATAAATTTTCATTTTTATACTTTTATAGTCAATAATTTTATTTTCCAATAGTAATCTATTCTACCATGATACAACTAGATGTTTTAGACTTAAAAATTATCGAAATTTTAAAAGAAAATTCAAAATTAAGTTACAAAGAAATCGCGGATAAAATTGGTTTGAGTACTACACCTACCTATGAACGAATTAAACGTTTAGAAAAAAACAAGGTGATTTTAAAATATTCTATTCTGGAGAATAAAGTATTACTTGACAAAGGAATGAAAGTATACTGTCAAGTATCACTGAAAGGTCACAATAAAGAACTGATTGATTTATTTGAAAATGAAGTGATTAAACTTAAAGAGGTAGTTACGCTACATCACATCGCTGGAAATATGGATTATTTACTTTTTATTGAAACGAAAGATATAGAAACATACCATCATTTTTTACGTGAAAAGTTAGCTTCGATACCTAACATTGCGAATGTTCAGTCTTCATTTGTACTAAAATCATTGAAAAATTAGTCAAGTAAAGTGTCAATATTTTCAATAGGTCGACCAATAACTGCTTTATCACCTTTTATAATGATGGGCCTTTCGATCAAAACAGGATGTTTGACGAATGCTTCAACCCATTGATCGTACGTTAATGCTTTACCTTTATATTCAGCTTTATAGATTTCTTCACCCTTACGTACTAATGCTTCTGGTTCAACATCTAATTTAGTTAAAACATCTTTTATTTGTTGAGCGGTCGGTGGTGTTTTCAAATATTCAAAAACTTTTGTAGAAATATTTTTCTCTTCCAATAAACAAACAGCATTTCTACTTTTTGAACAACGATTGTTATGCCAAATGGTTATCATAAAGATTTATTTTTTTCGAAGATACAGTATATTTTTTCGATGAATAAAATTGACTATCAAAATAATTTGTAAGTTAGCCTTTATTGACATTCAATTCATTATGCAAAAAGAAAATTACATACCATTCGGGGTAGAATTAATTTTAGAAAAACAACTTGAGCAACTTTTTCAATTAGAAAAGGATAAGCAAGATTTCAAAAAGTTATTTCATATTTTGGAGCATTATTTCCATAATGAGGGATTCAATTTGAATCAAAAGTTAAAATTAAATTATGCCCATTTCGATCCAGATCGTTTGGCTAACGAACGTGAACTTTATCAATCAAAAAGTAACCTTGCTCATTTCAAAAAAACTTTCCAACATATATTAGAAAAAGGGAATTTTGCGGAAGTTAATAAGGAAACCATACACGAAGCAATCCAAAGTTCAGATTTGGTAGGGTTGAATTTACATATTGACTTCAACGATTTCCAAGATTATTTTATGCATGCGCGTGGCTTAACCAAAACCCGCGAAAAAGTTAAAAAATGGTTGTTTTGGAAGAAAGAAATCGAGATAGAATATTATGATCGGGTAGTACTTTATTTACACTACAACTCTGAAACGCATTTTAAACAAAAGAAAGTAAATACAGAAGAATTACCCTTTGCACCCAATAGTATTGTTCTTAAAATTTTCAAGCGTGTACCTAAAAACGATTTGGAAACCATTTTCCCGAATGCAGAGCCTAAAATGTCGCTTACCGATAAGCTTTTACTTTGGATTCCAGCAATTGGGGGAGGGGTACCTATTCTTTCAACCAAGGTAATTCCGGCATTAATCAAAATAGAACATGCATACAAAGCGGGAAACTTAATGCATTTACAAGGAATTAAAAACACCCTCATTCAAAGTGGTGTTGCCCTTGGAGTATTGGGTTTATACCTTTTTAGACAGTACAAAGGGTATGTCAATAAAAAGAATAATTTCAAGAAAATGCTTACAGACAGTTTGTATTTTAAAAATTTAGGAAATAATGGAGGTGTTTTTCATACTTTATTAGATGCATCCGAGGAGGAAGAAATGAAAGAAAGTATGTTGGCATATGCTTTTCTCTGGAAAAATCAAAGTCCTATTAGTGCAGATCAACTCGACGATCAAATTGAGTCTTGGTTTCAAAAAGAATTTAACACGTCACTTGATTTTGACGTAAATGATGCACTTTCTAAATTACAACATATCGGTTTGGCAATTGAAAATCAAGATACATGGACGGTGCTTCCAATTGAAGATGCACTTAAAAAAGTAGATGAAATTTGGGATGGAATTTTTGAGTTTTATTGATAATAAGACATATTTTCTGTTTACATGAAACTTTAGTTAATTCATAAATTGAAACAGTATGATCACTGTTTAGTTAACTTTTATTTTTTTTATTACTGATTTTTATCATTCTTTTCTGTTTATTCATGTTATACCTTCGTTTTATAAACAATAAATCAGATCAAAATGAAATCACAAGTAGCAATATACGAAAATCACAAATTAGCAATCAAAGCATTAGAACGTTTAAAAGAAGCTGATTTTCCGATGGAAAAAACATCCTTAATTGGTCAGGCCGAAATTATCGATGATCATGTACATGTAAAATCATTGGATGATGTAAGAATCAAAGCAACTGGATTAGGGGTTGTAGCCACTTCGACATTGGGATTATTAACAGGTTTAGGTGTTTTTGCAATTCCTGGACTTGGATTTTTATACGGTGCAGGTGCATTAGTAGGTGCTATTGCAGGTGCTGAAATAGGAGTAGTTGGTTCTGCTTTATTTAGTGTTTTTTCAACGATTGGTTTTTCTTCAGATAATATTGTGAAATACGAACAACATATCAAAGAAGGTCGTTTTTTGGTTGTTGTAAATGGTACATTGGAAGAAATTGAACGTGCAGAACACATACTACACACCGAAGGAACACACCTCGAATTAGATACACTCGATAAGAAACTAGGGTAAAAAGTAAAGAGCAAAAAATAGGGAGGTAAAAAGTTTACCTCCCTATTTTCATTTAGTTAATGGATTAACAAAATTCGTTATATGCTTCTTGAAGATTTTCAGCAATCATTTGAGCTGTACCACCTTCGATGTGGTGTCTTTCTAGAAAGTGAACTAATTCACCATCTTTAAACAACGCAATGGATGGAGAAGATGGAGGATAAGGTAAGAAATGTTTTCTCGCTTGAGCAACTGCTTCTTGATCTACTCCTGCAAATACCGTCGCTAACTTAGCCGGTGTTTTTTCACCTTGGATTGATAATTTCACACCTGGACGCATATTTCCTGCAGCACATCCACATACAGAGTTCACAACTACTAATAAAGTTCCTTCTGTATTTTTGATTGTGTTATCAACTTCATCTGCTGATAATAATTCAGTAAAACCTGCATTTACTAAATCTTGTTTCATTGGAGCAACTAATTCTGCTGGATACATATTTTTTAATTATTAATTATAAATTATGGTTTATGAATGATAACCATTCATAACAAAATTACGAAGATTCTCATAGTAGTTAAAATACTGAATGTAAATAATTCTTAAATATCTGTACTTTATAACTTAATACATTGATTTTTAAAAATTAAATTTACTTTTGTTTCAAATTTTAAATTAATATGGAAAACAACACTTGGAAAAAATCATTGAAATTTAACGGAAGTCATGGTGAATTAGTTGGTCTACGAATTTTAAATAACATTCTTAAAACCATTACATTAGGTTTTTATTACCCATGGGCAAAAGTCAAAGAATTGAAGTATATGTATAATGAAACGGAATATTTGAATACACGTTTTGTTTTTCATGGTACAGGAAAGGAAGTGTTTATAGGATTTATTAAAGCACTTTTGATGTTTGGTTCATTAAATGCTTTTTTATTCTATTGTCTTTTAAATAAAAATCAAACACTGGCTTATGTCGGATTAATAGTTTTTTATCTCGGATTTTTTGCGTTGATCCCATTGGCAATACACGGTTCTTTAAGATATCGACTATCACGCACTTCTTGGAGAGGGATTCATTTTGGTTACCGAGGTAACTTAAAAGAGTTTTATGGTATTTATATTAAAAATATCATTTTGACCATTTTAACTTTTGGAATTTACAGCTCTTGGATGCGTGTAGCAATAAATAAATATATAAGAGAAAAGATTCGTTTTGGAAATATTCAATTTTCTTTTGTAGGAAAAGGAGTTGACTTGTTTATAATCAATTTAAAAGGAATTATTTTTTCAATACTAACGTTTGGAATCTATTCATTTTGGTTTTATAAAAACCGATTAATGTTTGAAGTAAACAACACTAAAATAATTCAAGACGGGAAAGAAATTAATTTACGTTCTACATTAACTGCAGGCGATATTTTTACATTATTAGTAGTTAACTATTTAATTGTCGCCTTCACCTTTGGTATTGGTACGGGTATTGCAATCAATAGAATCGCACGTGTATTATTTCAAAACATCGAATTTGAAGAAGATATCGACGCTGATGCTATTTTACAGACAGAGGAAGAGTACAAAGATGCATCTGGGGATGATATGGTAGGAATGTTAGATATTTCAATCATTTAATGGAACACATACTGTATTTCGATGGACTTTCTTCGCGTGCTTGGACATGTAAAATAGATGTCAGAGTTGAAGAAATATTAATTCAAATTGATGAAACTTTAGAGATCATTTCTTGGAAAATCAAAGATTTGATTTCGACAGAATTGACAGGTTCAACGTTGACTTTGAAATATGGAAAATTTCCTCACGAAACTATCGAAATCAAGGGTGAAAAAGCCCTTGATTTTTATGAATTAATTGCTAAACATACTTTAAGAGGCAAAAGCAACCTCATCTGGTATCGAAAGAAAACGCCGATAATTATCACCTTGATTTTTTCTTTTGTACTACTTTGTTTTTTAAGTTATTGGACCTTGATTCCTTGGCTCGGTGAAAAAGCAACGCTGCTTGTTCCAAGAGATACTGAAATTCAGATGGGAGCATCTATAGCTGAGAATTTCAAACAAACAGAAGAAGTTAATGAGGAATCATCAAAATTGGTGAATCAATTATTAGATTCTTTGCATGTAAAAGAAGCATACCCGATTCAAATTACTGTCATTAATTCAGAGACGGTGAATGCATTTGCATTGCCAGGTGGACAAATTTTTGTGTATACTGGAATCATTGATAAAATGAAAAATTACAATGAATTAGTAGCGCTACTTTCACATGAAATAACCCACGTAACCCATCAACATTCTTTGAAAAGTCTCGGTAGAAGTGCTGCCACTTCCATATTTATATCTGGTTTATTTGGAGATATTTCTGGTATTTCAGCCGGAATTTTAGATCAGGCTAGCCAATTAAAACAATTGAGGTATTCCCGTGAATTAGAAACAGAGGCCGATCAACATGGGGTAGATTTTATGATTAAATATAAAGTGAGCCCGAAAGGTATGGTTGATTTAATGAAAATACTAGATGCAGAAGGTGAAAAACAAGATGGCTTCATGAAATATTTAAGCACACATCCAGAGACAAAAGAACGTATAAGCACACTAAATTCTAACGAAAGAGTGGAATTAGAATTTAAAGAAAAACAAGCATTGAAAACGATTTTCAACGAAATCAAGCGTTGTATTAAATAAAAAATCATGAAAAAGTTTTTATTCCCATTGGTTTGTATTTTGTCATTTACTGGATTATCACAGACAATGACAGAGTTAGACCAATTTGTGAATCAATGGCATCAAGCAGCCGCAAAGGCAGATTTAGTAGCATATACCAGACCGATGAGTGATAAGTTTGTTTTTTTAGGAACTGCTCCCGGTGAACGATGGAAAAAAGATGCGTTTATTTCGTTTTCTAAACCCTATTTTGATAAAGGGAAAGCATGGGATTTCAAACCTTCCAATCGTATTTGGGAATTCAATGCCGATTCTACCATTGCTTGGTTTGATGAAGAACTTGATACGTGGATGAAAGGATGTCGAGGTTCTGGAATTATGACCAAAGAAAATGGAAGTTGGAAAATCGCTTACTATAACTTAACGGTTTTAATCGAAAATGAAAAAATCAAACCCTTTATTGAATTAAGGTCAAAATAATTAAAAAGAGGTGAATTTTCACCTCTTTTTATTTAAAATCTATTTGATAGTCTAAATTACTTTTTCTTTTCCTCTTTTGGTTTCTCTTCTTCTTTTTTAGCCTCCTCTTTCTTCGCTTTTTCTATTTTCATCGCTTTGTCTTTGGCTAACTTTTTCTCATCATCTTGGAGCTTTTTCTGATCTGCTTTCATTTTAGCTTGATCTGCTTTTTTCTTATCTGCAAGCTGTTTTTTAGCATCTTTATCTTTACCAACATTTTTTAGAGCATCTTCATCCTCTTTCAATGTTTTTTCATCATCTTTTAAAGCTTTTTTATCTTCTTTGATTAATTTTTTATCTTCAGCAATAGCTGCTTTTTTTGCTGCTTTATCCTGGCTAAAACCAATTGTTGAGAAAATCAACACAAATAGGGGTAGTAATATTTTTTTCATGACTGTAAGTTTTAAATTGTTTTATGAATATAGCAAAAGCAATTTGAAAAAGCAAACGGAATGATTTTTACTTTCTATAAAAATTCATTTCATCTACATATTTATAAACTTCAGGAGTTAGTAAATAACGCACATCTTTTTGATGTTGTATGGATTCTCGAATGTACGTAGAGGAAATTTTCATTAATGGAGCATCTAAACAAAAGTGTGCCTTTGGAAATTGTTCCATTAATTTTTCTGTTGCTACAATAGGTTCATTGGAGGCTAACTCTTGCGATGTAAGGACCCTTGGGTAAACATATAATGGGTATTGAGCCTTAATTTGTTCGTGATTTTTCCATTTGTGAAACGTACGTAAATTATCTTCTCCAATAATTAAGCAAAACGTATACGTAGGGTATTTTTCTTTTAAATAAGCAAGTGTATCAATGGTGTAATTTGGTTTTGGAAGTTTGAATTCGATATCTGAAACACGTAATAAATCGTTTTCCTCTACAGCAATCTGTGTGAGCATCAACCGATGATGATCAGCAAGTAAAGTCTGTTTTGTTTTTAATGGATTAAGTGGAGTAACAATCAACCAAACCTGATCTAAATCGGTATGTGTTGCTAAATGATTGGCAATAATCAAATGCCCAATATGAATTGGGTTAAAAGTTCCAAAAAATAATCCAACTTTCATTTGTTGTTATTGATTCAAAAAGTCTGCAATTAATTTTTCTGCTCGAAGACAAGCATCTTCCAAGATGTCGTTTTCTAGTATGACATCAAAACGGTGCGCCATCGCTAATTCCTCTTCTGCCCGTGCCATACGCATTTGAATTTTATCTTCTGTTTCTGTACTTCTTCCTCGCAGTCTTTTTTCCAATTCTTCTATAGATGGTGCTTGCACAAAAACAGACAATGCTTTTTGACCTAATTTTGATTTGATATTGATTCCTCCAAGAACATCTACATCAAATAATACTACTTTTCCTTCTTGCCACATATCTTCAACCACGGAGAAAAGGGTTCCGTAGTAATTATTTGTATACACTTCCTCCCATTCTAGGAAAGCGTTTTCATTGATTTTGTCTTTAAACCCCTCTACACCTAAAAAGTGATAGTCTTTGCCATTCGTTTCACCTGGTCTAGGCTCACGACTACAAGCAGAAACTGAAAACGCTAACGATGGAAATTTGGTTAATAAATGTTTAACTATCGTTGTCTTCCCAGCTCCAGAGGGAGCAGAAAAAATAATGCTTTTTCCAGTGATATTTCCCTTTTCCATATTTTCTAATTTTTCAATTCTTCTTTTACTTTTCGCAGTCAAATTGAGCTTGTTATCGCTGTCACATTGAGCTTGTCGCTGTCACATTGAGCTTGTCGAAATGTCACAGCGTATTCAACACTTGCTCCTTGATTTTTTCAAGGGCATCCTTCATATCAACCACCATTTTTTGTAGATCTACTTGATAACTCTTACTACCTAGGGTATTAATTTCACGACCAATTTCTTGCGTAATAAATCCAAGTTTTTTACCAGCACTTGGTGTCTGCATTGTTTCTATGAAATAATCCAAATGATTTGCCAATCTCATTTTTTCTTCTGAAATATCCATTTTCTCAATGTAGAAAATCAATTCTTGTTGAAAACGGTTTTCATCATATCCAGCGACACCAGTAAAATCTTCCAACCCTTTACGAATGCGTTCTTTAACTATTTCAATTCGGCTTGTTTCAAATGGCTCCACTTGATTTAATAAACTTTTAATTTCCCCAATTCTTTCTGAAAATTCTTTTTCTAATGCAATTCCTTCTTGCCTTCTAAAACTGGTCAAATTCGTACAAGCTTCATCAACTAAATGTTGAACAAAGGCAAACTCTTCTGCCGTAACAGTATCTTTAGATTGTATATAAATTTCTGGCATTCGGATAATCAATGAAAGATAATCTTCTGTTTTTTGTCCAATAAGTTGGTTGGTTTCAAATAAATCTTGGAAGTAGGCTTTTGCTAAATCTTTATTTATTTCAACTGTTTTTGCAGTTCCAGATTGGTCGATAGAAATAGAAACCTCTATTTTTCCTCTATCCAATCTGTTGGTTATGTGTTGTCTGTAATCCAATTCTTTTTCTCTATATGGTCCAGCAATTCGAACAAACAAGTCCATTCCTTTGCTATTCAGTGCTTTCATTTCTACACTGATTTTTTTTCCTTCGAATGTTCCGGTTGCCTTTCCGTAACCTGTCATTGAATACAACATACCCTAAATATTTACTGTAAAATTAGAGATTATTGCTGTATTCTTTCCTTATTCTCATTATTTTACTTTTTATTATTTCCTACAAATTTGGTATAACACTATTTTTGTATCTTTGCTTTTCAATTCTTACAACTTCAATTCATATTAAATGAAAGTAATTGATCACTTGAATGCTGCGAAATCAACTTTGTTTTCGTTTGAAATTTTACCTCCTTTGAAAGGTAAAAGTATTCAATCTATATACGATGGTATAGATCCTTTAATGGAATTTAAACCTAAATATATTAATGTTACTTATCATCGTGAAGAATATGTTTTCAAGGAAAGAGCGAAAGGTCTTTTAGAAAAAATTGCTATTCGTAAACGTCCTGGAACGGTAGGTATTTGTGCCGCAATTATGAATAAATACCATGTTGATGCGGTACCTCATTTAATTTGTGGTGGATTTAGTAAAGACGAGACAGAAAATGCGTTAATTGATTTACAATTTTTGGGCATTGATAATGTATTGGCTTTGAGAGGCGATTCAATCAAAACGGAAAGCGCTTTTCGTCCTCATCCAGAAGGACATGCTTATGCGGTTGATTTAATTAAGCAAGTCATTAATATGAATAACGGGAATTATATGACTGAAGATTTTCAGTTGGAACCGACTAACTTTTGTATTGGTACTGCAGGTTATCCTGAAAAGCATTTTGAAGCAATGAATATGTCTACGGATCTACATTACTTAAAACAAAAAGTGGAAGCGGGAGCAGAATATATTGTTACTCAAATGTTTTTTGACAATAAAAAATTCTTTGATTTTGTTAATGCTTGTAAAGAATATGGCATTAATGTTCCTATCATACCAGGAATTAAACCAATCAAAACGCTGACACATACAACGGTTCTACCTAAACTGTTTCATATAGATTTTCCTGAAGCATTATCGAAAGAATTACTTAAATGTAAATCAAATGATGAAGTGAAAAGAGTTGGTATCGAATGGGGAATTCAACAATCGAAAGAATTAAAAGCAATGAATGTTCCTGGAATACATTATTATACAATGTCTAACTCTGATGAGGTAAAAGCCATCGCATCCGAAGTTTTTTAATGAAAAATTTATTGGTTTGTTTATTAGTCTTTACTTCTTTTGCGTTAAATGCTCAAGGATTAAAATTAAATAATGCTGTTTTAGTTGCTCAATTAGATCGTTCAGAAGATAAGTTTACCGCTGAAATAAATTTAGCTGAAATTTTTGCTGAATGTGGTGTAAATGTTGTTCCTTCTTTAAATTTATTGAAGCAAGGTGCTCCACTTTCTATTTTAGTTTCTGATTCTGTTAAAAAATTACTTGTTGAAAAACAAATTGATACTTATTTACTCATAAATGTTAGAGGGTATGATCGCCAATTTAGATTGTCTTCTAAAATAGGTTATTTGTCTGAAGAATTGAATATAGCACATTTGTTTCCATTGTTTAGGGATGAAATCACTTCGATTACTTTCGAATTTAATTTTTTCAGAAATGATAAGCTATGCCATACCGAATTACTTCGTTTGAAAAATGTTTCTACCAAAGAAAAGCTCATTCAAAAACTTCATAAGAAACTTCCACACTTAATTTATCGTTGGAAATCATAAAACTAGAGCCTCTTTTTGAGGCTTTTTTTATGCTTACCTCTTTGAGGTGTGATAGAGGGAGGTGATATGTTTAATTTTTTTGATCAACTTTTTTACATTTTAATTACCTTGGTAAATAAATTTAGTGTATATTTGATTTATAATTTAAAATATAAAAAATGGAAACAGCAGTAAAAACAATATGGGGAGTAGATCCTATGCACTCAGAGGTAGAATTCAAAGTAAAACATTTGGTAATTTCTACAGTAAAAGGAATCTTCAAAGAGTTTTCAGCTACTATTGAAAATGAAGGGGAAGGGTTTGAAAAAGCAACATTTACTTTTGAAGCGAATGTTGAATCAATCTTTACAAATCAGAATGATAGAGACAATCACTTGAAATCAGCAGATTTCTTTGATGCTGCAAATCACCCAACATTGAATTTTAAATCAACTTCTGTTACAAAAAAATCAGAGGATACTTATAAAATCACAGGAGATTTTACAATCAAAGGAGTAACTAAAACAGTTGAATTAACAGCTGAATTTGGCGGAGTAGCAACAGATCCTTATGGAAATGTGAAAGCTGGTTTTGAAATTACAGGAACAATTAACCGTAAAGACTTCGGATTGACTTTCCACGCTGTGACTGAAGCTGGAAACATCGTTGTAAGTGATGATATTAAATTAAATGTAAATTTACAATTTGCTAAACAGCAATAATAAGTAATTTGATTTTAACTGAAAAGGTTGTCAATTTTTTGACAACCTTTTTTTATCTTCACAAAAAATCAATTAAAAATTTACAATTCAACATTAATCATTAAAAGCAGTGCATTTAATTACCAATAAAAAACAGATCTTACCCATTTCAGATGGACTACGTAAATACTTACGACAATATGGTCGAGAAGTAAAGACGACATTGAAATACAAAGAGTTGAGTGATTATGAGAATTATATAAATTTATACGATCGCGACGGAAACAACACCTATTGGGTAACAGTCATTTACAATCATTCGATTGCTGAGGACATTTATGAGAAATTAAAACATGTGTATGCGATTTTAAAATCTTCTGGTGATGTATCTTTTATTGAGCATTTATATGTAGATCGTATTGATTTCTGTTTATATGCAAATACGGGGCCTTTTCGTATTCGAATTGTAAATCGACTCAACGATAATTTTGATTATTTCTATGTAAAAAAAGCGGACGCTTCTCGTATTTATGGATTAGAATTAGAACATTTATTATCTCCCAATCACATCAGTTATTTCGTGAATGACGAAACGTTGATTGAAGAACATATTATAGGAATTCCTGCGGATTTATTTTTAACCAAAAACAATACCGTTCACCAAGATTTTGAGGAAACACGTTTGGCAAAAGAGTTTGTGAAATTTAACGAACGTTGTTTTGTACGTTTATTAGGCGATATGCATTCAAGTAATTTTGTAATTGACGTAACACCTGATTTTGAAACGACTCATTACCGTATGCGATCCATTGATTTTGATCAGCAATCATACGAAAAAAGAAAAGCGGTTTACCTTCCTCAATTTTTCAAGCAAAACAATCCATTTGTTGAGTTAGTTCAAAAATACCTGACTCCCGCATCTATCAAACAGTATCAGCGCGAGGAAAGATCAATGATTTTAAATCGTATACGCAATGCTCGATATCAAGTAAAAGATATTATGGATGTTATGGTGAAAGATGAATTATCTCCAAAAGAAAACGTCATTTTATTACGAGAGGAATTAGCTAAACATTACAACAACGATCAATTCTTAAAATGCGAAACGATGGGGCAAATCGTTAGAATTAGTTTAAAAATATTGATCAAAGGGAAGTAGAAAATATTAATAAAAACAAAAAAGGAACCTATTTCTAGATTCCTTTTGATTTGGTATAGATGTTGTATACTAAAATTATAAATAAAATTCAAAGAATTAAATTTAGTGAAGTTCTTTTTTCAACTTATTCAAAATTTTAATTACAGAAAGTTTTGGATTTATTTCTAATCCTTTTTCATACCAAAATACTGCTTTTGAGAAAT
>JBKCEW010000073.1:0-3559 GCA_046304235.1 Crocinitomicaceae bacterium | reverse complement strand
ATTTATATTCATAAATTGGAGAATTATAATATAATAATGAATCAAGTGTTAAAGCTACACATATAAACATACATAAAGTACATATAAACAGTCCAACAAGTTTTTCTTTTTTGGTAAAAGTTGATTTTATAGGTTGAAATTCTTGCATTGTTCTATTTATAATTTTCTGAAAAAAACATTAATAATCAGAAAACCATTCGTCTGAAAGCATATCGTTTAATTTTATTCTTGTAACATTATTTTTATCTAAACATTTTGTTAAGAAATTGTAAGCTTGTTTAGACATTGGTAATTTGTCATGAGATGGAATGTCTTGATAAATTATTTCACTTGCTGAATCAAAAGGTAATTCTCCACAAAGCAAACTGTACATAACTATACCAATGGACCAGGTACACATTCCATCTGCAGTGTATTGATGATGTGCATGCCATTCAGGACAACTGTATCGCCAAGTGCCATTATGTTCAGTATAAAGAAAGTTTTCAATCCATTCTTCAGCAGCGTCAAAATCAATGAGCGTAATTTCTTTTGATATTGGATCAATAAGAATGTTTGTTTCTTTAATATCATTGTGAAGTACATTTCTTTCTTTGCATTTTAATACAATTGAAATAAGTTGACGTATAATAGATTTAGTGATGGTTTCGTTTAATTTGTTATTACATTGTGTAACATAATCAAACAGATCTAAAGTGTTACGTTTTTTTTGCATAACAATGTAGACATAATGTTTATCGAAAAAATATGTTTTATATTGTACAACCCCAGGAACATTTTGTAATTTTGCAATGAAGGGTATTTCATTATTGGTATTTGTTTTTTTTATAATAACACGTTCTGAATTCACTGTTCCTTTGTACACAACAGATCGTCCACCAAGATTTATCACTTTGTTTAGTTTGTAATCAGGAGTTTCTTCGGGATGTATGAGTAGACACAGTTGATGCCACCAACGCATCTAAAGAATGTTAAATGTTTAATTATTTTGTGTTATGTATAAATAAAAAATGATCGTTAAATCATAATATTTACCATGGTTTGATAATGTTTGACAACTTCTGATAGAAAATCTCTCATTGTAATTTTATCACTGAAAAGAATATATATTTTATGTAAATAATAATTTTTACTTTAAAAATGCAAATATGTGATAATAACCACAAATATGATTTTATAACATTATCGTAGTAGAAAGAAAATAATATTCACAATATTTAATTGTCATATGTAATGTTTACAAGAATGTTTTCTTTTTTATGTGTAATAAAATAATCAATAAGGATACTTTTTACAAATAATTTTACGCGATAGGTAATTAATTGCACTGTCACTCTAGAAGGTACAGTATCAGTTAAATTGTAAGTAAACATATCAAGTATAAAAAAACTTGGTAGTCCAGCATCATGAAATAAGGAATATATTCTTGATTTCCAATGCTGTCCTGGAACGTTTCTTAAATGTTCACATCCAATAATTTCTATATATTGATTATCAAAATATATTTTTTCAAGATTGTGTACACGTCTTTGAAGTCTCTTAAGTTCAAATTTCTTTTTGATATCGGAAATTGATGGTAGAGTAAAGCTTGGTGCTATTGAATTTATGTCTGTTGACTCCATCATCATTTTTGTAATATTCTGAAATGAAAGCAAATAAAACATTATAAAATGTACACATGTTTTCCATAATTAGTCGATAAATATTCAGTTAACAGTTGTGCCGCTTTTTTTTTTGTAGCATTGTTTAAAAAATAAATATATACTAAATTGGGATCTATTTCATTATCTTCGTCAGGAACAATGTCTATGGTCCACAAATATGGGATGCATGCTTCATATAAAAGAATATTTATTTTTTCTTTCCAATGATAATATGAATCATTTTTTACATTTTGAACTCCGGTAATCGCTATAATTTGAGGTTCTGATATAATGAGTTCCAAAGTTTCTATTTGTTCTTGTAATTTGTAAAGTTGAAATTGAATTCCAGGATTTAAGGTTTCTGTAGGTGGTGGAGGTGGAGGAGATGTTGCTCTAGTTGATTCATCCGATGTAGAAATGTGTTCAATGTTTGGAGATATTATCTCGACATTCATGGTTTGATCTGTGTTGTTTTTGTTGGTAGTGTTAGTATCATTGTCTGGAAACATTGTTGATTTCTGAAACATGATGTGCACGTTTTAAAGTAAACTTAGGCTACATTTAATTTTAATTTTTCTACATCATTTTCAGAAAGAAATAAATAATTTGATTTAATTTGTTTTAATTGTGTAAAAGAACTTAATGTTGTGTTTTTATTTGCAGAAATCGATTTTTCTGAATTATTATATACATTAAGACATAAAATAAAATTTTCTTTTTTTGGTCTTAAACGATAATTTTTGTAAGTTGCATATTGTATACAAAATGGTTGACTTAGTTCAAAACGTGGAATAATAATAATCATTTCGTAAGGATTTATTTTAAATTCATTCTCTATTTTAAACAAATGATGATTGTGTGGAGTAAAAAAGTCGTCATACTGACTGATATGTGAACAATAAACTAGTTGATGTTTCATTGTATTGTTTTATTTCTGAAACAAATACATACATTAAATCCATTTACAAGTGACCCAGGGGTGGTGAGCTAATTCATTAATTGTTGGACGTTTTTTAGGCGATTTTGTAAGCATCCATGAAATAAGTAACTGAACATCGATAGACAAAGGGTATTTTGATTGAATTGAACAGGGTTTTCTAACTACATCTTTAGCACAAGTAAACGGTTCTCGATTGAATATCATTTTGTACAACAAGAGTCCCATGCTCCACACATACAGTCCATTTGGTTCATAAACTCGTTTAGTAAAATATTCTGGAGGTGCAATCTCAGTGTTTAGACTTGTAAAAATTTCTTCTTTTTCATCGTTAAAACACATTGCAGCATTGAAATTTGTGATTTTAATTTTTAATGTTTCTGGATTAATTAAAATATTATTGGGTTTAAGATTTCGATGTAAAATGTTACGGTTAAAACAAGATTGAACAACAGACACTATTTGTTTAAAAATAAAATGTACATCATTTTCTTGTATAGGGTAAACATTTTGTGCTAAAAAACGTTTTAAAGTCATTTTACCAAAATATTCCAGAACAAGAAAATATCCTGAACGATCAATGTGATAATGATCTAAATATTTTACAACTCCAGGAACTTGTATTAGTTTTTTAAGAATGTTAGCTTCTTTTAGTTTTTTGTAACGTTTGGTGTACACTGATTTCACAATTACTTTTTCACCCGTGTGAATTGCTTTGCCACGAGCAATTGCTGTCATAGTTCCACTGTGTAGGATTTTACCCAGTCAATATTTTTCTGAAAACTCGGTTACTTCTTGAAGCCGATATCCTTTTTTGCAAAGCTTGGCTGCTGGGAGATAGTCCATTTTACAATTTTAAGCTCTGTAAAATAAAATAAAAAAATAATACAATTTTAAAAATAAATTATTAACTAAATTTAAGAGGTAAACTTTCAGATGCATATACAAAATATCGTTTATTTGGAGCAAAATTTCTGAA
>JBKCEW010000072.1:0-9174 GCA_046304235.1 Crocinitomicaceae bacterium | reverse complement strand
CTAAATCCTATTGAATTGATACAGAAGCAAATATAAAGCTAGTTGAAGAGGCATATAAAAGATTAACAACTGAAATTAGAGCTTCTCATATTTTGATCAATGTTAAATCCACTAATCCTGCAGATACCTTACAAGCATATTATAAACTAAATGATATTCGAGATCGTATTATTAAGGGAGAGGATTTCAATTCACTAGCTAAAGAATTTTCTAACGACCCTTCTGCAGCCTATAATAATGGAGATTTAGGTTTTTTTACAGCTTTCCAGATGGTTTATCCATTTGAAGAAGCTGCATACAAACTTAAGATGAATGAAGTATCACCAATCATTAAGACAAAATTTGGTTACCACATATTAAAATTAACAGATCAGAGACCTGCTAGGGGAATTATGAAAGCTTCTCATATAATGATTTCAGTAAAAAAAGATGCATCTAAAGAAGATATAGAAAGTGCAAGAAAAAAAATAAATGAAATACATGAGAAATTAAAAAAAGGAGAAAATTTTGAAGAGTTAGCATTAAATTTCTCTGATGACCCTGGATCTAGCGATAAAGGCGGAAAATTACCTGAATTTGGAAGTGGGTCTAATACAAGAATGGTTGCAGAATTTGAGAATGAAGCGTTTAATTTAAAACAAAATGGAGATTTTTCATCTCCTTTTCAAACTGATTTTGGATTTCATATTGTAAAAAGAATCAATCACACACCACTAGCATCATTTGAATCATTAAAAAAAGATATTCAATTAAAAGTAAATAAAGACGAAAGAAGTAAAATCACACAACAATCCTTAGTTAAAAAGCTTAAAAAAGAATATAATTACACCTTAGTTGATAAAAAAGCCCTTAAATGGTTTGTTAAAAATCTAGATTCAAGCTATTACGTTGGAACATGGAACCATGAAAAATTAAATTCTGATAAAATCATTTTTTCAATAGTAAACAAAAATTATACTCAAAAAATGTTTTCTCAATTTTTAAAAACAAATTTTAGAATTTCAAAACAAGAAAATCAATCAGTTGTTTCTAAACAATATGAAAATTGGGTTAGCCAAGAAATATTAAAATATGAGGATGCCAATCTAGAGAATAAATATCCTGAATTCACAGCGTTAATGCAAGAATATCATGATGGAGTTCTTCTATATGAAATCATGACTGATAAAATTTGGAATAGAGCATCTAAAGATACCTTTGGTTTAAAAGAATTCTACAATTTGAACATCAACAAATATCAATGGAAAGAGAGAATTGATGCTACTATTTATGAGTGTCTAAATAAAGAAATTGCTCAAAATGTAGCTAAAATGCTAAAATTAAGTGATACTATAAATTCAAAGCATGTTATAGAAAAAATAAATAAATCATCTGAATTGAATGTAAAAGTAAAAATGAACAAATACGAAAAAGATGAATTAAGTTATATACAAAACCGAAAAATAAATAAAGGAATTAATCCAATTATAGAACATAACAATAAATTTTATGTGTTAAAAGTTTCTGAAGTAATACCTTCTGGTCCCAAATCTTTAAAGGAAGCAAGAGGTTTAATTACAAGTGATTATCAAAATCTACTTGAGAAACTTTGGTTAGAAGAATTAAATAAAAAATACACTGTAAAAGTAAATTCTGAAGTAATTTACAATTTATCTAAATAAATATGATCAAATATTTCACTCTATTAACGATCCTACTTTTTTGCAAATTAATACATGCTCAGCAAACTAAATCAATTGATAAAATTGTAGCTTATATTGGTGATCAAATCATTTTAAAATCAGACATAGAAAATACAAAAATTCAAGGTTTACAAGATAATAGTAAAGTAATCAATGATTGTGAAATTCTTGATTTATTAATTATGCAAAAATTACTTTTGAATCAAGCAGAATTAGATAGTATTAAAATAAGTGATGCTCAGGTTGATTCAGATATGGAAAATAGATTACGAATTATTGAAAATCAAATTGGTAGCAAACAAAAACTAGAAGAATTCTATGGTAAAACAACCACTCAAATCAAAATTGAGATGAAACAAGCCATAAAAAACAAATTACTCTCTGAAGAAATGCAAAGGAGTATTACCTCATCTATTCAAGTTACACCGAAAGATATTGAAGAATATTTCAAAAATCTTCCAAAAGATAGTATCCCTTACATAAATACAAAACTATCTTTCCAACAAATTGTTGTTTTTCCAAAAATCACACAAGAAGATAAAGAAATTACTTTCAAAAAATTAAATGAAATAAGAGAATCAATTTTAATCGGTAAAAGTTTTGATAGTCAAGCTCGACTTCATTCACAAGATCCAGGATCTGCGGCACAAGGTGGAATTATATCAGCTTCAAGAGGAATGATGGTTCCACAATTTGAAGCAACAGTGTATAATTTAAAACCTGGGGAAATTAGTAAAATAATAGAAACTGACTATGGTTATCACATCATTCAATTAGTTGAAAGAAAAGGAGATGATTATACATGTAAACACATTTTAATGATACCAGAATTTAATCGTGAAAGTTTGAATTTAGCTTCTATCAAAATGGAGGAATGTTATTCTAAACTAAAAGAAAATCAAATTACTTGGGATGAAGCAGTTAAAACTTATTCTAACGATAATAACACTAAAAATAATTATGGTATAATAACAAACCCAATAACTGGCGAGCAGACATGGAGTTCAGAAGACTTAAACCAAATAGACCAACAGATTTATCTACTTACAAGCTCATTAAATAAAGGAGAATTAACCAAACCTACATTGTATTTTGACTTTTATGAAAGAAAACAAGGGATAAGAATTGTTCGATTAATGGATCGATTACCTCAGCATATAGCAAATCTAAATGATGATTACGTACTTATTCAAAGAGCAACAGAAAATAACAAAAAACAATCAGTCTTAAAAAAATGGGTTACATCAAAAATCAGCAATAATTATATTCAGATTGATTCCGACTATAAAGATTGTTCTTTTATGTTCCCCTGGAAAAAATCTTAATTTATGGAAGACGTATTAATAGCAGAAAATTTCAAAACAGATTATGCTAATCTAAAAAATGAAATACACAAAACTATTGTTGGACAAGATGAAATTGTAAATCAACTTTTAATATCTATATTTTCTGGTGGTCATGCGTTATTAATAGGTGTTCCAGGATTAGCTAAAACACTTTTAGTTAATACTATTTCTAAAACATTAGGACTATCGTTTAATAGAATTCAATTTACACCTGATTTAATGCCTTCAGATATAATTGGTACAGAAATTCTAGATGAGAATAAGACATTCAAATTTGTAAAAGGACCAATATTTCATCATTTATTATTAGCTGACGAAATAAATAGAACTCCACCAAAAACGCAGGCGGCTCTTTTAGAAGCCATGCAAGAAAAATCTATAACAGCAGCTGGGAAAACTTATTCATTACCTGAACCTTTTTTTGTCCTTGCTACACAAAACCCAATAGAACAAGAAGGAACTTATCCATTACCTGAAGCACAACTTGATCGATTTATGTTTAATATTTGGGTTGATTATCCGTCTTATATAGAAGAGATTGCTATAGTTAAATCCACTACGAGTAATTCTAAAATTGAAGTAAACCAAATATTAAATGAAGAGAAAATTATTCAATATCAAGAATTGGTAAGAAAAATTCCAGTTACTGATAATGTATTAGAATATGCAGTAAAACTTGTTAATAAAACAAGAAAAAATGGAGAGTTCGCAAATGAAATAGCAAACAAATACATTTCATGGGGAGCTGGACCAAGAGCATCTCAAAATATAATTCTTGCTGCAAAATGCCATGCATTGATAAAAGGAAAACTATCTCCTGATATTGAAGATGTAAAAGCTATTGCAAAACCCGTATTGAGACATCGTATTGTTGCTAACTACAGAGCAGAAGCGGAAGGATATTCTATAGATAAAATCATAGAACATTTACTATAATTAACATTGATTCTTTTATAAGTTAATTACTTATTAAAATTATCAACTATTAGTAATTATATTTTTGCAAGTAATGGAAGAAAAGAAAGCCATACTTGCATTAATACAATTGTTAGAGGATCCTGATGAGAATATCTTTCATCATGTTTATCAACAGTTATTAGCTTATGGGACAAAAGTAATTCCAATCCTAGAAACTAGTTGGGAACTTGATGTTAAAAATATTGAACACCAACATAGAATAGAACAACTCATACACGAAATCCAATTTTCCGAAACTCAATTAAAACTCATCAATTGGAAAAAAACAGAGGATAAAGATCTAATTGAAGCTTGGATAATTATTACAAATTGGAAATATCCAGGAATTAACAAAGAAATAATAAAAGACAAAATTGACGCAATCAAACAAGATGTTTGGTTAGAAATAAATGAACAACAAACAGCTTACGAAAAAGTAAAAATCTTAAATAAGATTTTTTTCAACTACTATAAATTCAAGGGAAATAACCAAAACTACCACTCGCCTCTCAATTCTTTTATAAATACAGTTCTAGAAACAAAACAAGGGAACCCTTTAAGTCTAAGTATAATTTACAGTTATATCGCACAAAAATTAAATATTCCAATTTATGGTGTTAATTTACCTAACCACTTTGTACTAGCATATCTTGATGAAAACAAAGTCAATACCCTATTAGGGAATGAAACAACATCTGGAGTCTTATTTTACATAAATGCTTTTTCAAATGGTTCGATACTTTATGAGGAAGATATAAAATCCTTTCTTATTCAATTAAAAATAAAAGAACATAATTCCTATTATGAACCATGTGCTAATACATTAATTATTCAGAGAATGATAATTAATCTAATATCAGCTTACCAAGCATTAGGTAAACAAGAACATGTAAATGAACTCCTGATTTTAAAAGAGTTGATTAAATAAAAAAAGAGGTCTTTTCAAACCTCTTTTTTTATTTAATGTTATTTCTCTTAATTTATTTTTCTAATTTTTGACCTAAAGCATTGTCAAAAATATCTTTGATTTCATTACAGAATCCAAAATGTTCGTCGTCAACAACAAACTTCCCTTTAGTTACATGACCAAGTAAAGTAAAGTTTACTCCTGTAGCAATCATATATTCTATAAAATCTTCTTCTTTATCTTCAGGAAGAGTTACCACTACTCTACCTTGAGATTCACCAAACAAGAATGCATCTTCACGAACTTCAGAGTCAGAAACAATATCAAAACCTAAACCTCTTGGGAAAGACATTTCAGACAAGGTAATAAATAAACCACCATCAGAACAATCGTGAGCTGCATTGATTAATTTAGAAGTAATTAATCCTTTAACCGCTTGGTGTAATTCAAATTCTTTTTCTAAATCAAAATGAGGAGCTGGAGAAGCTTGAATTTTGTGATAAGAATACAAATATTCAGAAGATGCAATATCTTCAACAATATCACCTAATAAGAAAATTAAATCACCTTTTTGTTTGAAATCTAAAGTCATTAAATCATCCTTATTTTCAACAACACCAATCATACCAATCGTTGGAGTTGGGAAAACTGGAATTTCTTTCCCAGCAATAACAGATTGATTATAGAAAGATACGTTTCCTCCTGTTACTGGTGTTTCGAATTTCAAACAAGCAGTAGACATACCTTTTATTGCTCCAACAAATTGCCAGTAAGATTCAGGATTATAAGGATTTCCAAAATTCAAACAGTTTGTAATTGCACTTGGGAAACCTCCTGCACATGTAATATTTCTAGCAGCTTCAGAAACGGCAATCATTGTTCCTATTTCAGGATCCGCATTAACATAACGTGAATTACAATCCACTGTCATAGCCAATGCTTTGTTTGTCCCTTTAATATTTACAACGCCTGCATCTGAAGGTCTATTTGTCACCATGTTTTTTGTTCCAACCATGGAGTCATATTGCTCATAAACCCATCGTTTAGAAGCAATATTTGGATGTTGCATCAAAAACATAGCAACCTCTTTTAAATCTTCTGGTTGAGGAACTGAATTAATGTCAAACTTTTTATATTCTTGGTAATAAGCAGGCTCTTTATATTCTCTTTGGTATTGAGGCGCGCCTCCACCTAATACTAATGATTCAGCTGGAACATCACCAACTAATTCACCATCCATGTAATATCTAATACGACCTGTGTCTGTTACTACACCAATCTCTTCAGCATGTAAATCCCACTTATCAAAAATACGTTTTACAACATCTTCTTTACCCTTCTGAACAACAACAAGCATTCTTTCCTGAGATTCAGACAATAAAATTTCATATGGCAACATATTTTGTTGACGTGTAGGCACTTTATCTAAATGAATTTCCATACCTACTCCACCACCAGCACTCATTTCACAAGTTGAACAAGTAATACCAGCAGCACCCATATCTTGCATACCAACAATTGCATCCGTTTCAGCCAATTCCATCGTTGCTTCTAACAACAATTTTTCTTGGAAAGGGTCACCTACTTGTACAGAAGGTAAATCTTGTGCAGACTCTTCAGTAATATCTTTTGAAGCAAAAGCCGCTCCCGCAATACCATCTTTACCAGTTGCAGAACCAACAATGTAAACAGGGTTTCCTGGTCCTTTCGCTTTTGCTGAAATAACTTTTTTAGTATCAATTAAACCCGCAGAAAATGCGTTTACTAAAGGATTTTGATTGTAAGAACTATCAAAGAAAACTTCTCCCCCAACAATTGGAATACCAAATGAATTTCCGTAGTCTCCAATACCTTTTACAACCCCTTTCACCAACCATTTTGTTCTATCAGAGTCAATATCACCAAAACGAAGCGAATTTAATTGAGCAATTGGTCTAGCGCCCATTGTAAAAATATCACGATTGATACCTCCAACACCTGTAGCAGCACCTTGGTAAGGCTCTAAAGCACTTGGGTGATTGTGTGATTCGATTTTAAAAACACAACCGATACCATCTCCTAAATCAACTAACCCAGCATTTTCTTCTCCTGCTTTAACAAGCATATGAGGTCCATCTTTTGGAAGTTGTTTTAACCAATAAATAGAATTTTTATATGAACAATGTTCAGACCACATTACTGAATAAACACTTGTTTCTGTGAAATTTGGTGTTCTACCCAAAATCTCTTTAATCATTTCAAATTCATCAGCACGTAAACCAAGTTCTATTGCTTGTTCAACAGTTGCCTCTTGTTGTAAGGTACTTTCCATATGATAATTGTAAATCGTTTGCAAAAATACACATTCACAATGTTAAAATCTGAAATTAAAATTGAATTTTATTAACTATTTAGTCATAAAAAGTAACCCGAAAAGTATCTTTGAAATTCTATACAGTTTAATTAGATGTTTAATATACAATCAAGTATAATCATAGTAATAATAATCTATTTGTTTTCAAATAATTGGGCAAAAATTTCAAGTTTTTCAAAAAAAACAACGTTACTTTTTTTTTGTTTGAAATTATTTATAAGCCTTGCTCTTTTCTATTACTTTACTGAATACCTAAATTTTGGCAAAAAAAATGACTTGTACGTTTATTACAACCAAGCACTCAAATTGTATGAAACATTAAACGGTAATTCAAAAGCAGTTTTATCAATTTTAATTGGCAATAATGAAGAACATCAATCTGTATTAAATCAATTATCCTTTTGGAAAAGAGATTTTGATTACGGCATTCCTAATGACAATCAAACAATGATTCGTATTCATTTATTTTTTCTTTTAATTCTTGGTAAATCAATTTTAAATCATCTTCTGATTTTTCATATAATATCTTTTACAACGATACTACTCCTAATAAAAACACTTGTTAATCAAACTAATATTAGAAAAGATATTCTTTTGATTTTATTAATAATACCGTCTATTGCAATTTGGACAAACAGTACCTACAAAGAAAGTATCGCTATAAGCATCCATACAATCTTAATAACTCTTGTATTAAAAATCAATCAAAAATTCGAACTAAAAAAATTTATTATACTTCTATTAATATGCGCAGTACACTTACTAATAAAGCCCACATATTTAATAATCACTCTACCATTTATTATTTGTTTTTTAGTCTATAAAACAACAAACATTAAGTCTTGGATAAATCGGATTATGATTTTATTAATTGTATTCGCAACAACAATCACCTCATTATCAATAAATAATACTGATATAGAAAAAGATGAATATAAATATGGAAATAAGTTTAACTTATTCAAAATGATAGAATACAAACAAGATGATTTTTTTTATGAAGCCTATGAAAGAAAAGCAGAAACACTCTTAAAATTGACCCCATTAAAAATTAACAATTTCTCTTTTTTAACAACAATGAAAGAAGCCATTATCAATGTGTTTTTTACACCCTCATTTTTCTACCCCTCAAAATTACTTGGAATTCCTTTTTTACTTGAAAATTTACTTCTATATTTTTTTGTGTTTATTGGTTTAAGAAATAATCGGTTCCAGAACCTAAAACCAATAGATAAATTTCTATTTCTCTCTGGAATTACGATTTGTCTTTTTGCAGGAATAATTACACCGGTTTTAGGAATTGTGCTAAAATTTAAATCAATAGGTTACCTTTATCTTATTATTGGTTTAATCAAAATAAACTATCAAACGCAAAAATGAACTATATTATCTCGCTTTTATTGTTCCTACTATTCATTTTTTACTTTATAAAAAAGAATACAAATTCAATTAAAAGACAAAGTTTACTTTTAGCGTTTTTAGTAAAAATAGTGGCTTCCATTTCTGTTTGGTATATCTATACTTACTATTTTTCAAATACTTCTTTAAATGACATTTACAAATATTTTAATGATGGGAAAATTCTAAATGATTCATTTATAAAAAATCCAATTGAAACATTAAAATTTATAATTAACGGAAAATCAGATGAAATCAGAATCTTTACAAGTAAACTTCAATATTGGACTAAACCAAATCAATATGGTTTATTGAATGATAATCAAACAATTATTCTAATAAACTTTTTACTATGTTTTGTCTCGAACAACAACCTGCTCATTCAAAGTATAATTATTGCAAGTGTTTCATTTTATGCAACATTAGTTTTATACAGAAGTGTTAAATCGCATTTTGTTGTACCAAATAAAATATTATTTCTATTTATGTTTTTTAATCCATCTTACTTAATTTGGACTTCAGGAAACTTTA
>JBKCEW010000071.1:0-4475 GCA_046304235.1 Crocinitomicaceae bacterium | reverse complement strand
AAATTGTGTAGATGAATTAGTAAATAAATATCCTAATCAATTTACTGATTTTTACAATAAAAATGAAGAATCAATTGGTAATGAATCAAAAGATTTGAAAGAAAAAATTCTTAAACATTTTGGTTTTTTTCAAGAGAAATGTCCTCGAAAGCATAAAATAATATTAAACGATTCAGATTTTCAAAATTTAATTAAATGGACTGTTTGGTATTATGAAAATAATTTAGAAGTGCCTAAAATAACAGAACCTATAAAAGCAGTAAATACAAACAAGACATTTGTCCAGTTAGCGTTTAAGTATTTGTTTAAAGAATTAAAGATTGGAAATACTTATCCTAAATCACTATTTAATTTTTATAAAGAAGCATTTGTTCCATTTAAAAAAGATTTAAGAAGAAATTTTGAGGCAGTTCGAAATAATGATGATGTTAAGAAACTAATGAAATTAGATTACTAAATATAAATTACCGTAAACACGGATTATTCCCGTAAATTTCCCGTATATCAGATTCAGAAATTCGCAAAGTATTACAAAATAAATACTTTTACAATGACTGAAATTATCACATTTGAAAAACTACCTGAAGCTGTAGTTATGCTAACCAAAGAAGTTAGCGAGTTAAAAAAACTTTTGATTGAAAATCAAGAAAATTCTATTAAAGAACAACATGAACAACTTTTAACTATACAGGAAGCCTCTGAGTTTTTAAGTTTATCAATTGCGACTATTTATTCTAAAGTGTCAAAAGGTGAGCTTCCAGTAATGAAAGGAAGTAAACGACTATATTTTTCCAATGTCGAACTATTGAACTATTTGAAACAAGGACGAAAAAAGTCAAAGTCTGAAATTGAAACAGAAGCAGAAGTAAATTTGTTGAATTTAAAAAAAGGGTTGAACAATGGAAGATAACCAACAGAACAACCCTAAGTCTTCTGGTAAAGGAAAAGGCAAAAATACAGACTTAAAAAATCAATTAAAAACCATATTTCTCTATTTACAAGAAAATGTTGCTACTGCTTCTATGGTTTCTGAAGCAACAGGTATACCACAAAAAAACATTTGCAGATTTAAAAGAGATTTAGAATTAAGTGGTCGATTATGGGAAATTGAAAAGAAACTTTGTAAAAAAACAGGTTTCAGAGCATGGTATTTAACTACAGACCCACTTAAAGCACCACTAAACAACCAACTAAAACTGTTTTAATTATGGAAAATAGAGTAATTAAAAAGATAGTTTTTCTTGAAAAGGGTTTGAAAAATTGCAATTCAATTAGTAATGATTTGCTATTGAGGATGATAAAACGAATTTTAAGTTTATGATTGACTTTGTTAAATTTCGCTTATCATCTGATTATTATGATGATTTGCTTCAAAATCAAAATCTTGAGTTTAGAGTAGTTGTTACAACAAGTACTGGTGAAATAAGTAGTAAACAATATGCTAAATTTTATAATATGAAAGTTGAAATTTGGAATACAAGAAGAATTATAATTTCAGGAAGTATTCATAAGTATTTTAATTTAATAACAAATAGATTTGCACCAAATCAGTTATCTGATAGTGATAAATCTAAAGGGTTTAATGGAAATCAATTTTCATATTCTAATATTTGTTTTTCACTTAGTCATCTTTCTATCAGTCTATCCTTTGACCTTTCAGATACCTTTTTAGAAAATGTTGAATTTGGATTTAATCTTAAGCATAATTTTTATACAACTTATATTTTAAATGGCTTGATAAGACATATTGGAAAACCATTTACGAATAATGTTCCTAATTATTTTCAAGCAGAACATTCTCAATATTTTGTTAAAATTTATGATAAAGCAAAACAATACGAATTAGAAAACGAAATTTTACGTTTCGAACTCAAATTTGTCAAGATGGAAAAATTAAATCAAAGAGGTATTTTTTGTTGTAAAGATTTAATTGATAAATCGAAAATAGAAGAGTTAAAAAAAATAACATTTAAGGCTTGGAATGATGTTTTTATTTATGATTATACAATTGATGAGAATAAACTCAACAAAAACGATAGAATGAGAGTTTTAAAGTATAAAAATAAAGACTTTTGGAATTATGAATTAAAATTCAATCAACAACATAGAGATAAGATAAGATTGAAACAAATCATAAGTGAATTTTCATTAAATATTCAATTAGAAATTACAAAGTTGATGGAAAAAAATTATTTAAACCTAATATCATGTGTTGCATAACAATTGACCAACTATTTTATAAATAGTATAATACTTGACCATTCAGATATATTGTCAACTATTATACAGAAAAGTTAAATTATGAAAAATCAACAATTAGAAAAATACTTTAAAACAGAAAACGAACATTGGAATACTTATGCTTTAAAAACAATTCGTAAAGCATTAGAAAAACAGTTATTCAGTGACTTTAATAAATTGATGTATTTGTATGAATTTAGTATTGATATATCAAGTAACAGCCATAGAGAAATACCATTTGAAGGATTAGAGTTAATAATTTCAGAATATGATAAAAATGAATTATCTATTGAACAGAAAATTTATTTATTTGAGGGTGTTTTTGAATATTTAGATTGTACTGAGTTTGATGGTTGGTATTCTACAGAAATACAGGATTTAATAAACAGCCAAATTACTTATTATAAAAATGAAAAGAATAAAATTGAAGTAAATCCAGATAAACCTCTAACAGTAGATATTCGGAACAATCTAAAGAAAATTTTAGAGCAAGAATTGTTAAAACTACCCAATACTATAGATAAAATGGATGATATTCAAAGAGTCAAAGTGCTTTGTAAACTCATTCCCTATATTTTACCAAAAACAGAAAGTGTAGTTTATACCATTGGTGAACCTGAAAAACCAAAAAGAAATTGGTTTGATTAAATTTAATATTTTTGTATAGATGAAACATTTGATTTTAATATCATTCTTATTCCTTTTTAATAATATTTCTTTTGTTCAGAATACAATAAAAGACATAGATGGTAATATCTATTCTATTGAAAAGATTGGAAAACAAGTTTGGATGACTGAAAATTTGAGAGTGTCGCATTTTAATGATGGAACAGTTATTCCTTACATTGCTAATAAAAACAATTGGAATGAAACTGATACTTATGCTTGGTGTTACTTTGAAAATAATCCTAAATACAATTCAACTTTTGGGAAACTTTACAATGGGTATGTTGTAGACTCTACAAATCAATTGAATGTTTGCCCTGTTGGGTGGAAAATCCCAAGTTTAGTAGAATGGCAAGAATTAGTTGATTTTTTAGGTGGTGATTCAATTGCGGGATTTAAAATGAAGGAGAAATCCTTAATTGTAAATATCGTAAAAACTGAACAATCAGGTGGATATTTTAGTTATAAATGGATACCTTGCAATAATTGTAAAGATTGGAATAAAGAATACAAAAACAAAGTACCTTGTCATTATTGTAAAGATAATCGTGGAAAAAAAGTAAAGGATAAATTTATTCCGAAAATAACTACTACAAAAAATTTATCTGTTCAAAAAGGTTGGAATGGATATAAATTAAGTGTTTTTAGAGCGTTACCATCAGGTAATAGATTTTCAGATTTTAGTATAGATTTTGAAGAAAAAAATGCATCATGTTATTTTTGGTCAACGACATCAAAATTCAACGATTATTTTGAAATACCTTTTGTATTAACTGAGCTTAATAAATATCAAACTATGCATGTTCCTATTAAAGATGGTTATTCAATTAGGTGTATTAAAAGTGAGTAATTCCCTAATTTTTTAGGTTATAAATTCAAGAAATTTTGTCTAAACAACTTACAAATCCCATTTTGTTTGAAAACACATTAAAACTTGATGTTTCAAGTTTAAAAAAGTGGGGTTATTTAGAGAATAATGAAATTAAAACTGGTATTGTAAATTGGTGTGTAAACGGTAATATAACAAACAGTATTTCTATAAAAGTTAACAACAAAACAGATTTTCCATTTATAGAATTTGCTTATAGATATAACGAAGAAATAAAGAGATACAAAATTTTTATTTCTACTCTACCATCTAATTTAAACAAAGGACATAATTATTATTTTACTTGTTCTATATCAAATAAACGATGTAGAAAATTATACCTCATCAATGGTATCTTTTCTCATAGAAAAGCATTTATAGGATGTATGTATAAAAATCAGACTATGAGTAAAAAAACAAGATTATTTGAAAAAACTTTTGGTATGATTTTCAAAAAAGATGAGGTGTTAGAGCAATTAAATAAGAAGTGGTTTAAATATACTTATTCAGGTAAACCAACTAAAAAATATTTGAAATTGTATAATATCCTTGAAAAATCTCAAAGTGTTTCAATTCAAGATTTAGAAGAAGCTCTATTGTGTTGATTTAAAAATTTTGTTCAATTTAGATTATTTGGAGTTTAGAATAATTGTAAATATTCCAGTCCATTGTTCAGCTATTTTGACTGCATTTTTAATAG
>JBKCEW010000070.1:0-5285 GCA_046304235.1 Crocinitomicaceae bacterium | reverse complement strand
ATTTTTAACTACCTTTAAACTATATGGAATCAAAACATTTTACCCAATACGGAAAATTGATGTTCTACATCTTTGTTCCTATTATTATCATATCGCTTTTAAAGTTTTATACACATTATCATTTAGGGAATACAGATTTTACACCTATTATTCTGATGACGTTTATACTTTCTCTTGTTTTATTGTTGGTTTATAGACTTACTATAACCATAAGCGAGCAATTTGTTTCCTTTAAAATGGGGATTGGAATAATTAACAAAAAATATACGATTTCAGACCTCAAATCAGTTAAGGTTGTAAAAAATAATTGGATGTATGGTTGGGGAATTCGATTTATACCAGGAGGTTGGCTTTATAATGTTTCAGGTTTCAAAGCCATTGAACTTCGATTTCATTCTAGTGATAAAATCATTCGAATAGGAACAGATAAACCGGAAGAAGTTACAAGTGAAATAGAAAAATTAATAAAAGTGTAATAGAAAAATTAATTCTCAAGCATCAAAATAATTAAGACTTAAATACTGAATTTTTTCTTCAAACTATCTTCTCTTTCAAGCATATCTGATAAACTTGTTTTGGATAAAATACGAATCGTAGCTTCACGCACTTCTAACATAACATCATGCAAACTACAAGTTGCTTCGCTTTTACATTCCTCGCAAGACTCATAAAAATTCAAACTTACACAAGGTAGCATAGCAATTGGCCCCCCAGAAATTCGTATGACATTGCTCAAAACAATCTCTTGTGGGTGTTTTGCCAAATAATAGCCCCCTGCTGCTCCCATCTTACTATGCACCATCCCATTATTTCTTAACTCTACCAAAATCGCCTCTAAAAACTTGCGCGGAATCTTTTCATTTTCAGATATTTGAGAAATCCTTAAAGGAGTCGGACTACCGTAATTTTTAGCTAAAGCAACTAACGCTTTAATAGCATATTTTGACTTTTTAGATAACATACTTTGCTGTTAATAATTATAAACAAAGATAATAAATATCTACCACAAAGATAGAACATAACTATTATTTAGAATTAGTATAAAAAAGACTTATGAAAAGTTTAATTTGTTAATTTAAAGAATATGTATATTTTTGCGACATCAATCTTCACATTTGTGATGTTTGATTTATAAAGAACGAGGGAAGAGACCGGCTCTAAGAACCTCTAGCAACCAACTATAAGTTAGCATAGCTAATTGGAAAATCGGTGCTAAATCCGGATTTTATGACAAGGTGTTATAAAAGAATATAAATTAGAAAATGAGCACACAAAAAAACTGGAGGATTGAACATCCTTATACATTAGAATCTGGAATACAAATACCTACCGTAGAAGTAGCTTTTCATACTTTTGGCACTTTTTCAGAAAACAAACCTATCATTTGGGTTTGTCATGCATTAACCGCAAATTCCGATGTCTCTGATTGGTGGAATGGTCTGTTTGGCGAAAATGATTTATTTAATCATCATGACTATTTCATTGTATGTGCCAATGTATTGGGTTCTTGTTATGGTACAACAGGTCCTACTAATGAAAAACTTCCTCAAGAATTAACATACTTAAATTTTCCATTAGTGACTCCGCGTGACATGGCAAATTTGCATGAATTGTTAAGAAAGCATTTAAACATTCAGAAAATTGATTTATTGATTGGTTCTTCTTTGGGAGGACAACAAGCGCAAGAATTTGCTTACCTATTAGGTGATTCACTTTCAAAACTTGTTTTAATCGCAACTAATGCAAAACATTCCCCTTTTGGAATAGCATTCAACGAATCACAGCGTTTAGCACTTTTAGCAGACTCTAGTTTCGAAGAACAAATTCCAAATGGTGGTGCAAAAGGATTAAAAGCGGCAAGAAGTATTGCAATGCTAAGTTATCGTTCTTACGAAGGTTACGGTATCACACAAGCAGAAGTTGACAATACAAAGACAGACAGTTTTAAAGCGAGTTCGTATCAAAATTATCAAGGACAAAAATTGGTTAATCGCTTTGATGCCTATGCTTATTGGTATTTACTAAAAGCAATGGATAGTCATAATATTGGTAGAAATAGAACATCAATTGAAGCAGCGTTAAATACGATTCAAGCAGATACTCTAGTAATAGGCATTACCTCCGACTTGTTGTTTCCTGTTGCAGAACAAGCATTTCTAGCAGAACATATCCCTAAAGCAAAACTTGAAATAATAAATTCCATCTTTGGTCATGATGGTTTTTTAGTAGAGACCAAACAATTAGAATCAATTTTAAAAAACTTTATAAATAACTAAGATGAGAAATAAATTAAACATAGGCCTTTTTGGATTTGGATGCGTGGGTAATGGACTGTACGAAGTATTAAACAAATCAAATTTATTGGATGCTCGAATTTCAAAAATTGTGGTTAAGAGCCCAAACAAACCAAGAAGTATCAGCTCAGAAAATTTCAGTTACGATAAAAATGAAATTCTACATAACGATGAAATCAATGTAGTAGTAGAATTAATCGATGATGCGAAGGCAGCATTTGAAATCGTGTCTGAAGCCTTAAGCAGAAAAAAACACGTAGTTACAGCGAATAAAAAAATGTTAGCTGAAAACCTCGATACACTTTTAGGGTTGGCTAAAGAAAACAATGTTTCCTTACTTTATGAAGCATCTGTAGGTGGGTCTATTCCAATCATAAGAAATCTAGAAGAATACTATAACAACGATTCATTATCAGGTGTTTTAGGAATTGTGAACGGGACTACCAACTACATTCTTACTCAAACAAATTACGGTAAAGACTATGAAACAGCATTAAAAGAAGCAACAGAATTAGGTT
This sequence comes from Crocinitomicaceae bacterium, assembly GCA_046304235.1. Taxonomy (GTDB): domain Bacteria; phylum Bacteroidota; class Bacteroidia; order Flavobacteriales_D; family Crocinitomicaceae; genus CANHVK01. The sequence goes on along the minus strand of JBKCEW010000070.1, from coordinate 2,473 downwards.
TTGCTGAATCAGACCCAACGTTAGATGTTGATGCTTACGATTCAAAATTCAAGTTGTTGATTTTAATCAAACACGCTTTTGGGATTACCTTAACTCCCGAACAAATTTTCAATTACGGTATTCGTAACATCAAAGCACAAGATGTAAAATACGCTGCTGAAAAAGGATATCGTTTGAAATTATTTTCAAGAGGTCAACGTATTGGAGATAAACTAGTAGGTTTTGTTGCTCCACATTTCATTACCGAAGATAATGTGGCTTACAACGTAAATAATGAATTTAACTCTGTAACCGTTGAGGCTTTATTTTCTGACAAGCAACTTTTTCAAGGAAAAGGAGCCGGCGCTTACCCTACTGCAAGTGCTGTTTTATCAGATATTTCTGCATTACAATTTGAATATGCTTATGAATATAAAAAATCTGCTTCATCTGAAAAACCAGAATTCACAACCGAATCTGTTTTGAAAATATATGCTGGAGCAGAAAAAGCATCTGAACTAGAAGTTTTTCAATGGATTGAAAAAGAAGAAATCTTTCAAGGAAAAGACTATGCGTATATTACTGGAACTGTTAACTTAAACAATATCAAAGACATCGATTTCAATAAAAAATCTGAAGTATTCTTTGCTGTTTTACCTTAATTTTACTTAAAAAATTGTAATATGGCTCTCGTTTTAAAAAGATTAAATGATAAAGTTGCTTTTGAAGTAACAAACACAACTGGTCAAACTACTCGTTATGATGCAAATCCAGAAGCTGGAGGCGAAGGTTTGGGAATTAGACCGATGGAAGGATTATCTTCAAGTGTTGCAGCATGTGCAAGTATCGACATCTTATTGATCTTAAAGAAAAAACGCATCGAATTAAGCAACTATGAAGTTGATATTCAAACAGAACGAAAAGACGCAACTCCTGCTCCATTTACTAAAATACATTTAGTTTTCACCATTGGAAAAGAAGATCCTATCGAACAAGTACAAAAAGCAGTTGCATTAGGAGTAGAAAAATACTGTTCTGTTTCTTCAAGCCTTGACCCTACAATTTCAATCACACATGAAGTGGTTCAAAAATAAAACATTATGAATAAAAAATTCAAAAAATTACAAGACGAAACAATTGCAATTAGAAAGCACATCGACCGTACTTATCAAAAAGAGCATTCAAATCCTTTATACCTTACTTCGAGTTTCGTTTTCGATTCAGCGGAAGAAATGGCAGCTGTATTTGCCGACGAGCAAGAGGGAAATATCTATTCACGTTACTCAAACCCGAATGTTGATGAATTGATTGAGAAAGTTGCATTGTTGGAAGAAGCAGAAAGTGGTTGGGCAACCTCATCAGGTATGGCTGCTGTATTTACCACATTTGCAGCATTATTAAAAGCAGGAGACCACATCGTTTCGAGTAGGTCTGTTTTTGGTTCTACACACCGTTTGTTTACCGAAATTTTTCCAAAATGGGGAATTACAACAACCTATGTAGATGCACTTGATTACGAAGGATATGCAAATGCAATTCAAGATAACACCAAGATTCTTTATTTGGAAACCCCTTCTAACCCTTCATTAGAAATCATTGATATTGAACGAGTAGCAACTATTTGCAAAGCGAAAAACATTTTATTTGCTGTAGACAATTGTTTTGCAACCCCTATACTACAGAAACCAATCGTTTTAGGAGCCGACATTTCTATCCATTCAACCACTAAATATATGGATGGACAAGGTAGAACATTAGGCGGTTTGATTTTAGGTTCCAACGAAATAATCGCTAAAATGGAAGCTTTTGCAAGACACACAGGGCCTGCATTAAGCCCTTTCAATGCTTGGATTATTTCAAAATCAATTGAAACTTTAAGTTTGAGAGTTCACCACATGAGTAACGGGGCATTAGAAATTGCTAAACGGTTAGAATGTCACCCTGCTATTTCATTTGTGAAATACCCGTTTTTACAAAGTCATCCAAACGTGAAAATTGCCAAAAAACAAATGACTGCAGGCGGAGGTATAGTCACTTTTGAATTAAATGGAGGATTAGATGCAGGACGAAAATTCTTAAATAAACTCGAAATATTTTCGTTGACTCCAAATTTAGGAGATGCTAAAAGTATTGCCACGCACCCAGCTTCAACAACACACTCAAAACTAAAACCCGAAGAGCGCCAAGCTGTGGGTATTAGTGATGGTTTGGTTCGACTTTCCATTGGACTAGAACATATTGAAGATTTATGGAAAGATTTAGAAAATGCATTAAGTTGATTTTTATTACCAAAGGAGCTTAACCGCTCCTTTTTTTTATACCTTTAGAATTAATAAAGAGTATATGAGATATCTATCGTTTTTCATTATAAGTATTTTAATTTCGTCGTGTGCGACCATTTTTAATAGAAAAACACAAAACGTAGTCATACAAACAGACACAAAACAAACAATATTAATCAATGATCTAGACACTCTAAAAAATGAAAGAGAAT
>JBKCEW010000069.1:0-3360 GCA_046304235.1 Crocinitomicaceae bacterium | reverse complement strand
TTATGGCATATTATATGCTTTATAGCCATTATTTCGCTCTACCAATAGCTTCCTATCCAACAATTCAACCTAAAACAGTGCAATTTTTCAAAAAATTTTGAACAAAATATCCAAATCTCTCTAAAAAGGGTATGACCTTCAGCTATATAGGTAGTAGCCTATAATAAGGTAAGGAAACCTAAAATATTTTTGGAGATAGAAATGGAATTATTGAGTCATGGATTAGACACTATTGAACTTGTTTTCAATAACAACAACTGTAATTATGATGAACTGAATGATATCAAGAGCCTTTTGTATGGTTTGCATCAAGACAAGAAAACACAAACAGAGGAAGGTCATGGATTTCCTTTGTTTTCTCAAAATAGACGAAGCTATACTAATTACCCAGTGAATACAACCATAGACCACATTCATGTGTATAGCAGGGTAGATTATACAAAGATCTCCCTATCTTTACCAAGGTTTGTAAATGGTTCGAATATAGAACCTCTTCCTTATAAATATGTAGATACGGCTTTATCCAAGATAAGTGAACGATTAGGGTTTGATTGTTCAAAGGGATATGTAGAAAGAATAGACTATAATTTTAACATTTCCACTCAGCTAAATGCTGTCCAAATGTGGGATTATATAAATCCAAAGACACATCATTTAACAAAAGACCTAAAACATAAAAGTGAAGAGTCCTCAAAAAAAACATTATACATAGAAAATAAAGTCAGAAAAGTCTGCTGCTATTCACAATTGGACAATACGCGATACTCAAAGTCTGACCAAGAGTATCTTTCATACAAGAAAGAAGAGTTCATGATAAACGATATCATCAGATTTGAGTTTCGATTCTTCAAAGATTACCTAAAATTCGAGCAGAATGGAAGAAAGCGTTATTATCAGTTTTCAGATGTAGCAAAGTTGGAATTTCAAAGATTTGTAAACGCTATTATCAGGAAGCTAACCGAAGAAATCAGGTTCACCAATCCTGAATCAATTACAGAGTCTAATGTTTCTAAAATGGAATTCCAAAATAATCCAAATATGACTTGTCATGATATAGACATTCAATTACATGCTAAGCTATTAGATTTCATGAAATATGGAGAAATAAGAGACTTCATAAACAATGCATCTTATTGTTCAGATTATCATAAGAAGGCTGCATTTAAGAAATTAGATGAGGTTTATGAATTTAGAACATCCTTAATGGGTATTTCTGAATCAATCTCAGACATACCAATTATTATTCTGAACGCATTGAATGATACATAAATTGATGAAAGTTGAAATACTCCATGTTCGATCATGCTTTCTATCGACTTGAAATGATAAAAAGGATTAGATAATAGATTGGAATTTAGCCTTATTCTTATGATTTATGATTCGCCATCAGCGAATCATTTTATCAAGAGAAGCAGAACAACATAACAGAAAGGTGAAGTTTTTCATCTCATTCAACTTGAAGAAATAGAATGACTCAACAACCCTATCCAATCTGGATTACTTACGGATGTAGTTCGTAATTCATTGAAGAAATAGAAAAAGCAGCTAATGAATAGCTGCTTTTCTTTGTTTGACCTTATTTTACAGATACAGTTAAGACAGATTATCACTCGTATTTTTCTGAAATAACATTGAAGTTCTTGTCATAAGTGGTTACTCTTCCATTTTTATGTTTTACCATAATATTGTTACCTACTACATTTTTTACTTTTTCATCCGAGGAAATACCTTTGGTTGATATAACTTCGAATTTCCTATCTCTTACATATAAGTATCCATTACTTTCTTTTATGACAATTATGGAACTTGAGAATCCACAAAGCTCCCAACTTGATGTCCATCCACCTGTGAAAATCACATTATTTGATGCATCTTTAATTGTAACTGAACCATTTCGTTCAATGACTACATCAGCAATATCATCTGCCCACAGTGATGTACCAATAACGAGAAATGCCAACATCAAGGAAAATAGCTTTTTCATAAATCTCTCCTAAAAATAATTCCTACTCTGTTTCTTGGATTTTCGGAAGACTCCATTTTATTCTAAAAACCAATTCCCCCCAAACCTCATTATGCCCAATTACACAGGTGGTAATCCTGCATGCAATACACAATCACTCTTGAATACGATGTTTATTTCGCTGTTATCGTAAATACTGACTTGAAATACTGCAAGAAGAATTTCCGAACATCATCTGACTTACCTTTGCGGATTGTTAAAAGGATATTGTGGTTTTGACTGTCTTCTGTTGCATTAATAAGCAACATGTCTTTGTCTTTGATCACCTTGTCCTTCAAGCCAGAGGCACCACCAATTATAGCTCCTAATGGACCGAGAAGTAATCCACCAACTACTGCACGACCTATCACCGACCTTTCTTCAACATCAATTGTCCCACCCTTTTCAAGTTCAATTGAAGCTATTGAATCCGTAGGTATTCCCAAGAAATGCTGTTTAAAACCAAGAGTTATAATAATTTCCAATCCTCGTTCATGCACTTTGAAATTGAGTAATGGCTGAGCTTTGAAATACTCTTTTTCCTCTATAAGGCCATCTAACTCAGAAATTCCTCCTACATATTCGCACACTGCAATCAACTGTTTAGGAACCCAAAAATCCGCCTTCCCAATTAGATTGTCGATTTCTTTCTTGTCGACTAATTTCATTATTTACTCCTTACATTTCACAATAATTCTACATAACCAAAACCTTCGTTGTTTCTTCTCCAAACTGACTAACTATACGTACTGCTATCTTTTGCCCTGCTTTCTTGACTGAAATCGGATGAGAAATATGGCCATATAACCTTTCAAAAGCTTCATCATCTATTTCAATTTTAAGGGTCTTTTCTACTTTTTTCTTGGTATTGTCTTTGGCAAGGGTATCTAAACCTTTACGCCATTTAGTAAATTCATCTTTGTCTCCGCCACAGAAAAAGACCTGTTTTACAATGAAATTACTTCCATCATAATCATCATCTACCATCCAATAAGCGATATCATGGATATTCCTTGGCTTTACTTCATCTCTTATTGGATCGTAAATATCCAAACCCTTAATTTCAACCTGAATATGCTCTCCATTTCTAACTAAATCAATATCAGGTTCGCCAATAGTAACAAAGCTGGCTGCTGACTTAGCTGGTTTCTTCTTTAAGCCTTCTTGAAGTAAGTCATCATGTATACGAACCTTGGTAACTTCAAAAGTACCCATGCTGGTTGTTTGCGTTCCACCTTCGATATCACTTTCAAAGCTAAAACCAAGAATGATGAGCCAATTTGCATCACCTTTTTGACGGCATTCTTTTACTGCATCATTGACTAATTTCTTGCTTACTGTCCCAAACTTAGGTCCTA
>JBKCEW010000068.1:0-17859 GCA_046304235.1 Crocinitomicaceae bacterium | reverse complement strand
TGGACCGATTGCCAACAAAGACGAAGTAACAACAAACGAAGATCAAGATGTAACTATTGATGTAACAACCAACGATACAGATCTTGATGGTTCGATTGACAAAACTTCGGTAACTATCAAAAAGCAACCGAAAAACGGAACAGTAACGGTAGATCCTACAACAGGTAAGATCACGTATTTCCCTACAACGAATACAAATGGTAACGATACCTTAGTGTATGAAGTATGTGACAATGGTTCACCAGTACTTTGTGATACAGCATTGTTAGTTATCAAAGTGATTCCTGTAGACGATGATCCAGGTTTCATTACAAACGATACAGTTGTAACTACTACTAAGGATATTACTTATTGTTTTGAATATGCAGATGTAGATGGAGGAAACAACACGTTATCAATAGCATGTAATAAAAACAATCATGCAAAACTTATAGGTAACTGTATCACTTATAAAGTAGATGATAATTATATTGGTAAAGACACTATTTGTATAACGATTTGTAATGCAAACAAATGTGACACATTGAAAGTAGTTGTTAATGTTGTTCCGAAAGCAAATGATGATGATGATGAAACAGATGATCAAACACCAATTGTGATACATGTATTAAGAAATGATAAAAACCCTATTGGAAAAGATCCTACGATCGTAATTACAAGACAAGCTATAAAAGGTAGAGCAAACATCAATGCAGATGGAAGTATAACCTATGTACCTAAACCTGGATATTGTGGATTAGATACTTTCTACTATAAAATGTGTGATGCACAAAACATTTGTGACTCTGCAATGGTAGTGGTGGATAATAAATTGAAAGATTCTGATAAAGATGGAATTCCAGATTATATAGAGGGAACAACAGACTTAGATAAAGACGGTATTCCAAATTATCTTGATTTAGATTCAGATGGTGATGGTAAACCAGATTCAGAGGAAACTCCAATGATAGACCCATGTAATAATGGAATTATTAACGATACTGATGAAGATGGTAAACCAGATTATTTAGACTTTGATGGAATATTTGTTCCGCAAGGTTTCTCACCAAATAACGATGGTAAAAATGATTATTTAGTTATTAAAAACATCGAGTTATTCCCGAACAATAAAATATACATTTACAACAGATGGGGTAGTTTAGTTTATGAAAAAGAAGGATATAATAATGAATGGGATGGATATCCAAATGTTAAAAACACATTGGGTGATGATCGTTTACCAGTCGGTACATATTATTATGTTCTTGAATTGAATGACGAAGCTGGAACGAAGTTAAACGGTTACATTTATTTAAATAATTAGTAAGATGATAAATATTAAACACATAATAATCGTTCTTGTACTGATAATCAGTTTTCAAGTAAAAAGTCAGCAAGAAGTTCAGTTTACACATTATATGTACAACACATTAAGTGTAAATCCTGCTTATGCTGGTTCTAGTCAAATTTTAAATGTATCGAGTTTATTTAGACAGCAATGGATTGGTATAGAGGGAGCTCCAATGTCTCAAAACTTGTTTTTACATACTCCGATAATCAATAAAAATATTGGGATAGGACTTAACTTTTTAAATGATAAAGTAGGTCCTATTAACCAAACTTCGGTTGCGTTAGATTATTCTTATTCTATTAAGGTAAATAAAAAGGCAAGATTAAATATTGGTATGAAAGCAATGATGAATTACATACAAGCAGATTTAATTCACCTTAAATTAGACGAAGCAAACGATAATAATTTTGCTTTTAATTATTACAAAGTGACTCCTAATATTGGTTTGGGTTTATATTACCATACAGATAAGGGTTATTTTGGGGTTTCTACTCCTAAATTAATTGAAACTAAAATTTCAAAAAATAACACTGATGCCACAAAATTGAATAGACACTATTATATTATTGGGGGCTATGTGTTTGAATTGAATAAATATTGGAAATTAAAACCTGCTTTTCTTACAAAACTGACTCAAAATGCACCGATCAGTGTTGATTTATCACTTGAAGCCTATTATGGAAATAAATTTTCGTTTGGTGTGATGAACCGAGTAAAAGATTCATATGGTGTATTAGTTGGTTACCGAGTTTCAGATCAGTTAAAATTCGGAATGTCTTTCGATCAGACGGTGAGTAGATTACATAATTTTAACAAGGGTACATATGAATTGTTTTTAAGTTATGATTTCTTATTCAAAAATGACAAAATTATTACACCAAGATACTTCTAAAATACGGACTATGAACAAGATAAAAATAGTAGGCGCTTTATTTTTCTTTTTAATCATTCAATTTTTTAGTTATGCTCAAGAAAATGTAAAATTGAAAAGAGCAAATAAATTTTATGATAATTACGCTTATGCCGAAGCAATTAATCTATACGAAGAATTAGCAAGTCAAAAAATTGAATACAAATTCATAAGTGAAAGATTAGCTAATAGTTATCGTTTTATAAACAATACTGAAAAGGCAGCTTTTTGGTATGGAGAGTTTGTAAAGTTTGGAGAATATTCTTACAATGATGCTTTTTATTATTCAATGTCTTTGCGTTCTAATAAAATGACGAAAGAAGCAGATGAGTGGATGGAAATTTTTAGAAAAAAGAACACTAAGGATAGTAGAGGTTTGACGTTTGAATCTAAGGAAGAAATTATGAAAGAAATTCAGAACAAAAGAAATAATTTCAAGATAACTAATTTACATTTTAATACAAAAGGAATTGAATTTGCCCCTTTTACTACTCCAAATGGAGAATTATTTGTTGTTGCTGAAGATGAAAATCAATTGTATGTTAAAAGAGAGTTTGAATGGAATAAAACAGCTTTTTTAGATGTATATAAATTCAATAAATTAAACGATACGACTTTTGAAAATAAATCTAAATTGAAAGGTAAAATCAACACCAAATTTCATGATGGTCCTATCACAATGTCTCCAAATAACCCAGATATAATGTTTTTTACACGTAATAATTACTTACATAAAAAAACGTTGAGTAAAGAAGGGGTATTAAAACTTAGAATTTATAGTGCTACAAAAAATAAAAAAGGAAAATGGAAAAATATTGATCAATTGTATTTAGGACCAAATGATTATTCCTATGGTCACCCTGCATTATCAAAAGATGGTTCAAAATTATTTTTTACATCTGACATGCCGGGATCAATTGGTGGAACAGATATTTGGATGATTGTTAAAGAAAATAATAAATGGAGTAAGCCGATCAATCTAGGTCCAGATGTAAATACTGAAGGAAATGAAATGTTTCCGTATGTAAGTGCAAATGGCGACCTGTTTTTTGCTTCAAATGGACATGTAGGTTTGGGAGGATTAGATGTTTTTTATGCTCCTTTTAATAACAATTCCTACAGACATATATATAATTTAGGAGAAGGGATTAACTCTCCAAAGGATGATTTTAGTTTCATAGTCAATGACGATTATACAAAATGTTATTTCACATCAAATAGAGATGGAGGCAAGGGAGATGATGACATTTATTTCGCTCAAATACTATCGACCTTTAAATTAAAATATTTAGACTTAACTATTCGTAATATTGAAACAGGTGAATTAGTAAAAAATGCTTCAGTTTCATTAGTACAAAATGGTAAGACATACATCTATAACACAAATAATGAAGGTAAAATTGATGTAATTATAGAGCCAAAAACAGAGATTAATATAAACGCTACAGCTGAAAATTTATCTAGTGAAAATGATTTGATTAATTCAGATACTACTGACAACCAAATCAAACATACTCTATATTTAGCTCCTAAGGATGTGTTTTATCTCCACGCTAAAATCAAAGAAAAACAATCGGGTAAAGACATTGAAAATGTTAATATTATTATTAGAGAAGCCAAAAAAACAATGTCTTTTGTAACTGATATTAATGGAGAGATTTATTTTAAATTACCAAATCACAAAATAGGAGATTCATTGAGTCTTAAATTAAGAATAGAAAAAGAAGGTTATTTAGGTAAAGAAATAAAGTATGAAAAAAAAATAAATCAATCTGGTGTTTATTCTATCAATGAACTTCTTGATATTGATTTATATAAAATTGAAAAAGGACTTGAGTTAGGAAGTGCCCTAAAAATAAATCCGATCTATTTCGATTTTAATAAAGACAACATTAGACCTGATGCAGCTTTAGAATTGGATAAAATTGTAACTATCTTAAAGAAACATCCAGAAATTTACATTGAATTAGGTTCACATACTGACTGTAGAGGAAGCGAAGTGTTTAATGAAGATTTATCCTATCGAAGAGCTGAATCTTCTAGAAATTATATCATTGAACGCGGAATAGAAGAGAAACGTATTTACGGTAAAGGATACGGTGAATCAAAACTAGCAAACCACTGTAAGTGTGATATGAAAGATGAAAATAAATATTCTGAAGCACTACATCAGAAAAACAGAAGAACAGAATTTGTAATTGTAAAAATCTTAAAAGATTAAACCTAAACAGTTACTATTGTTTTGTACACTTTAAATCAGAGTAGTTTGGAAAGATACTTGTAATAACAATTTTTGTTATTATATTTGCAAACCAATTCGGTGAACAAACGTGTTCAAATTGTTTTGATGCTGTTGTCTTGATTTATTAGATAGATTCAACCTTAAATGCCCAGGTGGCGGATCCCGATAGCTATCGGGAGGTAGATGCAACCTTAAATGCCCAGGTGGCGATCCCGATAGCTATCGGGAGGTAGACGCAACCTTAAATGCCCAGGTGGCGGAATTGGTAGACGCGCTGGATTCAAAATCCAGTTCCGCGAGGAGTGCGGGTTCGATTCCCGCCCTGGGTACACGAGTAAGTGCTTCCAACTTACAAGTTAGTTTAAACCTCAATTATCGCAAGATAGTTGAGGTTTTTTCTTTAATAGATGGCAGTAGTTTATATCTTATTTTCAGCAAAACTCAATAAACATTATATTGGTAGTTGTGATAATTTATCAGATCGTATATCTAAACACAAAGACAAATTTTACATTAATTCTTATACATCAAAAACAGAAGATTGGATTTTGTGTTTAACAATTGAAAATTTAGAATATGAACAAGCAAGAAAAATAGAGGCTCATATAAAGCAGATGAAGAGTAAAATTTATATTGAAAATATGAAGCTCTATCCTGAAATCGTAAATCGATTAATAGACAAATATAAATAGAAGCGGGTTCGTCCCGAAAGCTTTCGGGACCCGCCCTGGGTACACGAGTAAGTGCTTCCAACTTACAAGTTAGTTTAAACCTCAATTATCGCAAGATAGTTGAGGTTTTTTCTTTAAATGATGGCAACACTTTACATACTTTATTCATCAAGACTTAAGAAATATTATACAGGTAGTTGTGAAAATTTAGAGTTAAGACTAGCAAAACACAAAGAAAAACTATATAAAAATTCATTTTCATCGATAACAGATGATTGGGTTTTATATTTCATTGTTAATGATTTAGAATACAAACAAGCTAGAAAAATCGAAATGCATATTAAAAAAATGAAAAGTAAAGTTTACATAGAAAATTTAAACAAATATCCAGAAATTATTGAACGCTTGAAAGAAAAATATAAATGAGTGCGGGTTCGTCCCGAAAGCTTTCGGGACCCGCCCTGGGTACACGAGTAAGTGCTTCCAACTTACAAGTTAGTTTAAACCTCAATTGTCGCAAGATAGTTGAGGTTTTTTCTTTGACTTAAATTAAAATGTTTTTATGTGGTTTTATAGAATATAACATAAAATAATTTCAATTATAATTTTTGATTACAATCCTTAAATTATTATTTTTTTGACGTTAAAATATTATTAATTAATTAAATACTTTGAGTTTTTTTTTGAAAATAATAAGTTTGAGGCTTGTTTTAACTTTTATTAAGATTATATTTGCCGTCAAATTCAATTTAAATGAGCAAAATTTTATTTTTATTTGTTTTACTAATTAGTACATCTAACTATTTATTTTCTCAACTTTTTTTTAATCCAATTTCCTATAGAGTAGTAGATATACAAAATGTGAATTTGGCTCAACAAGATTTTGACTTAGCTATCTCTACGGATTCCCTTAAGAATATTACTGCTAAATCAACTAAAAAACACAAATCACCTAAACTTGCCTTAGATGAAGCATATTTTAATGCTATTGTGGACAATCAAATTGATGTTTTAGTAAATCCTATATATTCTATTAATCAAACAAAACGTTTTTTATTCTTTTTTGGAGGGAATTGTGAAGCTGAAATAACAGGTTATGCTGGGTATTATAAGCAATTAGTTTATAAAAAAGACAAAAAGGAGTCAGATGACTGTAATGATGAATCTTTCGATTGTTTTCTCAAAAAACTTGAAAAGTTTGCAAAGAATAATAATCAAGAATTTTCAGAAGAACAAGAAATAAAGATTTTAAATGGGTGCGATGATTGTAAAAATGATAAAGAGCCACTCAAGTTGTTAATTGTTACAACCAAGAAAAAGTCTATCATCGACTCTTATTTAAAATCATCCAATTAATCTTAGTTTTAACTTAATCAAAATGGTAATTTTTACTTTCAGACATATTGCTTTGTTATTGTTTGTTTTCTCAAGTGTATTTATTTATGCTCAACAACCAGCTACTAATACTGTAAAAAAGAATGTTCAAGTGTATGTTGATCAAAGCACGAATATTTCTGATTATGATAAAATTAATTACTCTGAATTAGCAGATAAAAAATATAAGTATCATAATCCAGATGTGAAATCAAATGAGAAAAGATTGGATATTGAAGCAAATAAAGAGGTCCCTGCTGACGTTAAAGCGAATAATCCAGTTAAAAATAATAATTTGCAGGTTCAAGTAACTTATGAGAATCCCTCTTCGTCAGAGTTAGTAAAAGATAAAACTAGTCAAATTGAACAAATCAAAACTGATGCTTTTGACAACGCAAGTGAAAAAGGTTTAGAGGTTAACAACGATATTAAATCAGATCAAGATTTTAAAATACTTACAGAAGAAAAGGATACTACTTCAAGTAATATTGAGAATATTGCAGCTAGCCAATCAAAAATAGATTTAGTTGTAGATTCGATATCTAAATCTAGCGTATTACCATCTGAGTTAATCAATACAAATAATTCCATTTCGAGTACAGATGTAAAAGTAGCGCCTGAAAAAGGTACATACAAGAGTCCTACTGCAGTTGAGAAAGTAGTTGTGAAAGAAACCAGAACTTACAAGCAAGCAGCAAAAAAGCCTGTAAAACAGTCGGTTGATGTTAAGCCATCAATTGAACCTAAAGAAATAATCGAACCAAACCAACACGAATCTATCGTTAAAAATAAATCTGTTTTCAATGAAAATTGGATGCTAGAAGAATTAATACATAGTGGAAAATACGAAGTTACAGATGATGGTAAATATATTCGTATAGGTAAAAAGAAGTAATAATTTTGGGGATGCTGAAAACCATATAGAGTAAGCAAAAAACACATAAATTCAAAAAATAAATGAAGAATTTAGTAAAAAAAACAGTTCTTTATGTGGCATTAGGACTGAGTGTAATTTCTTGTAAATCGTATCAACACTCTCACAGATTAGTAGAAGTTGATAGAAAACAATCTGTTGATGCAACTTTACAAGTTGATGTTGAAATTGTACCTGATTTCACTAAAAGAATCAAAGGTCAAACAAACAAACGTCATAAAGTTGAACAACTTGCTAAAGACGAAGCATATTTCAATGCTATCATTGATAACGATGTAGATGTATTGGTTGCCCCAATTTATAGTGTTTCTAAAACAAAAAGAATTTTCTTTATTTTTGGAGGAAAAGCAGAAGCTACGGTATATGGTTATGCTGGTACATACAAAATGAAATCAAAAGAGTCTGTTAAAGATGAGACTTCTGTAAAGAAAACTCCTTGTGGTGATGATTGTTTTGATAAAAAACTTCAGGATTTAACTAAATTGTCTAAAATTGACGGTGTTTTGTCTTCTGAGGAGCAAAAGGTTTACAAAATCAACCAAAATTGTTGTGGAGACGGTAAAAATGTTGAGCCTCTTTCTTTATTAACTGTGACAACAAATAAGTCTTCACTTGTTGATACTTACGAGAAAGTGTTAAAAGTTGGAGCTGCAAATAATAACCCATTATCTGCAAATTTAAAGTTGAAAAAATTTAAATTACCTAAGTTTTTATCAATTTTCTCTAAAAAGTAATTTTATTTAAGGCCATCATGATTGGTGGCCTTTTCAAATCTTTCCAAATGAAATTCATATTCACCTTAATCTTATGTACTTTTTCTATAAGTACTTTATTCAGTCAAACGAATAAGCAGTTATTGATTAAAGACAAAGAAACTGGTCAATTACTTGACGAAGTTCGTATTGAATTTAAAGAAAAAACAACAGGAACGATTATTTTAGCTGTATCAGATGCTTCAGGTATTGTATCTGCTACTTTAGTTAAAGATAAAAAGTATGTAGTTACTACAGAGAAAATAGGTTACGACCCTGTAATGGTTGATATAACAGCTAAAAATGATGATAATCCAGTTGATGTTAATATTAGAAAAACAGCTGCTGGTATAATGATTCGTCTAGAAAATGTTGTATATGAATATAATAAAGCAAATCTAAATAGATCTGGAAAACAACAGTTAGATACGTTATATCGATTCTTGAAAGAAAACAAAAAATTCTTGATTGAATTAAATTCTCATACAGATAGTAGAGGGACAGAGGAATACAACTTAAGTTTATCTAAAAACCGTTCTTTAAGTTGTAACAATTACTTAAGAGCAAAAGGGTTAAAGTTTAATCGAGTTGTAATGAATAATTTTGGAGAAACAAAATTAGTGAATCAATGTGCTGATGGAGTAGAGTGTTCTGAAGAATTACATCAAGTAAATCGTAGAACAGAGTTTGTATTACTCTTTCCAAAATAAGATACTTGATCAAATAAGATTGAAACTTAGGGATTGAATTATTCAGTCCCTTTTTTTATTTTCATGTTTTTTAATTTCTGTTTCATATTATATGAATTTTCTAAGATTTGTTACCTTATTTTTTGGTTTCACTTGTTTAAATCCTTCATTTTCTCAGATTAAGTTGAATTTAAATGATGCTGTCAATTTTGCCTTTTATCAAAATGGTTCAAATAAAACACAAACTTTTGCTTTAATAACGAATAATCAGGTTGATTTCAAAAGAATTTCGGCAGCAAACAATCTAAATTACACATTATTATATAATCCTAAGATGGCTCAAAATGAGTTCGCTGAAAAGTTTACAATATCTTATACAAAAAGGAAATTTAATATTTTTACTATTTATCAGTACAACCATAGTTTAGTTAGAAAAATTGAAAATAACAATCTAATGGGGATTGGTTTTGGTGTTCGAGATTCATTATTAGGGTTTAAAATAAATTTATCTTATGCTATTTTAAATGAATACATTACGTTTAACAATCAATCTACTAATAATAACATTAGAAATTCCTTTAGAATAAAATTAAGTAGAGAAACTAAAAGAATTGGCATAAGTTCTGAATACTTTTTTCAGCCAAACATAATGAAATTTTCAGATTATACTTTTTATGGTACTACAAAGCTTATCTTTAAAATAAAAGATTCTTTTTCCTTTAATATAAGTGATTTATATAATTTTTTTAATAAAAGTACGACACCTGTAATTCATAATTTTACAGTTGGTTTGGCTTACAGCTATAGCTCTGATTAATAAAAAAAGAGGATATTAAATATCCTCTTTCAACATTTTATCACAGGTTATAGAACTTTTATTTTTTTTGTTCTCTAATGAATATCGTAGAACAATCAATAATTTCATTAGAATTAGTGTGAAAATTTTTAACTCTATTGTTGATCATAGTCATAAAGTCAGCATGGTAAATAGGCATTACGACAGCTTCGTCTATAATTTGTTGATCACATTGTATAAAGTAGTTCGTTCTTTTAATCGGATTACCTTCTTTCATAGCTTTTTCAAGTGTATTGTCAAAAATCATACTTTGGTATCGGAAGGGATTTGAAATAGCTGAATTAGACCCTATGTTTTTAGAATAAAATAAGTTTAAGAAGTTTTCAGGATCTGGATAATCAGCTATCCAACCACCTCTCCAAAACCTTGCCTCTCCTTTTAAAATCGCTTGATCACGTTCATCTATTGAACACAATTTGATTGGAATATCTACATTTAAATTTTCTTTAATTTGTTTCAATACACCAAGTGCGAGCTTATGTATAACTGATCCCTCTTTTGTATTTACATAAAAACTTAACTTAGGAAATCCAACACCATCAGGATACCCTGCTTTGGCTAGTAATGATTTCGCCTCAGCAACATTGAATTGATAACCTTTTACTTTTGTATCATCATAATCTCCCATCGCTGGGACAAAACCGTTTTTACATGGGTAACCATCTCCTTGCATCCAATTGTTAATCAGATAATCGCGATCTATTGCTAAGTTAAAAGCTTTTCTTACATTCGGGTTGTTAAATGGTTCTGATGCATTTGCAAATCCATAATAAGCAGTACTTAAACTAGCTTTAGAATCAATTTTATGCTTAATGTTTTTACCCGCTTGTGCTTCTTCTAATGATCCTAATACATTGTCAATTTCCTCTGCCGGAATCTGTAAAACAAGATCAATTTCTTGATTTCTAAAAGCAAGTAATTCACTTTTTTTGTCTTTCGCATAGCTAACCTCGATTCCAGCTAGAAATGGTAGCTGATTTCCAAATTCATCTTTTTTCCAATAATTTGGATTTCTTGATAAAATAATTTTCTCTTCCTCCCAATTCTCTAGCATAAAAGGTCCAGTACCGACAGGATGTTTACCTATTTCGTCATCATATTTATCAAATGCTTCTTTTGGAAAAACACCTAAACTCCGATGTGCTAAAAGCTTATCAAAACCAATAAAAGGATATTCTAAATCAATCGTCAATGTGTTTTTATCTATTACTTTAACTCCTGATACACCCTTACTTACAACACCTTTCTTTGATGAGTCATAATTCTTCTTTGCTCCTTTAATTACATTTATTAACATCCAATGAATTTCGTTTTCTATGGTTTTACTACAAGCAAAATCTAGTGTGTTTTTAATATCTTGTGCATTAAGTTCTCTGCTGTCTCCATCAAAACATTCATCTTCGTGGAATTTTACACCTTTTCTAATTTTAAAAGTAAATACGGTAGCATCTGGATTAACTGAATAACTTTCAGCTAAACCTGGAACCACTTTTTCAGATTCAGGATCAATAGTTAGTAAAGTTTCAAATATCTGACTTGCAACTCTCTGAGTGTAGATACTAGAGGATGAGACAGGTAAAAGTGTCGCAATTTTTTCAGAAGATTTGAATCTGAAAATACCTCCATAAGCTGCACCTCCATTTGCTTTTTTGTCTGATAAATCATCTCCAGAACCACAACTTGTCACAATCAAGTATGTGAATAACAATAAGTAGCTTAATTTACGCATGTTTTCAATTTTTTTCCAAAACAAATATATTAAATTAAGCCAATAATCACTAATTTAGATAATACAATACTCAAACTCTATTCATTTATGATACAAAAAGCTCCTCTGGATAAGATCTTATTTTTAGATATTGAAACGGTACCCCAATTTTATCATTTTAAAGATTTGCCTGAGGAGGCAAAAAAACTATATGAAGCAAAAACTAAGTTTCTTCAAAAAGAAAACACAGTGGAAGAGGTGTATGATCGAGCTGGAATTTACGCAGAGTTTGGAAAAATAATTTGTATATCAGTTGGTTATATACATGAAGGAGTTTTAGGTAGACAAATTCGTATGAAATCTTTTTATCATGATGATGAAGAAACGCTCTTAAAACAGTTTGTTAGATTGTTAGAAGAAAATCCAAGATTCCAAATTTTATGTGGACATAATGCTAAAGAATTTGACTTTCCATTTATTTGTAGAAGACTACTGATTAATGGTATCAATATACCTGATGTACTTAATTTAGCAGGTAAAAAACCTTGGGAAATAGCACATTTAGATACAATGGAGTTGTGGAAGTTTGGCGATTTTAAAGCATATACTTCTCTCGCATTATTATGTTATGTTTTTAATATTCCAACTCCTAAAGATGATATTTCTGGTGCAGATGTGGCCAAAGTTTATTACGAAGAAAATAATCTTGAAAGAATAAAAGATTATTGTGAAAAAGATGTAGTAGCTCTAATTCAACTTTTTCTTAAAATGAGAAATGAACCTTTAATAAAAAACCCTGTAAACTAAATTTACAGGGTTTAAATAAAATATAAGTAAAAGGTTCTAGTTTTGACTGATTTTCTTAACTATCGTTACTATAGCCTCGTTGTTCTTTTCTGGTTGTAAATTAACGTGACTCACACCTTCAAGTGTATCAGAACCAATAATTTTAGATGCATAAATATCAATTACCGCAGCTCCAGCTTGTCCATCCTTAAAAATAGAACTGAAATCGTAGGTAACTTTACCGTCACTTCCAGAAATTAAATTAATGTCAGTCAGTGGTTTATAAGCAGCTTTTTTGCTATTATCACCAGGAGTAGCATTTAACACAACTGGTATATTTGCAAGCGGTAATTTATCTTCTCCTCTTACAGTTATAGTAGCAGTTGTTGGTTGTATTTTATTACAACCAAAAGAAATCAATAGGGTTAATATAAATAATGCTGATAGGCTTCTTTTTTTTATCATATATTTAATTTTTTAAGTATATAGTCTGAACTGAAGTAGTTCTGTATGTTACACGAACTAATGTATCTCCTTCAATATCATCTAATTTAACGTTAACTTTAAAATAACCTGAACGTATACTGTCACTGTAAGCAGCACGATGGGTTGCAAAAAAAGCATCTAAATTAAATTCAGCAAAACTTGCATCATTCGTCATTTTTGCATCGGAAAATTTGGAAGTTGGTGGAGTAGAATTAGCATCTGAACTAATTAAAACTTTAGCATACAGTCCCTTATCTAGTAAGTTGTTGTCACTTTTTCTAACATAAATCCTTAACATTGAAGGTTTTTCCTTGCAACCTGATATTATAGAAAGTGAAAGAGTTAGAGTGATTATGGATAAAAAATTTCTCATAAATTTGGTATGAAAACTTAAAATAGCTAACAAAGTTATGAAATATTCTTTTAAAAACTTTGAATAAAACAATTCTAAATTTAGTAATTTCGTACAAATGAAACAAGTTTTCAAAAAAATATAAATTCAATGAAGGATTCAATTGACTTAATTTACCAATCCATTTCTTCTTTCAAAGTAGATAGTCCAATTACTTTAGAACAGTTTAGAATTAAATTTTTGGGTTCAAAAAGTGATATTAAAACATTATTTGGTGAATTAAAAAATATACCGAATGAACAAAAAAAGGAAGTTGGTAAGTTGTTGAATGATTTAAGAATACATGCTGAATCTACTTTTGAAAATTTAAAAAATTCGATTCAAACATCTTCTTTTAGTCAAAATAAAATTGATTTTTCAAAACCTGGAGAAATAAACCAAGTCGGTTCTCATCATCCTATTTCTACAATTAAAAATGAAATTATAGAAATTTTTAATCGTATTGGTTATACGGTTTCTGAAGGTCCAGAAATTGAAGATGATTGGCATAATTTTTCAGCATTAAATTTTCCTCCTGAACATCCTGCACGAGATATGCAAGATACTTTTTTTATTGAAAAAGGTGAACAGGAAATGGCCTTAAGAACTCATACTTCTTCTGTGCAAGTTCGTGTGATGGAAAACACGACTCCACCAATTCGAACGATATCACCAGGAAGAGTATATAGAAATGAAGCAATATCTGCACGAGCTCATTGTTTCTTTCATCAAGTTGAAGGATTATATATCGACAAAAATGTTTCCTTCGCAGATCTTAAACAAACGCTTTTGTATTTTGCACAAGAAATGTTTGGTGAAAAAGCACAAATTAGAATGAGACCTTCTTATTTCCCATTTACTGAACCTAGTGCTGAAGTTGATGTTTCTTGCACTATTTGTAATTCAAAAGGGTGTAACGTTTGTAAATATACTGGGTGGTTAGAAATTTTGGGTTGTGGTATGGTAGACCCAAATGTTCTTGAAGCTTCAGGAATTGATTCAAGTATTTATTCCGGTTTTGCTTTCGGAATGGGTGTTGAACGTATCACTCAGCTTAAATTTAAAGTGAATGATCTAAGAATGTATTCGGAAAATGACATTCGTTTCTTAAAACAATTTACACCTACTATATAATGAAACCGAATTGGATTAACCTTGTGTCTGTTCAACAATTGAATCAGGTGTTGAACGAAAATTCAACAAAGACTCAACTTTTCTTCAAACATAGTACTAGATGTAGTATTTCTTCCATGGCGTTGAAATTTTTCGAGTCCGATTGGAAAAATCCAGCAGATGTTGAATGTTATTTTATTGATCTTATTGCGAATAGAGATGTTTCTAATGAAATCGCAAAATTTACACATGTCGAACACCAATCTCCTCAAGTAATTGTTTTAAAGGATAAAATTGTTATTTATAATGCTTCTCATCAATCCATTGATGCAGAAAAAATTTTAAATCTTATTTAACATGTCAAAGTCCAAAAGTATAATCTTTCTTACTCTTATTATTTTGATGGTAGGTTCACTCGTGGTGGTACCTATGTTTGATAATTATTCAAAAAATGAAGACCTTTCAGTAGAAGTTTTAGCGGAATTTGCTTTTACAGATAATGTAGATATGAAGTTTGGCGATGTTAGAAAAGTAAATATAAAACATACGTCACTAAAAGCTTCGAAAATTGAATTGTTTATCGAAGACAGTTTAGTTCAAACTTGGAATCATCCCAAAAAAAATTTTTCTTATACATTGGAATCAAACAAGTTTAATGTAGGAGCTAAGGAACTAAAATTGGTTGTTTATAAAGGAAATGCAGTTGTTTTTGAAGATAGTCGTTTGATGAGGGTTTTATCAAATATTAATCCGATAAAGAAGAAAGCATCTGTTATGAAACTTTATCCACACAACCAAGGCCATTTCACACAAGGTTTTGAATTCAATGGAAATGAATTATATGAAGGAACTGGTCAAAATGGTTCAAGTTTACTAGCTAAAATTGATTTAAACTCTGGTAATCCGATTAAAGAGGTGAATTTAGAACCTGCATATTTTGGAGAAGGTATTACGATATTGGGAAATAATGTCTATCAAATTACTTGGCAACAACAAAAATGCTTTGTTTACAATAAAGAAACATTAGAAAAAATAAACGAAATTACCTACAATGGGGAAGGTTGGGGATTGTGTAATGATGCAAAGCATATTATTATGACTGATGGTTCTGAAAGATTATATTTCAGAAATCCGCAAACTTTTGAAATTAATAGGATTGTAGAGGTCTATGATAATTTGGGGCCAATTACGAGTTTGAATGAATTGGAATATATTGATGGAAAAATTTATGCAAACGTATGGCAACAAAACTACATTTTGGTTATTGATCCTAATTCTGGAAAAGTTTTAAAAAAAATTGATTGTTCAGAAGTAGTTATTAAAGCAAAGGGAGGCGGTGAAGTTTTGAATGGAATTGCTTATCAGCCAGCCACCAAAAAGTTATATTTGACTGGTAAAAATTGGTCTAAAATTGCGGAGGTAGTTATCAAATAATGCATTATATTGATACTCATACTCATTTGTATTCTTCACAGTTTGATGAAGATAGAGATAACGTGATTCAAAATAGTTTAGAGAAAGGAGTGCAAAGGTTCCTCTTACCAAATATTGATTTGTCTTCTATAGATGGAATGATGAATTTGGTTGAGAAATATCCTAATAATTGCTTTCCTATGATGGGGTTACATCCATGTTCTGTAACTGAAAATGTAGAAGAAACTTTGTGTCAAATTGAATCTTTTTTTACAGTTAATCATAAATTTATTGCAGTTGGAGAGATAGGGATTGATTTATATTGGGATAAAACTTTTTTAAAAGAACAAATTAAAGCATTCGAAATTCAAATTAATTGGGCTAAGAAGTACAATTTACCAATTGTGATTCATGCTCGAGATTCTTTTGATGAAATTTTTGAAGTACTTGATCGATTAAATGATGATCAACTAAATGGAGTATTTCATTGTTTTACTGGTGATTTAGAACAAGCAAATAAAGTGCTTTCTTATGGAGGCTTTAGATTGGGGATAGGAGGCGTAGTTACATTTAAAAAGTCTGGGTTAGATGAAGTGCTAAAAAATATTTCTTTAGAACATTTGATTTTAGAAACGGATAGTCCATATTTAGCTCCGACACCTTATCGAGGTAAAAGAAATGAAAGCACCTATATTCCTTTGATTGCTGAAAAATTATCTTCCATTTATGGAATATCAGAAGATGAAATTGGAAATATTACAACCCAAAACACAATAAATCTATTTAATTTATCATGATTTTAATATTTTCTTATTCGTTATCTACAATTTGTTAATCTATAATCTTTTTAATCTGTAATCTGTAATCTTTTAATCTGTAATCTTTTTAATCTGTAACATTCAAATTTCATGAAACCAAACGTTTTAATTATATATACTGGTGGAACAATTGGTATGGTTAATGATCCTAACTCCGGAATGCTTACTGCTTTCGATTTTGATAACTTATATCATCAAATTCCAGAATTGAAGAGATTGAATGTACAACTTCAAACTATTTCATTTGATAAACCCGTTGATTCTTCTGAAATGAATCCAAGTTATTGGAAACAAATTGCAACTAATGTTTTTGATTCTTATAATGATTATGATGGTTTTGTCGTGTTGCATGGTTCTGATACAATGGCTTATACTGCTACCGCATTGAGTTTTATGCTGCAAGGCTTAAAGAAACCAGTAATATTAACTGGCTCACAACTACCAATCAATGAAATTAGAACTGACGGTAGAGAAAATGTATTAACATCAATAGAAATTGCTGCAGCAAAAAATTTAGATGGTTCTTCGAAAGTAAATGAAGTTTGTATTTACTTTGAAAATAACTTGTATCGAGGAAATCGAACTACAAAAATTTCAGCCAATGCATTTGAAGCATTTGCTTCACCCAATTTTTCACCTTTAGCTACTGCTGGTATTCACATAAATTACCAAAAAGTAAGTTATCCTTTTGAAAATGATCAATTGAAATTGAATACGGAACTGGATAATCGTGTTGCTTTACTGAAAATATTTCCAGGTTTCAACGCGAAGGTTTATAAAAGTTTATTCGATTTTCAAAATGTGAAAGGGATTGTTCTGGAAACATTTGGAGCCGGAAATGCTCCTACTGATCAATTATTTGATGATTTAATAGCTGATTATATCGATCAGGGCGGTGTAGTATTAAATATTACCCAATGTCAGAGTGGGTCGGTTGAGCAAGGTTTATACGAAACAAGTTCTTTTTTTCAAAAAATAGGTGTAATTGGAGGAGGGGATATGACAACGGAGGCAGCGATTTGTAAATTAATGTTTGCTTTGGGTAGCTCCACTGATAAACTTGAAATAGAGAAAATATTAAAGCAAAGTATAGCAGGAGAACTTTCGGTAGCTTAAATTGGAATATTTTTCTACTTTTGTCCTCCAACTTATCGAAATAAGATTTTTTCTCCTCTGAATTTTGTTTCTATACAGAAGTATCAAGATAGAAAAATCGAGGTGTCCGCCCCGATAGCTATCGGGAGGTTGAAGGAGCAAATTATTGGAGAGGTGTCCGTCCCGATAGCTATCGGGAGGTTGAAGGAGCAAATTATTGGAGAGGTGTCCGTCCCGATAGCTATCGGGAGGTTGAAGGAGCAAATTATTGGAGAGGTGTCCGTCCCGATA
>JBKCEW010000067.1:0-5800 GCA_046304235.1 Crocinitomicaceae bacterium | reverse complement strand
GTTAATAACTGCGCTTTGTATTTATAATCTGATGAAATGATTTTTTCATTTGGAACTTTTGCGAAAAAAGCATCTGACACTGTCAAACCTTTATTTGCATTTTCTTTATCATTAGTACATTCAGCATACGATGACATTAACATACGATATACATAAAAATTTGAAAATCCATTTTTTGTCAAGTTTTCTCCCTCTACAATTACATCACAATACTGTTTTCCTAAAAACAAAGTGGTCATATAACGATATCTAGCCTCTAAACTATTATTAATTTCTAAATACTTTTTCCAATTGTCTAAAGCGCGCTTAATTTTGTTGGCAGACATTAATAATTCTGCATGTTCACGATATGCAGGAGCATAATTAGGGTCTAATTTTTGTGCTTCCATAAAATACGCGTTTGCAGAAGAATCAGAAGATGGAGATTTTAACCTTACATAAATTTTAGCAATTCTAACCAAGCCCCTTGCAGAAGAAGGATTGATACCTAAAACAAAATTGTAATTTTTAATTGCCTCATTAACATTCGCAGTTGAACGTAACATTAAAGCATCACCTTTCAATAAATAATTGTATTCATTTTTTTCATTTAATTCGATAGCTCTATCAATGTAAGCTATTGCTTCATCAAACAACTTAGAGTCAGAATCCAACAAAGCTTTTGTAGCAACACGGTACAATTCAGCATTCTTTTTATTTGATGCTAACACCTGGTCAAGAAGTACTTTACCCGCACTAAAATCTTTCTCTAACAATTTTATTTTCGCTTGAGAAATATTTGTAAATGGTAGTGTTATTTCTTTTGTTGATGCTAATTTCAAATAAACCAAAGCTGAATCTATTTCTTTTCGATCAGCAAAATTTTCCGCTAAATAATAATAATACTCCGGTTTAGAAGCGTCTAGATTAATTAAATCTCTTAACTCTTTGTCCGCTAAAGAATATTGTTCGCTATCTGTCAATTTAATTGCATTTTGCAATGATTGACCATTTGAAAAAGATGCTATTAATAACATCAAAAAGAATATTTTTTTCATCTCTAATATATGTTTTTATTTTACTTACAAATAATTTGCCAAGTTTGGCAAAAATAAGGATTTAATATAATTAGCTAGCTTTTAAAATATGATTTAATATTTTCTTAAGCCTTATTGATCTGTTCTCATTTCAATCAATCGAATGGGTGCATTAGCAGGAACCAAGGATGACTGTTGTACAATCAGTTGACCTGGCTCTCTCAACATAAAATTGATTAAACTTGAATTTACTGAACTTCTAGGAGCGTAATTAATCATCCAAATATCACGAGTCAAAGGATATTCTTTCGTATACAAAACCCCTGCATATGGTTGAAAAGCGATTGATTTTTTATCCTTGCTTACCGAAGCAACACGTATTCCATTTAGAAAATACTTAGTGTCAAAATCATGCTGATCACTAATCCAATTCACCCCGATTACGCCTAATGAGTTTGGATTCTCTTTGATGAATTTTATCACATCTTCATTTGACTTTAGTGCAGTAACATGGTTTTCAATCGGGCCATAATTACAAAGTTTCTTTAAATAATTGAAATTTGCAGAGTAAGGATTATCAAAAACAACTTGTATTTTACGTCCATCTTTCCAAGTTGTCTTTTTACCCAATAGTATCTCTTTTAGATCATTAACTGTAAATACCGAATCCGAGTTAGAAGGATGAACAATAATAGCTAAACCATCCGTTGCAATTTTATTACTTCTGACCTCAATATCTTTTGTTTTCAGGATATAAAGCTCTCTTTTTGTTAGTTCTCTTGAAATAACAATGGTATTCACTTTTTTATCATTCATTAACAATTCAACTGCTTTATCCTCCGAATCATATTTTAGAATAAATTTGGCTTTAGGATACTGACTTTCATATGTATCAACGCTTGTTTTGAGTAACTTTTGAAAAGAATCATCAATTACAATTTTGGCATATTCATACTTTGTTTTTTCACTAGAGGAAGTATTACCTCCACCACAAGCTTGTAATAAGAACAAGAAAACAATAAAAAAAAGTACTTTCATATTGCTAAGCGTTTTTGCGTTTCAAATTTTTGAAAGATAAATATAACATAAAGGATCTATAAACCGCATAGACACTCAAAATCGCTAACATCATTGGTTTTTTAAACCCATCCAAACGACCCGAAAAAACATTGGTAAATGCGATAAAGTAAAAAAGTACTACACATAATGTAATACTTACTAATGACATTGTAATATTTACAATTTTCATATATTAAATTTAAAGAAAAAAGGCTGTCCATAGAGACAGCCTTTAAATTATAATTGGAATCTAAAAGGAATTACGAAACGGTAATTTACTGGTTTACCATTTGATCTTCCTGGTCTCCATTTAGAACTTTGTAATAAAGCTTTCTTAACTACTCGATCTAATTCAGGTGCAGAACTATTTAAAATTCTTACATCATAAATTCTTCCATCTTTAGAAAGTACTACTTCAGCGGTAATTTCACCTCCGTCAGAACCATCAGGAAATTCAGTGTTACGTGTAACCCAAGCATAAAAAGCTTCCATACCTCCTGGGTATTCAGGCTCTTCATCAACGAAGTCTTCAATTGTTTCTACAGGAGTAGCTTCTACAGGTCCATTTCCAGGATTATCAACTACTGGGCCCCATGTATCTCCACTACCCTCAGCATCTTTAGCACCCGTATTCACGTTCTCTACCTGATCTTGTGTTTTAACAGGATCATTCACTTCCTCATCCACAATAACTGGAGGAGGGTTAGCAACCACTTTCGGTCCTGGCGGTGGAGCTGGTGGTGGTGGTGGTGGTGGTGGTGTATCTTCTTTTTTTGAAGTTTGAATGGTTTTTTTAATCATATCAACCTTTGGTCCCTCTACTTTATCTTCAGGTAAATTCTTTACAAATTTGTATATCCCAAAAGACAGAGCAAATGAAGCAAACAAACCAAAAAGGATAATTGACATATTACGGTCGTAATCCCTACGAAGTACATACGCACCATACTCTTTATTTCTATCAGCAAAAACGATTTCGTTTCTGTCTGTTGAAGTTATTTGTTGCCATCTTCTTGCAGTAAAATATTCATACAATGAAATTCCTGCAATGATAAGAGCAATTCCTATGATAATTCCCATACTCTTATTTTTTAGCTTTCATTAAATCTAATTCAGCAACTGTCAAGTCAACAGGTGCAATTACACCTACTTGAGCAATTTCTAATTCATCTATCAAATTAACAAAGTTCTCACAAGTAGCTTTGTCATCCGTTTTAATCAAAACTTTCAAAGCTTCTTTATCCGTTTGAAGTTTATTAAGCATATCCTTATACTTTTTCTCATCGATAGATTTAGCTTGAAACTTTGAATCTAACCCTTTTTTGTTACTAATAACATAAGAGTTCAGTTTTGCTAACACTGTTCTTACTCCCTGAGGTCCAAACGATGTTTCTAGTAATTGAGTTAGAGGTTTACCATCTTTATTTCCTGGGCCATAGAATTCACCTGTATAATAAAAGATTTTATCTTTAGTTAATAAAAATGTAATACCATTATTTACTTTAGGCAAATCTTTAGGTGGTACTTCCATTTTAGGTGGATACACCAAACTCATTACTTTCGGTTTACTAAACGTAGTGGTCATTACGAAGAAAGTTAACAAAAGGAAACCTAAATCCACCATCGGAGTCATGTCTATCCTCGTCGAGCCTTTCTTAGGTCTTTTCTTACCACCTTTTTCGTGGCCACCACCGCCGTTGTCTGCAATTTCTGCCATTTCTTTTTATTGTTTTGGCGCTTTTTCAGCCGATGTTATGAAATTCAAGTTATTCAAATTTAAATCTCTAAATGTGTTGATTACATTTTGTGCATGCACGTAAACAGCTTTACCATCTACACGTAATACATATTTAGGTTCAAAATCGGATTTTAAAGGATTATCTCCCTTCATAGCCGCTTCTTCAAACTTAGTTCTTCCGGTATTTAACGCAGCTAAATTTCCAAAATTAATCCAGTTTCTTAACTGACCAGTAGCTGAATCAGCAGGAATACCTAATGTTGGAAATTTTTTACGTTCAGCAGATTCCATATCCAAGTATTTAGGAAGTTCAGTAATTGAACAACCAAAACTTGACATTTTAGTAAACTCTTCTTTCTGTTTCTCAGTAAGTTTAAGTTTATATTCACTCTCAATAGACTCAATTAATTCCATACGTGCATCAGCATGACTGATATCCATGAATACACGACCACCTTTATCGATAGTAATCGTTAAGTTGTTTTCTGGAATCAATTTTTCACTTGTACTCGCAGGAGTCGTAACTTCTACAGGAGAATCCACTCTCGGAATAGCAGCAAGCATAAAGAAGGTCACAAGAAGGAATGCCAAATCCACCATCGGCGTCATGTCGATCGAAGGGGAATGTTTTGGAACTTTTATTTTAGGCATTTTCTAATGATTTTAATACTTTATAAATACTGCTTAAATTATTTAACTTTTGAAGCAAAGCTTTGAACGATAGAATAACTAGCTTCATCCATAGCGTATGTATTACCATCAATTTTTGTTGTAAATAAATTATAAACAATAATTGAAATAGTTGAAGCGAAGATTCCTAAAAATGTGTTTACAAGTGCTTCAGAGATACCAGTTGCTAATTGAGCTGGATCTGGAGCACCACCTGCCATCGCAGCAAACGCTTTAATCATACCTAATACAGTACCAATCAAACCAATTAATGTAGAGATAGAAGCTGAAGTAGAAAGCACACCTAAATTTTTAGATAACATTGGCAACTCTAATGCAGTAGCTTCTTCTAATTCTTTCTGCATTGTTTCTACTTTTTGATCTTTATCTTTAGATGCATCGTTTGCAACAGATTCAAATTTTACTAAACCAGCTCTAACTACATTAGCTAAAGAACCTTGTTGAGCATCACAACTAGCGATTGCTTCTTCAATTTGGTTATTTTCTAATTTTTCACGGATATCTTCTACAAACTTATCAGTTCTTCCTTTTCCTCCAGCTTTAGCTAAAGTCACAAAACGCTCTATTGAAAAAATAATAACGATTAAGTTCATTGCAATCAAAAAAGGTACAATAATACCTCCTTTGTGAGCAATTCCTAAGAAATTACCTTCTTTCGGTTCACCTTCAACATTACCTCCAACAAAGTTGTCTGGGTTACCAAGAACTTGCATGTAAATTATGATACCTGCTACTAAACACAAGGCAACTGCTATAGTTGCAACCAATGATGAAAAACCACCTGATGTTTTTTGTTTTGTACTCATCGCTTTTTTATTTTATAGATTTAAATTTTTTTGACAAACATACACAAAAGTTTTAATTGTTCAAATTTCAACCCGTTATTTTCCCCTACTTTATTGGTAGACTTTAATGATTATTAACCACCAATGAAAAACAGCAACTTAAGCAACAAAACACTCAAAAACAAGCAAAAAAAGAGTTCGAAAAGAAGAAATAAATCCCTTTAAGTTTATCAAAAAAAATAACGCGTTAACAATTTCTTAACAAAATGTTGAAAGAATAAAATTGTTGAGTTTAAACTGAAAAAAGTCATCAAAATGATGACTTTTTTTGCGGAGAGAGCGGGATTCGAACCCGCGATAAGCTTTAGACCTATACACACTTTCCAGGCGTGCTCCTTCAACCACTCGGACACCTCTCCAATAATTTGCTCCTTCAACCTCCCGATAGCTATCGGGACGGACACCTCTCCAATAATTTGCTCCTTCAACCTCCCGATAGCTATCGGGACGGA